>JAVBLE010000025.1:0-54070 GCA_031553685.1 Paludibacteraceae bacterium | reverse complement strand
TGTCAGATTTTGTCCAACACATTGATATTGCTGGCTGTTGGGGTCTAAACTTACGGTGATCGGCGTGGGATCGGCGACTACTAAGGTTCCTGTGGTTGGAATCGTGCCTTGATCGCCTACGGTTACTGAATAGGTGCCGGCTTCCAAGCCTTTTACTTTGAAAGTGTGAGTAAGTTCACTATCGGGAGAATAACCGCGAAATACTTCTGTTCCATTCTTATTGACTGTTACCCAATAACCCGGTGTTCCGTCTGAAACTTCAATATCAAGCGTACCTGTAGCAGTATTAGCACAAGTTGTATAACTATTAATGCCTGGTGCCGAAAGAGTTTCACTGAATTTAGGTATCTTGGCAACCATCAATTCAAAATTGAAAGTCTCGATACAACCACCACCCAAATCAGCCTCAGCATAATATTTTTGTACAGCTTCACTTCCTTGTGTAAAGACTTCGGTAGAGTTTACCGGAAGTCCATCGATAGTATAATATTTATACATTGACAATTCTGCCGAACTTAATCCTAATTCTGTATATTTATCAGCAGTATACGCTTTTAATGCGTTCAAGATATTGATATTCGGATTAGCAGCTATTTTTTGTGTCAAAGTATCTTGTACCAAGTGTGTTTTTATATATTTTTCTTGCAATTCATTGCTTTGTACCGGCGAAGGATAATAGCTTCCTGCGCCACCACAACCGGCAGTAGCATTACTTGCTGCACTGAGTGGGTCGCCATTGTCGGCAGCAAAGGTAAGGGTAGCCTTGTTGCGGATAGTACGGTTACAACCATACGCCCAAATATAATTGTTGGCAGGTATCAAATCTTTTACTTTTACTTTAAATGCTATCACTACAGAGTCTTTTGCTGTACTTCCTGTTCCGGCTGCGATTGATGGCAAATAAAACTTCAAATGTTCTTCATTCGGATTAGTTCCATCATAATCAAAAGGCTTGGGAGCCGTACCTCGTCTGTAAGTTACCGAACCAGGTACAAAATCAATTTTTTCATCATCCAAAATATCTTCTATAAACTCTTCGATGGTTTTGCTGCCAACAATAGTCCCATGCCCTTTGGATGCAACAGGACCTATATTTTCTACACGCAAAACATAAGTAAATTCGTTACCAGGTTCCGGATTGCCTTCGCTGCGGAGATACAACTTCAGGTCAGGCTGCAAGGTTTCAATTGCCATATAGGCAAATATAGGCAATGTTCCTCCCTGATCCCCTGCATAGTATGTCATGGTTGCCGAAGTAGCTCCGGGAGTCATTGCACCCACCGGCAAGCGCAAGTGATGTGCATCATAACCAATTGTATTTACAATATTCGGCAGGCGCTGTACTTCATTTCCATTAGTCCCCTTTTCAGGATCCCAGGTAGAAATACGCGACGAAGAAAATCCATCGTGCCCATCGGTAGAGAGCATGATTCCCTTGTCGCTGTAACAAGTATAGCCCGGTTGCGGCTCGCCTGGGAATGGAGCTGTTTGTCCAGGTGCAAATGGGTTTATTTTGAATGTTCCCCCACCAGATCTAAAATCTAAATAATCATACGGCGGGTTCGTGGGATTTTTTCCTATTAGATAACCTGCAAAGTTTTCACCGTCCAATGCCGCAATACCTAAATAGGAACGGCTATTACCCGAAGCCGGCACCTCACCCGGATTAAATGTAAGGGTGAAAGGTTGATTTCCAGGGGAACTAATTTCACTAGTATTTCCATCCCAGAATTTGATGGTACGAGGCGGACAGTTTGGCGGACGATACAATACGATAAGCGACCAACCCACCGCAGCTTGGCTTCCTATTTTTGCACGCAAATCGGCAACCCAATACAAGCCTCCTCGTTTGTTTTTTACTAAATTAGTCACATTGGCAAAACAAACAATACGGTTATCTGCACCATACTCGCGCGTAGCAGTTACCGGGGTGTAATTAGCATCGCCGGCAGCTTTAAATTTTACGGTCTTATATGCTCCTCCGTCAGTGGAACCTATGCCGTTACCTCCATTAAAAGAACGCATGGTAGGAGTTTCCGGATATTTGGCATAATTAGCTACACTTCCACCTGTATAAGTTACCCAATAAAGATAAGCAGCTTCTACAGTAGTACATGCCATTTCCGAACCAAAATCCAAATAGGCCGCCGATGACTGGAATGTACTCATATCCTCATCGCAATCAGTAAATACTACATTGTGCCCTATAATCCCTGCAGCAGAAGCATCGGCAGGAAGAGGAACAACCGTTTTTGCAGTATTCGCTCCTCCGATAGCATTATTTTGCTCAATATTTTTACCCATACTGCGCATCTCCTCATTTGTCATGGCACGAACTACTTTGTATGGGCTTGCCTGACTAAGCCATACAGATTGCATACCGACCGAACTAACCATCTTTATATCATACTGTCCGCTGACATTCATTGTCGTTTGTGGTGTGAAAGCAGCAAATGTAAGTCGCGGTAGTAGTAAAAAAACTACAATAGCAATTTTTGTTATTATTTGTGTATTTTTCATGTGTATATATCTTTTTTACTTTTTACAAAATTTTATTGCCCACAAACAAACGAACTTGGTCCCGGTGTTATTTGAATAGTACCTACACGATCAGTCGCTTTGGTGGCATTATCTTGTTTGGTAGCTACTATTTCGTAGCGATAGAACTCACCCGGAGCTAGCCCAGTTACCGAATAGCTGTTTACCAAACCAACATCAGTGGATGATTTTAGCGTTCCATCTTGATTGTAAACTACAACGGTATATTTCGTTACCGGATTAGTGGTCTCGTCTGTATCTTTAAGAAATGACCATTGTGCTAAAAATCCGGTGCCGGTTATTTGTCCTTTGCTTTCATCGGGCATATAAGCTACATATTTCGAGGTAGGATTAATGATTATTCCATTATCTTTGATTAAAAATATAGTAATTGTACCTTGCTTAAGATCGCTTACACGGAATGAGCGTTTAGCGCTTTTATTCCCGCCAGCATCACTCCAATAACTGATACTGTAGCCTTTTTCAGGGATTACTTCGGCTGTTATGTTAGTGCCTTTCAAATACATTGTTCCGGCAGGAGAAGCCGTTACAAATCCTGAACCTGCCGGACTAATTACAAATTTCAATTCCAACAATTCAGGTCGTCCTTCGGTGGTATAACCTGTCAAAGGCACATAAACCGTTGGCGCTCCTGCCGATTTAATTTCGAGCATAGCGGTTGCGGTTGACGGGAAATTAATATCTGCAGTGTAAGTAATATCTATTGATGTTCCATTAAGGGCAGTTTGTTTGGCTATATTCAACGGAGTAACCGAAAATTTGCTCGCCCCTGTGCCTGTTATGGAAATTGATACATTACCAGTAAGATTTAACCCGGCAAGGCTTAATTTTTTGGTAGTAGCAGAAATAGGAGATCCCCAGAAAGCAATCCGTGCTGTATCTGCAAGGATTTGCGGAGTCGATTCGCCCGTTAAACCACTAAGAGTTACTTTATAAGGAGCAGATGTACCACCAATTTCTTCGATTTTCAATATTGCATTCGAAATCCCTGCTTTTACCGAAGGTGAGAACTGAATATTTATTGGAGTGCCTGCTGCAGCTGTTATCTTTGCATTGCTTACTATAAGCGAACCATCGGGCTGCAAGGTAAAACCATTTGCAGCATCATCCACAAGATTGAATTTCACGGCATCAGTCCCTTCGATAGAAAGTCTCACATCATGTGTACCAATATTCCATCCCTTGATATTTACCGGAGCATTTACTACAGTGCCACTTTGAGCAGCACCATTTACTGTGCCTTTCATAGTAAGTCCACTCGAAGGTGCCGGAGCATAATTGGTCGAAGCCACATAAGGCACTGTACCTACAGCTGTATATACTTTTATTCCTGCAATAGCAATATCCTTGTGCCAATCGTCTTCGCCCAATTTAATAACTTTTGTTCCTGTAAATGATGGCGGAAAACGGAAAGTTACAATATAAGGTTTGTCTCCACCGGACGAAACCCAAGTATTTCCTGAATGATAAACACCTACTTTGGCGTTGTCTAAAGTAATGTTTGTTGCACCCATCATAGTCGTAGAGGGAGTGGTTGCCCCATTGCTACTGACTCCGATACGGTCATAGCGAGTACTTGCTGGTATGGGGACAGGACCTTCGATCATTACAGCATCGGCACCTGGAATAACCAATGGACGCCCATTGCTTGCGGTGGTAGGAGCTATCAGAATTTCTATTGCTCCTCCTGCTATAAAAGTAAAAGGAGGAAATTCCAATACAGTGGTTGTTCCTGAACTATGTGTAAAAAAGCCCACATCGCCCAGAACTGTTCCAGAAGGGTTTATCACCGGCTTTCCAGCTACTTTAAAGCCTTCGCCTTCGCCGGTTGCCGAAGAAACATCATCGGAACTTGCAGAACTGCCATCGACAGCACCCCATTTGGTTATGTCCGAAGAGTAAAGCAAGATATCTTTCTGAGCAAACGCAGAAAAAGATATTAACCCGAACAATAAGCATAATACATGCTTAGTCAAAAACATTTGTTTGAATTTCATAAAATTATTTAGATTAAGGTTTTAACTATTTTTCAGGACAAGAAAAAATGCCCGAACAAAGTTAAATATTATTTATTGTAAATAAAACATTTCTCACTATAAAATGTTCAAATGAAATGAATTAACCTAATTTTTCTGTTTGAATGCCAATAAAAAAGGCAATTCTTTTTTCAAGAATTGCCTTTCTAACTTTTGAAGCTTTTTACTTTCTCAAGCCAAGCTCTTTTACGATTGCGCGGTAACGCATAATGTCGATTGCTTTCAAATAATCGAGCAAACGGCGGCGTTTACCTACCAACATTTTAAGAGCACGCTCAGTACTATAATCTTTTTTGTTTGACTTCAAGTGTTCAGTCAAATGGCTGATACGGTACGAAAACAATGCTATCTGAGCCTCTGGAGACCCGGTATCAGTGTTAGACTTTCCGTATTTACCAAAGATTTCTTGCTTTTTTTCAGCAGTTAAATACATAATGATAAATTATTTAGTGAATAAATTTTGAGCCGCAAAGGTAAATAAAAAATTAATAATTAAAAATTAATAATTAAAAGAATTATTGTTTTGATACTATTTCGTTTGCTTTTTGCACTGCTTCGCTAATGTGGCTGCACACAAATTCTTCGCCCAGTTCGCTTGTAATCCCGGCTTTGCTTAAAGTATCATACACGCCTGGATTTACTCCCGAAAGAATTACTTGTATGCCTTCTTTTTTGGCATTCCGCAGCAAAACCTCCAAGTTGTGTATACCCGACGAATCGATAAACGGCACCCTGCGCATACGGATAATACGCACTTTGGCTTTGTCGCCAAGCGTTTGCATCACTTCGTCGAATTTGCTGGCAATGCCAAAGAAAAACGGTCCTTCAATTTCGTATACTTCCACACCGGCGGGCAGTTTGAGTTGTTCGTTCGACTCCGATCCTTCTCTATCCACCACCGGAACATCTTCTTTGAAAATAGAAATAGTGGAGGTTTCGGACAACCGTTTGAGGAGCAGCAATATTGCCAGCAACAAGCCTATTTCGATAGCAATGGTCAAATCGAACAAAACGGTGAGGAAAAATGTAGTGAGAAGCACAGCCACATCTGCTTTTGGATTTTTGAGCAAGCCTTTGAATGTGCGCCATTCGCTCATATTGTATGACACTATCACCAGCACGCCCGCCAAACAAGCCATCGGAATATATTTTGTCAATGGGGTTAAGAACAACAAAATGAGGAGAAGAACCACTGCGTGAATTATTCCAGCAACTGGTGTTCGTCCGCCGTTGTTGATATTTGTCATAGTACGGGCAATGGCTCCGGTAGCAGGAATTCCACCAAAGATAGGCGAAATTATATTGGCGGCTCCCTGTGCGATCAATTCGGTATTGGAGTGATGGCGATCGCCGGTAACCCCATCGGCAACAGTTGCAGAGAGCAATGACTCGATTGCTCCTAAAAGGGCAATGGTAAATGCCGGAGGGAGCAGCCGGGTAATTATTTCAAAGTTGAGCGAGAACCATTGTGGTTTGGGCAAGGATGCTGTTATGGTAAAACGGTCGCCAATGGTTTCAATGGCTTTTACATCAGCATATTCGCGTAGCAAGAACGCTGCAATTGTCATCACGACAATGGCAATAAGCGATCCGGGTATTTTCTTTATAATTTTTCCGGAGAAAACAATAATCAAAACGCTCAACACCCCAATACCTAATGCCCAAAGATTGGTTGTGTTGAAACTTTCAAAATACACTACCCATTTATCTACAAATTCGGATGGCGTTTTGACTATTTGCAGTCCGAAAAAATCTTTTATTTGTGTACTGAAAATAGTAACGGCAATGCCCGAAGTAAAGCCGATAATAACCGGATAAGGGATAAACTTGATGACCGTACCCAAACGGAAAACACCCATCAGGATAAGCATCACGCCCGCCAACAGGGTGGCTATCATCAAGCCTTGCAGCCCGTATTGTTGTATAATGCCGTATACAATAACGATAAATGCGCCTGTAGGTCCACCAATCTGCACATTGCTGCCTCCGATAAAAGATATGATAAAGCCGGCAATGATTGCCGTTATCAAACCTTGTTGTGGAGTTACGCCCGAAGCAATACCAAAAGCAATCGCTAACGGCAAGGCAACAATGCCTACAATCAAGCCCGACATGGCATCGGCTGCAAATTTTTCTTTATTATATGATTTTATGGTTTCAAAAAAACGAGGTCGAAACATCTTTTTTATTTACAGTTTAATAATTTACAATTTGACTATTAAAAGAGCAGCCGTTTATCATTTCTGACAAACGGCTGCAAAGTTAAAAATATTTCTTTAATGTTTTAATGTTCAAAATTTTAGTTTCATAGAAAAATTACCAATCCGGATGATATAGATACCCTTCAGATTGTTCACATCAAATGGAAGAGAGACATTGGAAGCTATTGTTTGTCCCAATGTATTGTAAATCGAAACAGGTTGATTTTCGGCATTTTTTACTTGCAATTGCCCTTGTGAAATATAAATCACAGGTTCACTTACACTAGACTCTGAAATTGATGTTGTAGTTCCTGTTGTAGAGATTGTTTTTGCCTGACAATATTCAGATTGCTGTGTAGTGCCCTTAATGGCTTTTACTTGATAAGTGTAGGCTACACCCGACTGTAAGTTTGGAATTGTAATGCTTGTGCCGGTAGTTTGATAAGTGTCGTCGCAAATAGTAGAACTACTTCCACCTCCTGTTGAAGAAAAATCTATTGCATAAATGCGTATTCCGCCAGACAGTGAATATACATAATAAGTACCAGCACTTGGAATATTGAATACTGCAGTGTTGTTAGTTGAAGTTTCTGTTGTGGCACCATTGAGCAATACAAGTGAGCGACCATTTTCTGCTGCATTGTTGTACACGGTTAATGTACCTGCGCCATCAGTTGTAAATTGCACAGAACGATTAGAAGTAGTACCTCCTCCTCTTAAATCAAGATATTTAGTGTAACTAATATTACCGACAGTACCCGAACCATTTGACACTTGTACTGGTTTCCCTGATTCTGCATTTACCGTTACTTTGCCTAATGTAAATGATGTGGCAATATCTGTTGCTGATGCTCCTGAATAAGTATTAAACACTTGAGTGAAAGGAGTACCACCTGAAGTCGTTCCTCCACCTGTAGTCTCGGTATGGCAAACCTTCACTTGATAAGCTGTTGCTCCACTTACTGCATTCCAAGTCAAAGAGATGGAATTATCTGTTGCGTTTGCATTTACATTTGCAGGGACTTCTAAAGGGATAACAATCGCCGGAATATTTGGGCGGGTATAAGAATAAATTTGCGAGGCAGCTTTTTCGTCACTCACAGTATAAAATGCAAGTCCATCGGCTTTCCAGCAAACAGATTCACCTTGAGGTTCAGTACCACTTTTATATGTGTTTGAAGAAATATGTTCCGGATCGCGGGCTATAGTAGTAGCAAAACTTTCGGTTGCCGACTGCCTGCGCCAATAGAGAATATCGGTTTCATTTTTAATTAAAATATGCTGTCCATCAGCCGAAATATCGGCAGCAGTAACATTCTTAAATTCGCCATTATTACCCAAAGTCTTTACTGCCGAGAGTGTTGCAGATGTAGTGCTTGTAGTAAATGGCATGCTAAACACAATGTTAGCTTTACTCATATCCGGTTTTGCTGCATTACTGCCTTTTTCATCACCAATCCATTTGTCCACCACTAAAATCAAGTTATCCACAGGGTCGTACATCAAAGCTTCGGCATTGTGGGCTCCGTCAGGATATTTAAAAGTGATGGTAGTATAAGGAATTTTTCCCGAAGAAGCAGCCGAAGCGTCAGGCTCTTCAAAAATATAAATGTAATATTTGTCTTTATATTCAGAATAATTATCGCCAATACAACCTACAAGGATATAATTTTTGCCACCAACGGTTGCCATACAAATATCTTCCCAGTCGCGCAACTTGGCATTACCTGTGTCAATAGTATATTTGACTTTCCCGTCGGCAACTCCAAGACCAAACAAAGAATGAGTATCAGAACTGGTTGGATAAGGATCGTCCAATACTACCCAAAAGATACTTGGATTAGTACGCCCCATAGCCATTCCTGATATTTCCCTTATATCGCTTTGGCTTTTAGTGAGTGCAGCACGAGTAAACTCTGTGTTGTCTTTAATGGCTTTTCCGCCGTAATTAAATGCTGACAATTGTGTCCAACAAAGCACAAAAAGTACTGATAAAAGATAAAATTTCTTCATAAGATTGTGTATTTTATATTTGAAAGTTAAGGTTGAATGAAAAAACAATCCAACAAAATTATAAATTATTTTATGTCACAGATATATTTTAACACAAAAATCACTCTCTCAGCAAAATAAACCCCTCTAAAACTGTAGGTGAGAAAGTAATTTTTGGAGTGATTGGGCTTTGTCAAGGCCTTGTGGCTTGATTTTTAAAAAGTATGGCTCGAAACGGGGGAAACAATCCCCTTGACGCTTCTTAACAAAATGGACAAACAGGTAACCTGCCTGTGTGTCGCCGCTACGCGGCTCAATGTCGTGGATATTTCTTTGTCCGTGGGCTAAAGCCTCATGGCTATAAAAGGTTTTGGCACTCTGCACTTTTTGTATCCTTACTTACTAACCTTAGTTTGATTGATCCAAATTTACACAGAGGACATCGGTCAAAAGAATTATCTCTCTTTGGTCGCTGACCTCTGGTTCAAAGATTTTTTCAAACTCTGTGCAATTCCACATTTTTCTCAAAGGAAATGCTCGAACAAATAGTGTCATATTGCCAAATGGATACTTTTATTTCCTCTGTGTAAAATTAATAATTGAATTCAGGCGTATAATATCTATTTCTTATGCACAAATTTATAAATCATTGTGCACAAAGGGGTTTTGCGGAATATTTTGAGAATTATTGGTGTTATTTTTGCGATATGATCTGGCATATTTTATTACCGGGAAATAAAAAAACAGCGCAGCCGAAAACTGTACACATAGAGTAGGCATAACTTTTTATACAATTAAATATTATGAAACTTTTAAAACTTTCTTTTTTATGGGGTGCATTGCTGCTGAGTGTGGCAGGTTTTGCTGCAACAACAAATGGTACATGTGGTACAAATGTCGCATGGAGCTTTGATAGTGATAACAAAACGCTTACTATTAGTGGAACGGGGGCTATGACTGATTATTTTAACGCATCAAGTACTCCGTGGTATTCGCAACGCGCTAATATAACAACTGTGATAATAGAAGATGAGGTAACAAGCATTAGCAATTATGCTTTTTCTGAATGCCAAGCTTTAACTGCACTCACAATTGGTAGTGCGGTAGAAATTATAGGTAGAAATGCCTTTTATCAATGCTCGTCTTTAGAAACTTGCACAATACCGGCTTCGGTAAAGCTAATAGGTCAAGATGTATTTGACTATTGCACAAAATTACAATTTTTGTATTTCAATGCTACCAACTGTGTTGCAATGGGTAAGAGCCATTCTTCAGCGTTCAGTTCGTGTCCGGATTTCTTTAAATTGATTATCGGTCCGAATGTAACCAATATTCCCGACGATGCGTTTTACGGATGCTCTACTTTGGTTTCATTTACCATACCGGCTTCGGTTACAAATATTGGCGACAGAGCATTTAACGGTTGTGTAAATTTAACTTCGATCACAATTCCCAACTCAATAACCGAAATTAAAAGTGAAACATTTGGTGGCTGCACCGGCTTGAAAACAGTTAATTTACCCCTTAATTTACAAACAATCTCGGGCAGTGCATTTTCGGGATGTACCAGCTTGTCTTCCATAGCTATACCAAGTACTGTAACAAGTATTGGGGCATTAGCTTTTGCCAACTGTGGCAGCTTGTCTTCCCTTACCATACCCAATGATGTAAAAAGTATCGAAGCATCGACTTTCGCCGGATGCGGCAATTTGGCTTCTATCACCATACCAAGCACTTTAACAAGCATTGGAGCATCAGCTTTTGCCAACTGCAACAGTTTTACTTCCTTTACTATACCAAGTGCTGTAACAAGTATTGGGGCAACAGCTTTTGCCGGATGCAACAAACTGGCTTCATTCTCTGTAGAAAACGGCAACACCAACTATTCGTCCGAAAACGGTGTATTGTACAATGCGGCTAAAACTTCCCTTATCTATTATCCGATAGCAAAACCGGACACTGTTTTTGATTTCCTTAAAACGGTAACAGACATCCAGCCAAATGCCTTTAAGGGAGCTACTTCACTTGTTAAAGTTTTTATTCCCTGTACAATAAAAACTATTGGCAATAATGCATTCGACGGTTGTACCGGCTTGAAACAACTAACGCTAAACTGGAAAACTCCATTGAGCATCGCCAATAGCAATAATATATTTGCCAATGTAACAACGAAAAATTGCACCTTAAAAGTGCCGGCAGGTACGGCTCAGGCATACGGCGATAAGCTTGTTTGGTATACTTTCAATATCGAAGAATATGAATTAAGCGTAGAACCTACTGAAGAAACAGCTTCGTTCGTGTGGGATAAAATAGAAAATGCTACCGGCTACACACTGGTTATATACAATGATGCAGCGCGTACAAGCATTTTCGGCAGCATCACTTTTGATGCACAAGGCAATGTAACCGCCAGCAACGGAAACCTGAGAGCCGGCAGCACGCAAATGTCGTACACAGCCACCAATTTGTCGCCCGAAACCGAATACTCTTACGCCATTATCGCTTACGATAAAGACAATGTAGCTTTGGAATCAATGGACGGAAACTTTACTACTTTGGGTTCAGCCACGAATACTAAAGATGCAGCACAAAACAGCAATATCAATATTTATCTGGCAAATAACAGTTTATCAGTACAAAATGCACAAGGGTATGCTGCTCAAGTATCCGATATTGCCGGTCGTATCGTTTGCCAAAAAAACATGGCTGTCGGACAGGAAACCATCAATGCCTCATCATGGAGCAAAGGAATATATGTGGTAACATTGCGGAATGGCAACGATATTATTAGCCAAAAAGTGGTTAAACAATAAAATTCAGTCAACCCTTCCAAATATCAAAGATTTGGAAGGGTAAAAAACAGGGCAGCCGAAAACTGTACAGAGTAGGCACAATTAACAACCTAAAAATATTGAAAAATGAAAACTTTAAAATTTATTTCTCTTGGGCTTTTACTCATCGCGAGTATGCCGCTTTTAATGAATTCTTGTAAAGACGATGATAACTTGGATAATAATCCATCAGGCAATAATGATCCGGTTGCAGTAAGCAATATCAGTTTGAACAAAACTACACTTACACTTACCACCGGAGCATCAGAAACTCTCACAGCAACAGTAACACCCGACAATGCAACTGACAAAACTATAGCTTGGAGCAGCAACAACACCAATGCGATTGTCGATGCAAGTGGTAAAGTAACTGCCGTAACAGCAGGAACAGCAATTATTACTGCCAAAGCAGGCGACAAAACAGCTATTTGTATGATAACCATAAGTGCAACTAATAATTTAGTTTTTACGGATAATGCTTCTTTTGATATTTTGTCGCCATACAAAGGTGTTGCTGTCAAAAATGTAGAAGTTTCGACCGGAGTGTCGGGAGGAAAAGCCCCCTACACTTATAGCGCTGCGGGATTACCTGCCGGGCTCACGATTTCCTCGACTACAGGGGTTATTAGCGGTACGCCAACAACTCTTTCGAATGCAGGGACAGCCACTATTACAGTAAAAGATGCCGAACAAAAAAGTAAATCTATCACTATTAATTATGGAGCTATAATAGAAGTTGTTAAATATAGAGTGTATGTAGGCGATGTCCAGGTTACATCTGCCAATCAGTCAGATGTGTTGGGAGACGGGAAAGTAACTTACAACAACGCGACAAATACATTGGCATTAAATTCTGCTAATATTAGCAGTGTTTATTTGCTTGACCCTTTCCAATTAACTTATGCTAATATTTATTCTAAAGATGATATAACAATAAATTTGACCGGTTTCAGCAGTACATTTTTATTTACATCATTGACTTGTTTTAGTATTTTTTGTGAGGGGAATATTACTTTTACAGGAATAGGAAATTTGAGCGTTGGGGCGGAAACCCCAAGATCAAATTATGGCTCTACAGCGTATGGCATTGCTGCCAGTGGCTCGACCGGTATCATATTCAATCACTGCGGCAAAATAACTGTCTCTACCAGCGGACGGGCATTAAGTGCTAATAACATTTCGGAAACTTCCAGCTCAGTAACAATAACAAAAACATGCCCGTAATACAGGTAGGAAAATATATTTACTTGTTGCCCTCATTTTCTAATGGTTGCTTGAGAAATTTCTCGGGCAACCATTTTCAGTTTTAAGAGATAAAAATGCGTATCTTTACCCACGAACTGAAACAGACCATCCTTGAACCAACAAAATCGAAAACCATATTTAGACCTCCTGCGTTGTATGGCATGTATCGGTGTGATACAAATACATGTAAGTGCCAGCAATTGGTTTCTGCTCACCGTCAATTCGTTCAACTGGCAAACGCTAAATGTGTTCGATGCAATGGCGCGTTGGTGCGTGCCTATTTTTGTAATGATTAGCGGCACACTCTTTCTCAATCCGCAAAAAGAAATCCCGATTAAAGCTATTTTTACCAAATATATTTTTCGAATAATAATGGTGATTTTATTCTTTGGAGTGTTTATTTATCTGTTCGAAACCCTTTCGGCAGGAAAAAATATTTGGCACAATATCGGTTATTTGTTCGATTGCTCCAACTTCTACCATCTGTGGTATTTATATATGATTATCGGGTTGTATTTATTAGTCCCCGTCCTTAAAATCATTACACAACACGCTACCAAAAAACAATTCGAATACTGTTTAACTATACTGTTCGCCTTTTCATTTGTAATACCTTTGCTCAACGATTTATTATCAGCACAAGTAAAAATAATTTTAGACAATCTGCGTTTGCCCACCATATCCGGTTTTGTATTTTATTTTCTATTGGGCAGATATTTAGACATATACAATTTCCGCCACCGGAAAGCATTGTATTTTTTCGGAATAATCGCAGTTTTATTCACCATACTCGGAAGCTCGTACCTTTCGTTGCAAAAAGGACGACCGGACGCTTCGTTGTACAACTATATTTCCATTCAATGTTTTGTAGCAAGCACAGCATTATTCATTTTGACAAAAAATAATTATCATCGAATCGAAAAACAAATTGCCAAAACAAAAATTATAAACATCATATCCAAATATTCATTAGGAATTTACGGCGTACATGTGATTTTTATTTCGTTGCTGTATAAGTTTGAAATTATCAATACTACTTACAATCCAATTTTTATGGTTCCTATTATGACAATTGGAGTTTTGGCGTTATCTTTGCTGCTCAGTTTGTTGTTAAGCAAGATTCCCGTAATCGGTCGATTTCTTTTGTAATATTTTATGAAGAAAATAAGAATAATATTCATTCCCATTATTTTAGCATTGTTTTTCTCATCATGCGAGAAAAACCCACAACTACCATCCAATAAATATACAGAAAAAGACAGTACTTCGTCCGAAATGATAAAGCTAAACACCCTGATGGCAGAAGTGGAACAAGGCGAAATACAAGCATACATTCAAAAATCGGGTATAAAATATGAGTCTTCGTCTTTGGGAGTTTGGTATGCAATAACCAAACAGGGAAACGGCAAAAGCATTGGCAAACAAAACATTATATTAATTGAATATCAGATAGAAACCATACACGGCGACACCATCTATTTGTATACCAAAAATGCCAAACGCGAACTGAAAGTAGGGAAAATGGAAAAAGAACGCGGCTTCGATAATGCACTTACTCTGCTTAAAGAAGGCTGTGAAGCAACTATAATTGTGCCTTCCAATCTGGCTTTCGGCATACTGGGCGACCGCGACCGGATACCACCCCGAGCCACACTCATTTATCGAATTAAAGACATTAAAATAAAACAATAAAACATGAAGAAATTACTTTTTATATTAAATATCGCAATCTTTGCAGGATTGTTTTCAGCCTGCACTTCGGACGACTCGAAAGCCTACGCCGATTTAATCGACGACGAAAAAGAAGCTATTTCCGATTATATTTCGCGCAACAATATCGAAGTCATTTCACAAGCGCCTGCCAATGGTATTTGGGGAGCGAATCAATACTTACTTACCGGTTCGGGACTGTACATACATATCGACAGCATTGGCGATGCCGATACCCCTGCACTGACTACGGGCAAACTTATTATTGCCCGCTACAACAAAATCACGCTTAATATTGAACCGGACACAGTGTACCGGAATTGGACACCGGCAGATTATCCCTACCCAACCGAATTTTATTATGGTACCTCAACCGATGTAAGTTATGCTTTTCAGGAAGCCGTTTCTATTATGAAAAATAATAACTCGCAAGCCAAATTGATTGTGCCTTCAAAAATTGGTTCTACAGAAGATATCAATAATGTAATTCCATACGCATACGATTTCAAAATAAAAATTGGAGACTAATCACAGATGGTGAAATAGCGAGAAGGCGAGAAGTGAGCAGTGCTCGTTTTCACCATCTCACCATCTCACCATCTCACCATCTATAACTTATGACCTTAATTAAATCTATTTCCGGCATACGCGGGACCATTGGCGGACGAGCCGACGAAGGACTTAATCCCCTTGATATTGTAAAGTTCACAGCCGCTTACGCTGCTTGGAATAAAAAAGCCGTCAAAAGCAATTCAAATAAAATCGTGGTTGGACGCGATGCCCGCATTTCGGGCGAAATGGTAAACTATATGGTAATCGGCACATTGTTGGGCATGGGCTTCGATGTAGTCAATATCGGACTGGCAAGCACACCAACTACCGAATTGGCAGTAACGATGGAAAACGCTCGCGGAGGAATTATCCTCACCGCCAGCCACAATCCCAAACAATGGAATGCGCTGAAACTATTGAATGATAAAGGCGAATTCCTCGATGCTGCCGAAGGAGAAGAAGTGCTCCGGCTGGCTTCATCCGCCGATTTTACATTTGCGCAAGTGGACGAATTAGGAAAACTGACCGAAGATTTTTCGTACACCGAGAAACATATTGATAATGTACTAAAACTTGATTTGGTAGATGTAGAAGCTATCCGCAAGGCGAACTTTAAAGTGGCGATAGATTGTGTCAACTCAGTAGGAGGAATAGCTATTCCGGCGCTTTTAAAAGCCTTAGGCGTGACACAAATAGAAGAACTGTATTGTACTCCTAACGGGCAATTTCCACACAACCCCGAACCATTGCCCGAGCATCTGACTGAAATATCATCATTAATAAAAAACAAAAAAGCCGATGTTGGTTTCGTGGTCGATCCCGATGTGGATCGCTTGGCGATTATCAATGAAGACGGCTCGATGTTTGGCGAAGAATACACACTGGTTGCCATTGCCGACTATGTGCTTTCACATACGCCCGGCAATACGGCTTCTAACCTTAGTTCGACCCGCGCCTTGCGCGATGTTACCGAAAAATATGGTTGCTCGTACACAGCCGCAGCCGTTGGCGAAGTAAATGTAGTTACCACCATGAAAGCAACCAACTGTGTGATTGGTGGCGAAGGCAATGGCGGCGTTATCTATCCTGCCAGCCACTACGGTCGCGATGCATTGGTAGGGATTGCGTTATTCCTGACACAATTAGCAAAATCTGGCAAAAGAACATCAGAACTTCGCGCAACCTATCCCGAATATTATATTTCGAAAAATAAAATTGAACTCACTCCGCAGATTGATGTGGATGGTGTACTGACGGTAATTAAAGGTGTGTACAAACAATATCAAATCAACGATATTGATGGGGTAAAAATCGACTTCCCACAAGGTTGGGTGCATCTGCGAAAATCAAACACCGAACCGATTATCCGCATCTACTCCGAAGCTCCAACTAAAGAGCAGGCAGATAAGTTTGCACAGGCAATTATTGAGGAAATAAAGCGGATTGCAGGGATATAAGAAAAGGTTACTCTTACAAAAAATAAAGAGATTTTTTGATGACAATTAATAAATTTGAAAGATAGATGCTATAAGTAACTGTTAGGAAAACTAACTTATATAAAAGGCAGTATCCAAAATAAAAGCGTATAACTTCAATTTTAAAAAGTTATACGCTTTCTCTTTTATTGAAACTGCATCATCTTACTCAAATATTTGCCTATAATATCAAATTCGATGTTTACCACTGTTCCGGCTTTGATTTGGTGGAAGTTAGTATGTTCATAAGTATATGGAATGATGGCTACGGAGAAACTCGTTTTTTGCGAATTAACTACCGTTAGGCTCACCCCATTGACTGTTACCGAGCCTTTTTCGACAGTTACATATCCTTGTTTTGCCATTTCGGGACTGAGGTCGTACTCAAAAGTGAAGAACCAACTGCCATCCATTTCTTCGACGCTTATGCAGCGCGCTGTCTGATCAACATGTCCTTGTACGATGTGCCCGTCTAAACGGCCATTCATCAGCATACTGCGTTCCAAATTTACTTTACTACCTATTTCGAGCAACCCAAGATTCGATTTGTCAAGTGTTTCTTTAATGGCGGTTACAGTATAAGTGCCATCTTTTATGTCGACAACAGTTAAACAAACTCCATTGTGCGCAACGCTTTGGTCTATTTTTAGTTCGTCTGTAAACGAACACTTCATGGTGATGTGCAAGTTTTCTTGCTCTTTGCGCAAGCCTACTACTTGAGCGGCTTCTTCTACTATTCCTGAAAACATATTTTTTTGATTTGCATTTTTATTATTTCTTTACTTTATCTGCATTCTTGGCTGCAAAATCTTTCCAACTATTGTATTTCTTTTCCGATTGTGGGCAATTAGTGGCAAAGAAATGACATAATGCTGCTGCCAATCCGTCGGTTGCATCCAAGTGCTTGGGCATCTGGTCTTGTGGAATTTTAAGGAAACGGCGAAGCATATCGGCAACTTGTTCTTTGGCAGCTTGCCCGTTGCCGGTGATTGCCATTTTGATTTTCAGCGGGGCATATTCCGTTATCGGGATGTCGCGATACAATCCGGCAGCCATAGCTACACCTTGTGCCCGTCCCAGTTTAAGCATCGATTGTACATTTTTTCCGAAAAACGGTGCTTCGAGTGCCATTTCGTCAGGGTTGTATTGATCAATCAGTTCAAGTGTTTGGCGAAAAACTTGTTGGAGCGTGAGATAATGGTCTTTCACTTTTTTAAAGTCGAATACTCCCATTGTGAGCAATTCGGGCGTATTGCCAACAATACGCAATACTCCGTAACCCATCACAGTTGAACCCGGATCAATACCTAATATGATGCGATCAGTTGTCAAATTATTTCCATTAAGGTTGAAAAATACAATACTTCCAGAAGGAACAAGTCGGCGATTTCGGCATCTAATTTCCGCAAATGTTCGACCTGCCATTTTTCGATGGTTACCTTGTCGGCAGCCTTTAATTGGAGAGAAACAGAGGTTCCGTCCTGCTGTTCGTGCGATTGAATGCGAGTGAGTGTTGCTTCCGAAAAGCAATCGGAAGCGGTGCAACGCGGGATGTGTGTTTCTTTTATCCACTTGATAAATGAACCATACATGCGGTCGGGTACAAGAAATGTGGTGTTGTAGATATACATGAGGTTGCAGGGGCGGTTTATTTTTTTACAAAGATAATTTGTTTATCGGAATATTTTTATACTTTTGCAACGCATTGGGGGTTTAGCTCATCTGGCTAGAGCGTTAGACTGGCAGTCTAAAGGTGACGAGTTCGAGTCTCGTAATCTCCACATACAAAAAGAATCGATTGAAAAAATTCAATCGATTCTTTTTTGTTGCACTTCAACTTCGGCTCACCAGCATTTCCTATGTGAAGATGGTTTATTGTTTTGCATAAAAAAGCGTAAACTGTTCATTAATTGCTTATTTTGTTTTCCGAGGTTCTACCAAAACCATTGTCAGTAAATATGCATGAACAGTCCACGCCTTGAGAGCATTAACCTTAATCCGCTCATTCTCACTGACTTAAAATTGGTAGATTTTGGAAAACGAGAATAAAGAGCGTAAAGATCAACTATGTTGTGTTTTTATCTATAAATATTTACATTAATTCATTTTTACTATTTCCAGTAATAAAACAGAATACAAATATAATAACTTTCATCAAACACAAAGTGAAGCTGCCCCCATAATGGCGGCATCATCTTCGGGCAGTTGCGAAAATAGGAGTTTTATTTTTCCTTTCCATATTGGCATCAGGTTTTCTTCCATGCTCTGGCGTATCGGGTTCATGAGCAGGTTGCCGGCGCGTGCAAGTCCGCCAAAAAGAACGATGGCTTCGGGTGCGCTAAAGGCTACAAAGTCAGCAAAAGCTTCGCCAAGTATTTTTCCTGTGAAGCGAAATGTTTCTAATGCTACTTCATCACCTTGAACTGCGGCTTCATATACATTTTTCGAGGTTATTTCGTCTATGGGCATTTGGCTCAAAAGGGTGTAACCTGTGGCTTTGCGTACCATCTCGCGTGCTGTAATGGCAACTCCGGTAGCCGAGGCGTAAGTTTCGAGGCAACCATGCCGCCCACAACCGCAAAGGCGGGCTTCGGGGGTACGATCGATTGTAACATGTCCAAGTTCGCCGGCAAATCCATCGTGCCCATATACGAGCTGCCCGTTGACGACTATTCCGCTACCTACTCCTGTACCGAGTGTTATCATTATAAAGTTCTGCATGCCTTTGGCTATGCCATACACCATTTCGCCGAGAGCAGCGGCATTGGCATCGTTGGTGATACGAACGGTAAGCTTGAAACGGTCGGACATCAACTTGCCAAATGGCACAATGCCTTTCCATGGCAAATTGGGTGCATGTTCTATGTTACCGTTATAAAAGTTTGCGTTGGGTGCTCCTACTCCGATGCCTTTTATTTGCGACTTCCCTCCCACTTCATCGATGAGTGGTTGTAGTGCAGTGTGCAAGGCTTCAACATAATCTGTTATTATGGGATAATCGAGGGTTACGACGGTTGTTTTACGGATTACTTTTCCAGTGTGGTCCACAATACCTATTTTGGTAGTAGTGCCGCCTATGTCGATGCCGATTGTGTACATAATGTTTGTAATATTTTTGACTACAAATATACTGTTTTTTTTAACGATTGTTACAAACGGTACGCCAACCCGATTGTAGGAAGGATACACGAAGGATGACTTCGATTGAGCTTGTCGAAGTACAGCCACCGGCAGCACCCCGCAGTCCGGCAAAAGGGAACGGAAAACAGAAGGAAATGCAAATACTGTGTTTGCTCACAGAAGTACCGGAAGGCAATCAGGGGTCATGAGCCAATCTTATTAACTTAAGATTATATTCTTAAGTTGATGACATTGGGCCTACAACCAACGGGGAGTTAATCCGGGAGACAAAATAAATTCTCGTAATCTGCTGAGAAACATTTATATATAATCTTATTCAACATAATCTCTCATATTAATTTGTTCATTCTTGATAAAACAATTAGATTTACCGTTTAATTTCTAAAATTTAATTATATGATTGTATTCATTATTGCAGCGTTTTTAATTGGCTATGTCTGCATAGCAATGGAACATCCATTGTCTGTAAATAAAGCGGCTACAGCCTTGTTTCTGGCGGTAATTTTGTGGGTTTCATACATTTTTTATGCACCTGCATTATTCCCGAGTTTATCACAACACGAAGTAACCGAGCTGGTTACCGAACATCAAATTGTTGGGCATTTGGGCGAAATCGCCGAAATTCTTTTCTTCCTGCTTGGCGCAATGACCATCGTTGAGTTGGTCGATGTACACGGAGGATTTTCTATTATCACCGACCGCATTACCACGCGCAAAAAACGCAAATTATTGTGGATTTTGACATTCATTACATTTTTCCTCTCAGCTATCTTGGACAACATGACTACAGCCATTGTAATGACCATGCTTTTACGCAAAATAATCAAAGATCAAAAAGACCGTTGGTTGTTTGCAGCCGTCATCATTTTGGCGGCAAACAGTGGCGGAGCGTTTTCGCCCATTGGCGATGTTACTACCATCATGCTTTGGATTAACGGCAATGTTACCACCTCGCACTTAATCCCCGAGCTCATTCTTCCATCAATAGTTTCGGTCATTGTGCCCGTTTTTTTGGTGTCCTTTTCGCTCAAAGGCGAATTTGCCGACGAGCATCAAGATGCTTTCGGACATGTCCATCCAGCAGCATCTATCATTGAAGAAAGAGAAAAGAGAACATTATTCTTCCTGGGTATCGGAGCTTTGATTTTTGTTCCAATATTCAAATCAATAACCCATTTGCCACCATTTTTGGGTGTTTTGTTTGGATTGAGCGTTATGTGGGTTTACACCGAACTTATGTATCATCGCAAAAAACATGTCGAAGAACATCACAAAGCGCGCATAGCCCATGTCCTATCGCGCATAGACATATCCACCATTCTCTTCTTTTTAGGCATTCTGATGGCAGTCGCCGTATTGCAGGAAACACATATTTTAGCCAATTTCGCACAATTCCTGAACGAAAAAGTAGGCAATTTCTATGTTATCAACATCATCATCGGAATAATATCATCCATTGTGGATAATGTGCCGTTGGTAGCCGGAGCTATGGGAATGTATCCAATAGCAACATTGGATCAAATCGCAGCTAATCCCGAATTAATGCACTATGGGATTGACGGTCAATTCTGGATTTTCTTGGCATATTGTGCCGGAGTAGGAGGAAGTATCCTCATCATAGGCTCGGCAGCCGGAGTAGTCGTAATGGGATTGGAAAAAATCAATTTCTTGTGGTATATGAAACGCATGTCGCTTATCATTCTGGTCGGCTACCTGCTGGGCGCGCTCACATATATCCTGCAAATGCATTTTCTCGCACCGTTGCTCCATGTACAAGGATAAATAAATCAAACAAAAACATCAAAAGTTGGAAGCGAAATACTAATTTTGCTTCCAACTTTTTTATGAAATTTTATTACAAATGATTTTAATAGCAGACAGCGGCTCGACAAAAACGCATTGGTGTTTGGTAGAAAACAAAACTATAATAAAAGAAATTTTTACCACCGGAATAAATCCTTTTTACCAAACGGAAGAAGAAATTGCCGCCGAGATACATAATTCCGTTTTGCCCGAAATGGGTGGAGATATTTCGCACATATATTTTTATGGTGCCGGCTGCAATTTTCCCATCAAAAAACAAATGGTTGCAAACGCAATACATGCAGCCTATCCTGATGCAAAAATTGAGGTAAACAATGATTTATTAGCAGCTGCCCGTGCATTATGTGGCAAACAGGCCGGCATAGCATGTATTTTAGGCACAGGTTCTAATTCCTGTTTTTATAACGGAACAGAAATAGAACAAAATATATCGCCGCTCGGGTTTATTTTAGGAGACGAAGGAAGCGGAGCCATTCTGGGCAAATTATTTATCAGCGATTTGCTCAAAAATCAAATACCTGAAGATTTGAAAATAAAATTCTTTGAGGAAACAAAAATCACAGTCGAAGAAATAATGGAAAATGTGTATAAAAAACCCTTCCCAAATCGTTATTTAGCACAATTTACGCGTTTTATTTCCAATAAAATTGATGATTCCGAGCACTTACAACAATTAGTATATAATAGTTTTGTCAGTTTCTTTGAGCGGAATGTGCAACAATATGACTATCATAACTATAAAGTTTCTTTTATAGGGTCTATTGCTGTGTGTTTTGAAAAGCAATTGCGGAAAGCTGCACTAAACAACAATATTCAACTTGATAAAATAATCCAAAACCCGATACAAAGGCTTATCATTTACCATCAGGCATAAAAAAGAGCGTTGGCTCTCTCTTTCCAACGCTCTTTTCCGAATTAAAAAACAAAACATATTTAATCTAAAACAAAACTTAATCTACAGAATAATAGTTCATACAATCGTCAATGCTTATATTAGCCGAATAATCCCACTTTGAGGAATCATAATCATATTTGTATTTGAAATTTTGGCGACTTTCAGCCGAGAAACTATATCCGTAAGGATAAACCACAGATTCGCCCGCTTCTAAAAAATTCTGATTCAACCCATTATCAAAAGTGTAATAGATAGTTCGTTCTGTGTTGTTAGTAACCTTTATTTTTGCACTTTCGCATGAAGTTGGAGTTGTGTCTTCGCACGAACTAATACCGATAAGCAATAACATCGATATTGAAATAATAGAAAATAACCGACTCATAAGTTTAGATATTGTTTTTAAATTAAAAACAAAAACCCCGCCAAAATTGTTCGGCGGGGTTTGATTTTATCATTTTTTATGATTATTTTTTGCGATTTGCGTAGCGAGAATTAAATTTATCTACGCGACCTGCTGTATCAACTAAGTTCGATTTGCCCGTGTAGAATGGGTGAGAAGAACTTGAAATATCTAATTTGATAAGCGGCAATGTTTCGCCATTGATTTCGATAGTTTCTTTCGCCACTGCTGTCGAGCGCGAAATGAAAGTATCGCCGTTGGACATGTCCTTAAACACGACCGGACGGTAAGTTTCTGGATGAATTCCTTGTTTCATTTTGATATATCTTTATATTATTAATATATATTTTCTCCAATAAGGACTGCAAAAGTACATATTTCTTTTTACTTTACAAAGTAAGAAGTTATTTTTTAAATAAATCGGCATGAGTTCCTGTTCTAATCAATCTGATTAATTGTATTGTTTCATTTTTCTCATACAATAAAATCCAATCGGGAGCAATGTGGCAATCGCGAATTCCTTTCAGTTTTCCCGTCAAAGCGTGATCTTTGTTTTTGATGGGAAGTTTCTTTCCTTCAACAAGCATTTTGATGATTTTGTTTAACTCAGTAATGTCTAAATTTCGCCTTTTTGCTAAGTCCAAATCTTTCAAATACCTGTTTGTTGCTTCTAAACTATACACAGCCTGTTGCGTTTAAATATTCATCAAAAGAAGAAAATTTCACTGTGTTTCCTTTTTGCGCTTCAGCAATGGCTTCTTCTGTTTCTTGCGTTAGTTTTAATTCTTTTTTTGCAAATAAGTTTGTCTTATTTTTTATAGAAACAAAAGATAATTTTTGCAGCGAAGATAAAAAATCTTTTCCGGCAGGGATTTGGTCGTTTATGGTGATTGTTAAAGTTGTCATAACCAATTATCTTATAATTATTTACAAAGGTATTATTTTTCTGTCAAATAGAAAAAACAGTTTTTTATTTGAATTTGAAATTCCAAGAAATGGATGGTACCCATCTAAATAACGCAATTTGAACCACTTCTGTTTTCGTTGGGTCGTTTTCATTTTCGCGGAAACGGATGGAGTAGGCATTTTCGCGCCCGTATACATTATACATGCCAACGGCTAATTCGCTAAAGAATTTCCGGTTGTCAGTCAAAATGAAGTTTGCGCCAATGTCCAGGCGATGGTATGCCGGCATGCGGTAGCCGTTTCGTTCGGTGTAGAGCCAAACAATGCGTTGATCTACATAATATTTTCCGGTAGGGAAAGTTACGGCGTTTCCGGTACTGTACACCCAGTTTGCCGAAAGATTGATTTTCGGGGTCAACTTATACATCGCCACAATGGCTACATCGTGCGTTTTGTCTTGTCGGGCATTATACCATTCACCATCATTGATGCCGGCAATCTTTTTTTCGGTGCGCGAAAGGGTGTAACTAATCCAACCGGTAAGTTTTCCCGTTTTTTTCTTAATAAAAAATTCAATTCCATACGCTCTACCAACGCCTTCGAGCAGTTGTGTTGCCACTTGATCGTTGGCTACAATGTCTGCACCATCTTTGTAGTCAATCTGGTTTTGCATGTATTTATAATAGGTCTCAACACTTGTTTCGTACGAATTATTTTTGAAATTTTGAAAATAGCCAAGGCTTGCTTGGTCGGCTAATTCGGGTTTTACATTGTTGTCGGTAGCATACCAGCGATCGGTTGGATTAGATGAAGTCGAGTTCGACAATAGATGCAACGGTTGCGTATTGCGTGTGTATGATGCTTTAAAAGATTGAGCGTCATTTAACATAAAGTTCATGTTTAGACGGGGTTCGATATAATTATAAGTTTCCACAATATCGTTTTTTTCGTAATATGTGGTAGCAGTAATTTCATGATTATCATTCATTGTATAAAAATAACCTCCGCCAAGCACAAAAAAGCTGCTAAAACGAAGTCCGGCATTGAAATTAAACCAATCGTTCACTTTCCAATCGTCCAAAACATATAAACCGTTTTCGACTGACCTTTGTGTTTGCAACGGCGGTGCAGTTAATGAACCGGAAACTTCGCCCGGCAGAATATCATGAAAAATAGTGTTGCTGCCGAATCTTAAATTATTATTTTGAAAAATACTGTATTGAAACTCTTCATTAAAACCATAGTCGCGAATGCGCGAATGGATAAGAAAATCATTTCCTGCAAAATTGACCGTTACATTGTAATCATAATTGCTTACAATAAGCGAGCTGTTGAAAAACAGTTTGTTATTAAAAATGTGGTTCCATCGGAGCGATCCGGTAGCATTTCCCCAATCAATCCCGAAAAGGTCTTGCAAACCCAGTTTATCTTTGCCTAAATAACCCGAAAGATAAATCCGATCCTTTTTCCCAAGCTTATAATTGGCTTTCAGGTTGAGATCGTAAAAATAAAGTTTGGTGCCTCGATATTCGTCCGTAGCTTGCAAAAAAATGTCGGCATAAGTGCGTCTGCCCGAAACGAGAAACGAACCTTTTTCTTTTACAATAGGTCCTTCGATAAGTAATTTGGACGAAATCAACCCCAAACTTCCGGTTGCCTGATATCGTTCGTTATTCCCGTCTTTCATCCGTATATCCATTACAGAGGATAGCCGACCACCGTACTGCGCGGGTTGTGTGCCTTTAAACAGGTTTAATTCCTTAACCGCATCCGAATTGAAAGTGGAGAAAAAGCCAAGCAAATGAGAAGGATTATATACGATAGATTCGTCCAAAATCAATAAATTTTGGTCGCTGGCGCCACCGCGCACAAAAATGCTTCCGCCACCATCGCCGTTCGATTTTACGCCCGGAAGCAACTGTATGGTTTTCATCACATCTTTTTCGCCAAAAAGAACCGGCAATTGGTTCAATTCTTTCATATCTAATTTTTGCAATCCAGCAATGGCATTAGAAACATTCTGGTTGCTCTTTTCGCCCGAAACCACAAAACTTTGAAGTGTCGTTTCGGGTTCTCTGAGCCGGATTTCAATTTCATTGTTTCCGGTTGCATCAATGACGAGAGTGTCCGGAATATATCCGGTAAACTCTGTGATAAGGGTTTGAGTGCCTTTGGGGACGGTGAGCGAAAAGAAGCCATGCGCGTTGGTTTCAGCCCATATTTTAGTATTATTTTTCAAATAAACAGTAGCGCTGATAATGGATTCGCCGGTAGCATCATCTTTTACAGAGCCACTTATCGTATAATTTTGGCAAAAAAGAGTTATCGGAAAAAATAGTATCAGGAAGAGATATTTTCTCATGTTTTTATAAAAAAGTCTGTGGCTTTCGCTTAAATGAACGAAAACCACAGGGAAATATTATTTGTGCTGAAAAATTAATTTTTGCAAAAATATAAAAAAATAAATGAAGTTACAAACCCAACACTTGACGCAACGCTTTGTAACCGCTCGCACTTACTTTGATTTGCAATCTGTTTTTCAGAGTGATTTGCTGGGTTTGCTTTTCGTACAATTCAATTTTTGAGATTTGCTCTACATTCACAATGTACGACCGATGCACCCTGACGAATTGATTTCGAGGCAAATGCTCTTCAAAGTATTTCATCGTTTGTTCTTTTACAAACTTGCCCGACTCGGTAAATACCAGCACATAATCGCCATAAGCCTGTAAGCAAAAGACATCCGAAACGGCGATTACATCAATTTTTTGTCCGGTTTTAATACTGATGCGGTCTATCATTTCGAAATTGGCCGGCAGTTCCGGTGTAGGGATTTCAGTTTGTTCTTCGTGCAAATCGTCCATTTGTTTTTTGTTTTGAATGGATGATTTAAAATATTGTAAAAGAATAACATACAACAACAAACTGATGAATGCCTGAATGGGAATTGTGGGCAATAAGGTTTTAAAAATGATTTCTCCGAAAGAAAGATAAATCGTCCAAGAAGACAGCCCGACGCCTATCCCAACAAAAAGTATGGCTAACAAGCTGTAATTAATGATTTGGCGTAAAATGGGCAATTCGTCATATTGTCCGAATTGCATGATCAACCGGAGCAACCAGCCCAACGAACTTAAAATAAACGAAAATATAATTCCTTGAACGATTAACGCCGAAGTGGGTAATTGCACTAAATTGGATATGACAATTATGTGTAAAATCGCATAACACAGCCACGCAAGGCCATATTGTGCGATTTTATAATATTGGGATTGAAATATCATCTTTATTACAGATTTTACGAAACCTATAAATCAATTTAATTTTTTATTTCTATGCCACCCATTACACACGAACCTGTGATAACAAGTTTCCGGTTTTCGTCGCGTTCGGCAAGATTGGCGCGATGGTCATTTACGCCGCCTGCCACAGAGTTAAAACGCAATTCGAGCGTCCAGCTGTCGGGCACAAAAATAACGATACCTCCAAATACAGCATTTAATTCGAGGTTGGTAACGCCTTCGGCAAGGGTTGTTTTGCGCAAATCGAGACGAATGCCTCCAAACACAGCGTTTAAATCGCCGCCCAAAAACACAGGGTCGAGCACAATATATTCGCTGTTGCCAAATACGGCTGTGCCGTCAAATTTCCCATTGATGCTTTTTTGGGCATATTCAAACTGCTGTCCGTGTGGTCCTTGATACTGGCCATAGTGTTGGGCGAAATGTTTGCGCCGAAATGGGCGAAGAATAATTGCTAAAATAATCAGTGCGCCCAATAAGATCAGGATCAGTGGAAAAACCATCGACTGAAAATCGGCAATTGTAAAGTTAGTAATTAAATTGGGATATATTTCGAGTAGTTTTGGCATCAGGAAAATTTTCCCGACAAGCACCAAGCCAATGCCAAAAATATAATGCCGCCTAAAAAATAGGTTGTACAACCCGACTAAAATCAGCAGGGTTTGCCACGAAAACACAATCCACTTTAACCTGACATCAATGATACCGGCATTGAAACACAGAAACAAAAGACCTGCCACAACGAGCAGTAATCCGATAAATAATCCGCCGCGACGATGACGATGCGAATACTGTTTTTGAATATTTTCCATAATACTGTTTTTTTGAAATTCTTAGGCAAAGATAAGTCCAGTAATTGCCTGTTGGAATGGAAAATCGACGAATGGAAAGATTTTTTCGATGAAGATGGGGGATATCTCGGTTTGTGGGAAAGAAAAAAACAGCGACATTATCGCTGCTTTTTAGGAAATTATTTTTAAACTTGGAATACGAATAAAATCTTTCAAGTTGAGTGTAGCTAAACCAAGTCCATTCTCTATCGCTGTTGCCGCAATGAAAATATCTTGCAGTCCGATTATTTTATTTTTACTTTTTAGATATCTCATTATTTCAGCAGCTTTTTCGATTTCTTTTTCAGCAATTGGAAAAACGACAATATCCTTAAAAACATTATTCCAAAAAGCTCGTTCCTCCTCATCTTTAATTCCTGTCAATAATTCAAATTTAGTAATAACCGAAGCTGAAAAATCATATTTCTTTGATAAATCAACCAATAAGGTTTTAGCTTTGTTTACTTTTCTATAATAGTCAATAAACAAAGAAGTATCTATTATGATAATTTCTTTGCCCATAAATTAAATTCGTTTCTTAATTGAAGGTATGACTCATATTGTTCATCCGTCATTACAGGACCTTTTAATAATTTTTCTGTCAACGACGAATGTGTTTGGGTGGCTTCAATATCCTTTTCAATATAGGTTTTTAAAAAAGCTTTTTCATCCACAGGCAATGATTTTATCACATCCAAAATCTGATTAATATTTAGATTTAATGTTCCCATAATCAAACTCTTTTTTTGCAAAGATAATAAATTTAGTTCTTCTCCACCCATTTCAAAAACTCCGAAGCGCGCGCTTTGCTCACGATAATGCTTTCGGGTGTGGGTTGCGTAAGTTTCACCACCAAGCGGCGGGTGAAATAATGCTCAATATTCAATATCGCATTGCGGTTGATGATAAACTGCCGGTTTGCTTTGAAAAATAAATTCGGGTCGAGCATCATTTCCAAAGCTTCCAATGTGTGGTTGGTGTAGTAATGTTGACGGTTGTTGAGGTATATTACCACGATGCCGCCTTCGGAGTGGATAAAATCAATCTCGGCTACTTTTACCGGGATAATTTTTTCCTGAAAATGAATTAACAAACTGTTTTTATACGGCTTTTCCATTGCCGACAGCAAATGGTTCAAGTTGGTTTGATAAGCTGCCGCCTCTTCCGGTTTTGGGTTGTAGTGGTCGTATTTAGCCAGTCCGCGCGCCAATTTTTCTTCGTCGATCGGTTTGAGCAAATAATCAATCCCATTTGCATCAAAAGCCTGAATGGCATACTCATCATAAGCCGTGCAAAAAATAATCGGTGCCGATACCTGTACCTGACGGAAAACCTCAAAGCTCAATCCGTCAGCCAATTGAATATCCGAAAAAACAAGGTCGGGCATCTCGTTCTCGGCAAACCATTTCACAGCCGATTTGATCGAGGGCAAGATATCCACCACCTGCATATCGTCGCGAGCCGATTCGATAAGGCTTTTTAGTTCGCGCGCAGTCTTAATTTCGTCTTCTATGATTAGTATCTTTTGCATGGCGTTTAACATTTTGAGTGATGATTCAATTTATGCTGCTTTATTTTTTCTCTGCAAAAATCAAGTTTAGATTTCGGGTCAGCTTCCTCTTTGTCGCAAGTTTCGGCGTCCAGAAGCGGCAATTTCACCAAAAACGAAGTTTTCGTTTCCGAAATAATTATCTCTTTATTCCTCAATAATTTATATCTGTCCTGAATATTTTTTATTCCCAATCCCAAACTATCTTCGACCGAATGTTTCAACTGCAAATTATTCTCCACCACCAAAAAATGATGTTTATCCGTATAAATCGCAATTTTCAGCGGTTCGTCTATCGAAATCGCATTGTGTTTCGTTGCGTTCTCAATCAAAATTTGCAGAGCCAGTGGCGGCAACCGCTTTTGCATCAATTCTTCGCTCACCTCGATATCTACTTGCAAAGCGTCTTCAAACCGTTCGGTAAGGATATACAAGTACGATTTCGTAAAAGCCAGCTCGTCGCTCAACGGCACTAAATTATCTTTTTGTAAAATATTATTATTCAGCAGATATCGATAAACATTACTCAGCTGTACAATGTAATTTTTCGTTTTACTATCCGTCGCAATTGTTTTGAGCGTACTCAGCGAATTGAACAAAAAATGCGGGCTGATTTGCTGTTTCAATAAATCCAGCCGAGCCTCCAAGTTTTCCTGCTTAAGCTGTTCGATCTCAATGCTTTTTCGCCTCCTGTCCTCCACCACATTCACATTGTGGACAATAAAACAAACCATTTCGGTGATCATCGTTGCTCGAAACAGTTCCATATACAAAAGCCGTTGCCCATGCAACTGTAATATTTCGTTTATATGCGAATTTTCGTTAGCGACCTGCTTCAAAATAGAAGTACCGGCAATTTGCGCGAAATACACAAAAGCAGTCCCTAAAATGCTCGCAAGAAACCAACGCACAAGCACACTCGGAATCGGTTTTTTAGCCCTCAATAAAGACATGCAGATTGTCCACAGACACAAGGTAAAAATAAAAGTATACGCGATAAGTGTCAGTATATCAATCCAATCTCTGCCTTCGAAGCGGATTAGATAAGGGATAATCCCCAAAAGCGCAAAGAGGACTGAAACAGCCAATCCGGATTTTATTTGAAAATTTTGCATTATTATCAATAAGTTATATGCAAATTTCTGAAAATTTATACATTATAATAATAAATGTCTGTATGAAACGGGCAAAAGAAAGCTTTAGCGGTTCAAGTACAGACGCGATTAATCGCGTCCGTACCGCAAAACCTCCAATAAAAACCGCCACGATTTCTCCACCGAGCTGATACTAACCCGTTCGCCCGGCGAATGCGGATTTTCGATGGTAGGTCCGAAAGAAATCATATCCATATCCGGATATTTTTTGGCAATCACCCCACATTCCAGTCCGGCATGGATAATTCTCACATGCGGTTCTTCGCCAAACAGTTCGGCGTATATCTTTTTGCATTTTTGCAAAACAGGCGATTGCAAATTGGGCGTCCACCCCGGATAATCTTTGCCTTTGCTGATTTTTGCACCAATTGATGAAAATACTTGAGCTACTTTTTCGGCAATGGCAAATTTCTTTTCTTCTACCGCGCTTCGTTGGCTTGTTTCTATAATAATAGTATTATTTTTCAGGCTGATGGCAGCCAGATTGGTCGAAGTCTCCACCAGCGAAGGGATTTCCGCATTCATTTCCGCTACCCCGTGCGGGCATTTTATCAAACTTTCAATCAGTGCGTCCGAACTTTTTTTGGCAATCACTTGTTTAAGTTCCATATATGAGGAAAGATCAATTCGCAAATCGCGCTCGACAGAAGAAAACATAGTTTCCGTATCGTGGATAAAATGATTGAGCTCAATGCGAATCAGTTCTTTATCGGCACACGGCACGGCACACCATGCAGAGGCTTCGCGCGGGATAGCATTGCGCAGGTTTCCGCCGCTGATGCTGGCAATACGAATATCCGTTTTATTTTTCAAGATAAATAAATATTCAGCCAGCAGTTTGATAGCATTCGCGCGCCCTCCGTTGATATCCTGACCCGAATGACCGCCCATAAGCCCGGACACCTTCACCTCGAATGAGAAAAAATTGTCGGGCACAGGCTCAAAAGCCACCGGCAGCTCGGCAACCGTATCCATGCCGCCGGCACAACCGACGCAAAATTCGGTATCGTCTTCGGTATCAAGGTTGAGCAAAGTGCGTCCGGTGAGCCAGTCGGGACTAAGGTTTCCGGCGCCGTTCAAGCCCATTTCCTCATCTACAGTGAAGAGGCATTCGAGCGGCGGGTGCTCAATATCGGTCGAAGCAAGCACAGACAGCGCCATTGCCATCCCGATACCATTATCGGCGCCAAGCGTGGTGCCGTCGGCATGTACCCAGTCGCCGTTGATAATTGTTGTAATCGGGTCTATATCAAAATTATGAAGGGAACTGCTGTTTTTTTCGCACACCATGTCCATGTGCGTTTGCAAAATGTGGCAAGGTTTTTGATTTAACCCATTTGTTCCCACTTTGTGAATTAGAACATTCCCAATATTGTCAGTTTCGACCGACAGATTATGTTCTTTAGCAAAATGAATTAAAAAATCACGAATCTTTTCCTCTTTTTTTGACGCGCGAGGAATTTGAGTGATTTCGTTGAATATTACCCAAACTGATTTTGGATTTGGAATAGTTAAATTGCTCATAAAGATTTTTTTGTAAAATAAGGTTCAATAATTAAGCTTTTAAGCTTGTTTATTAGTCTTTTTTAATTTTTTAGCGTCAAAAACAGCCATAAAATTTTTACCTTTGCAGAACGATTTGTCTAAGGTTTAATAATTAATACTTTAAAAAGAAAATCAAAAGTAAAAACAGATGAAGAAGTTTACTAATATCATTGTTATTGGGATTTTAGCTGTTTCAATAGTAGTTTTATATATATTACATTTTGCTCAGGAATCCAGACAGCAAAAAGACCAAGGAATAATTCGTCCAAATACGGAAAACCCAAAAGATGTTAATAAGATAACAGTTGCATACATCAATGTTGATACTTTATTATTAAAATACAATTTTGCCAAAGAAGCCAGTCAGCGATTGGTTGACAAAAGTGAGCGCTCGCAAGCTCAATTGGCACGGGAAATGAAACAATGGCAAACTGAGGCAATGGATTTCCAACGCAAAGTACAAGCGAAAGCTTTTTTGACCCAAGAGCGTGCCGAACAAGAAAATGCCCGCCTGATGAAGCGCAGGCAAGAACTTGAACAGTTAGATGCAAAGTTAAGCCAAAGTTTGATAGATGAACAAAAAAAGATGAATGAACAATTGAAAGATACTATCAATAATTTTTTGAAAGAATATAATAGAGCAAAAAAATATGAGATAATATTGAGTAATGCGATGAATGATAATGTATTGTATTCTGCAGAAGGGCATAATATCACTACCGAAGTGATTGAAATGCTGAATGTGCGGTATACAAAAAAATAGTAAGACATTTTTTTCTCTGCATTTAGGCATTTATTAGCATTAATTAATTCAATAAATTTAAAGAAACAATCATAATAAGAAAAAAGAAAATCCCACACAAACAATTGTTTTGTGTGGGATTTTCTTTTGAAAAAGCAATTACATCGAGTTTTTATGATTTTGTCTGGCTAACAAAATCCATCCAGACCAACATGCCACAAGGTTTTGTAGGATAATTAAACTATTTCTACGGTCGTTTATATAAACAATAAATGATTCTCTCCAGAGTAAATATTATCAATTAAAAAACCCAAACAACAAAAGCTATCCGACAAGAAAATCGAATAGCTTTTGTAGAAAAGAAAATTGTGACGGTTTATACCATTTGTTCAATATTCCAAACAAATGCGCGAACCCCTACTTCGAAATTAATCTCATCTAATTTTTTCACTTTCTCCAATAATGCTTCTACCTGATCGTCGGGAATGATAGTCATAGCTGCCGAGTTCATTTCTGGCCAAGTGTGTGTGCCTTGACGCGGTTCGCCATTTACAGAGCCTCTCCCTTGTACATCTGCCCACCAAGTATATCCTCTTATATTGAGGATGTCGAATATATATTCCACCCGTTCGGTGTTTGCTTGGTTGAATACTATAAATACTGCCTTCATATTAAATTGATAATTAAGAATTAATAGATAAAAATAGAAAATAGTTCTTTCTTAATTTTTTAATTTTTATCTCTTAATTAAGATTAGTCGTTTAATGCTTTGAATTTTTCGCGCACTTTCTTTTGTTTGTCGCGTTCGCCACGGCGCGACATCACGGCGTAAACGGTTGGTACAATCACCAAGGTTACAATTGTAGAGAATGTCAGACCTCCGATTACGGCAATACCCATCGGGCGCCAAACTTCCGACCCATCGCTGGTACTTAATGCCATCGGCACCATACCGAGAATGGTTGTAAGCGAAGTCATCACTACCGGGCGAAGACGCGAGCGACCGGCTTCGGCAATGGCGTCATTGAGTTCGTGTCCACGGTCGCGCAACAGGTTGATAAAGTCCACCAGCACGATACCATTTTTCACCACAATACCAATGAGGAGGATAGCTCCCAATCCGGCAATCATATTGAGGTCGGTACCTGTTATGAAAAGTGCGATAAACACACCGGAGAACCCAAACAGTGCCGAAGTCATGATAACAAACGGCTTGCTGAAAGATTCAAACTGCGAAGCCATCACAATAAATACCAGCAGTAAGGACAGCATCAGCAACAAGCCGAGGTCAACAAACGATTCCTGTTGGTCTTCGTATGTTCCACCCACATTGATAAGTACATCCTGTGGTTTTTCGATGGTTTTCAATTCTGCTTTTATTTTGGTAGCCAAAGTTCCCAAATCGGTACCGAATGGTTTCACCGACACGGTTACCAAGCGTTCTTTACGCTTGTGGGTAATGTTTGGTGGCGACCAAAGTTCTTTCACTACACCTACTTCACGCAATTTTACTTTTGCACCCATCGGAGAAGTGAGTGTAATATTTTCGATTTCGGAAATAGAATTCCGGTATTCTTCTTTGAAGCGAACGATGATATCGAACTCATCACCGCTTTCGCGCAGTTTGCTGGAAATAAGCCCGTTTACACGATTACGGACAGCGTTTGACGCCATGGCGCTATTCATCCCCAATTCGGCTAATTTTTGACGATCGAACACTACCTGAAGTTCTGCTTTATCATCTTTACGGTCGATTTGAACATCAGTAGCACCTTTTATCCCCGAAACTTTGGTTTTTATTTCTTGCGCCAGGCGGTTGGTTTCATTGAAATCGTGACCGAATATCTCTACATCCACCTGGTTGGGCTGTTGTCCACCTCCCATACCGGCATTGGCGGTTACGGTAAATTTAACTACTTCGACTTCGCGGGCAATTATTTTACGGATATTGTCCGAAATAACCCAAACATCACGATTGCGGTCTTGTTTCTCATTGAGGCGAATTGTAAAGTTAATCAGGTTTGTCCCCGATTGGCTGAACAATGCGGCAATCCCTCCCTGGTCATTACTTCCGCATGATATGGTGAAGAATTTTATTTCAGACACTTCTTTACGGATAGCAGCTTCGAGGCGATCGGCAACCTTTTCGGTTTCTTCTACACGAGTACCGCGTTCGAGTTCGATAACCGCTTGTAAAGTGCCTTGATCGCTCTCGGGAAGGAAGCCTGAACCAATAAATTTCAATAAAAACAATGATCCGATAAATATACCGGCTGCCGAGAATATAATTGTTTTTTTATGGTTTAATGCCCAACGGAGGATACGGCTGTAGTTGTGGTCTAATTTATCAAGTGCTTTTACTACCGTTCTATCATACCAGGTATTGTAATCAACACCTTTTTTGCGGAAACGAAGCAGGTGGGCAGATAGCATCGGGGTAAGTGAAATGGCTGCAACTGTCGATACGGCAATGGTTATAGATACAATAAACCCGAGTTGTTGGAAAAGAACACCCATTTGTCCGCCTACCATTGTAAGCGGCAAGAAAACGGCAAGAATTACCAACGAAGTGGCAATTACCGACAACCAAACTTCATTGGTAGCATAAATAGCGGCTTCGCGCGGACTGCTGCCGCGATCGATATGCTTGGTAATATTCTCGAGTACCACAATGGCATCGTCCACTACCATACCGATGGCTATTGAGAGCGACGACAGGGAGATGATATTCAGCGAGTTTCCTGTCATTTGCAGGTAGATGAACGCCGAAATGAGCGATACCGGAATGGTAAGCACAATAATAAAGGTGGCGCGCCATCTTCCCAGGAAAAATAATACGACCAATACCACAAATATCAAGGCATACATCAATGCTTCGGAAAGCCCGTTGACAGAGTTCTTGATAAAGGTTGATGAGTCGAAAATTTCGTGGAACTCAATATCTTTTGGCAGCGAAGTACGGATTTCTTCCAGGCGTTTTTTTACTTCGCTGGCTACTTTTACCGTGTTTGCCCCCGACTGTTTGGTGATATAGAAACCGATACTTTGCTTACCGTTTACTTTGTTTACCAGTGATACATCCTGAATTGTATCGCGTACAGTAGCTACATCTTTCAACTGGATGGTTTTCCCGCCATAATTTCCTACTACAATGTCTTTTATCTGCGAGCTTTCGGCAAATTGTGCATCGATACGCATTTGGTAATCTTCCTTACCCATGCGTACATTACCGGCAGGGAGGTTGAGGTTTTCCATGCCGATTGCGTTGCCAATTTGCTCAATAGTAAGGTTGTAAGCATCTAATTTTTGCGGATCAGTTTCTACATATACCACACGCTTGGGGCTACCGGCAACAGTGGCAGATCCAATCCCGTCAATCCGGTTCAGTGGATTAATTACTTGCTGATCTACCAACTTATCTAATCCGGTGTAGCTTTCATTGGCTGTAATCGAATACATCAAAATCGGCATCATGCTGGTGTTGAACTTCACAATCTGTGGACGGTCTACGCCATCAGGGAAATTCTGTATCACACGGTCAATGCGGTCGCGGACATCATTCGACGCGTCGGCAAGGTCTTGTCCCCATTCGTATTCGATGGTTACGATAGACATATTGTCTTGCGAAGTAGAACTGATTTCTTTGATATTCGGTACCGAACTGAGTGCATCTTCCATCGGCTTGGTAACATTGGTTTCGATATCGGCTGCATTAGCGCCTGCATAAGTGGTGATAACCGACACTGCCGGAATCTCCATTTCAGGATAAAAGTCGATAGGCAGTTTGATAAACGAATATAAACCAAAGATGATGACTGCCACAAAAATCAGAATTGTGGTAATCGGTTTATTTACGGAAGTTTTATATATACTCATCTTTTTTCATTTACTATTTTACAATTTACAATTTACTATTTCACACAAGAAATCTGTTCAATAATAATCACAGAAATCAATTGTAAAATAGTAAATTGTCCAATTGTAAATGATGTTATTTTTCTATTTGCAATTTGTCATCGTTAACCAATCGTCCTTGTCCCGAAATAACCAACAAATCACCTTGTTTGATTTCCGGAGAAATAATTTCTACCTGGTCTTCAAATCGTTGACCAATTTCAACCACAATGCGTTTGGCCACATTATTATTGTCGATAAATACAAAGCGCTCGTTTGATCCTTGCGTTTTCATAATGGCTTGCGAAGGCACTACAATTACTTGCGCTTGACCTAAATTGAGGCTGGCACGGCAAAACATACCGGGCTTCAATTTTTCGCCTGCATTTGGAACCCGAATTTCTACCTGGAACGAATGTGTAGCCGGGTCGATAGTTGGATACACGCGCACAATTTGTCCCGAAATAGTTTGGTTGGGCAACAAATCGCTGGTAATCTCTACTTTTTGATTTTCTTTTATTTTAGGATAAAATAGCTCGGGTACACTGATAATCGTTTTCAACGGATTGCTTTGAACAATCGACACAATGGCAGCTTTGCCAATGGTTGGTATCGGCGAACCTGAATACATTTCGCCGCTTTCGAAATATTTGCCCGAAATAACACCGGCAAAAGGTGCACGGATAAAGGTATTTGACTCTAAGTTTTGAACATTCAGTTCGGCAACATCGTATTGCGCCTTCACTTGGTCAAAAGCCTGTTGCGATACCGAACCCGATTGCAACAAGATAGTCATACGGCTCAATTCAGTTTTCAGGTTTGCCAATTGTACTTTGGCTTGAAACAAATTGGTTTGATCCATTTCGACCAAAACCTGTCCGGCAGATACGCGCGAACCGACTTCAACGGCAATGCGCTTGATTTTACCCGGAATGGTTGGCACTAAATGTACTTGCTCGTTTGCTTCGAGTATCGCCGAATAGCTTTGTGTGCGGGTGATGACCTTTGGTTCGAGTTTCATCACTTTTACCAATTGTACATCGCGTTTCGCAGTGCTATCTTGTGCAGTTGCCTTATCGTCGGTTTTACCTCCGCCACAACTTGTTAATGCTATTGCCAAAGCCATTGAGCCAAAGGCAAAGATTGTTTTAAAATTCATTTTCATATAAGTCAGTTTTTATTTTTTCCCAAATAAATTATTCAATTCAGTTTCGGCGTTAAGCAGTTGCATCATGCTTTGGATATAGTTGCTTTGTGCCACCAACAAGTTGTTGTTGGCATTACTCAAATCGAGGCTCGACGCAGCTCCCTGCTCAAATTTCTTAGTGATATTATTGTAAACAGCAGTCGAAACTTCAATATTTTCTTTTTGTGTTTGATAAGTTTCAAAAGTATTACGCAAGTTAAAGCGCAATTGTTTTTCCTGCAAAAGGAGTTGATCGGTAACACTTTGTTTATCAATGTCTGCCGATTTTACTTTCAATTTAGCCTGTTTGTATTTCGAGCAATTTTTACCCGAAGTAAATAATGGCATCGAAGCTGTAATGCCTACAACATGAGGTGGCTGCATATCAAAATCGCTTTCAGTTATTTTGTAAGTATAATTATAAAATGCGGCGACAGTAGGCAGAAAATTAGCCCCAGCCATTTGCACCTCCGATTCAGCCATTTTTACGCTTTGTTCCAGCATGATCATATTATAGTTTTTTTCTATATCGAATGATTCGAGCAACATTCCGTTTACAGCATTCTCACTGATAAAATCTTCCAATTTATTGGTCAAAACAATTTCGGTTTTTGGGTCAGTACCCAATTGGAAACGAAGCATATTCATTCCCAATTCTACTTGGCGTTGGGCAGCTTTGATATTATTTTTCATTAAGGCTACTTGTACACGCAATTGGTCGGCACTTGTTTTTTCGGCAACACCTACTTCTACCATTTTCTCCGTATTTTTCAGCACATCTTCCATATTGGTAAGATTGCCTTCGAGCACGCGTTGCATTTCTTGCGCCACCAAAACGGAGTGATAAGATTCTGCGATTGTTTTACAAATATCCAACTCGCTTTTCTTTTGGTTGGTAAGGGTCATCTCTTTTGCCAATTTCGACATTTTGATTCCCACCCAATAATTTCCATTGAAAAGCAATTGAGTTACTTGCAATTGAGCATTACTTGTTGGTTTCAGTTCAATAGGAAAGGTGTTTCCTGCAAATCCCAATTCCATTTCGTAGCCCAACATGTTTTGGTACGAATAACTTGCCGTCACTTGTGGCAATCCTTCAGAAATGGTTTGCCACAAGGTTTGTTGCGATTGTTGGGTAGCCAGGTCGGCTTGTTGTAAAGAACGGTTATGTTCTATGGCGTATTTCTTGGCTGCATTCAAAGAAAGAGACAATGAATTTTGAGCCTGTAATTGCACAAAACCTGCAACCAATAAGATGAGAATTAAAAAATGTTTCTTGAAATTCATTTTTGATAAATATTAAAAAAACTAATTACTTAAAAAAGGCGTGAAAAACCTCTGCAAAATTGGAAAATATACTATTAACGAAAATTTGAAACTCGACACAACGGACAAAAAAAACGATGAATGATATTTTTATTCCGATGAATGAAATAAACTTCACTTTAAATATGTTTTACAACATATTTATTGAGCCGCAAAGGTAGTAAATGTTAATTAAATTTTTATTGATTGATGCGAAATATGTAGGGAATTTTAAATGAGGAATAAATCTATTCAGAATTATCCCTTTTACTATTGTTGTCATTGTGGCACTGAATTCGGTCAGTGACCATCGGGAACTAATCAAGTTCAGCAGACCCGCAATCGCATAATAACCATTAATTGCTTTATGGGCGATACCGCGTCACACTTCGACTTCGCTTGGTTGCTGAGCGAAGTCGAAGTACAGCAATCGAGCGCGGTATGACGAATCCTTTTTTTACAATAGAAAAAGGGATAATTCCGAATATATTTAAGTATGTGATAAAAATTAGTTTAAAGAAAAATAGAATTACTTTTATCATCTATAGGATGAGTAAATGCACCAAAATTAACAGCAGAAGGGCAAGAAAAGCTACTTACAGGATTATTATACACATTTTTCTTGCTTGTTGTATATAAGGGCAGTTTACACAACCTTTTGAGAACTAATTGGCGTTGTTTTTGTTACAAGACAGGCATCTAATCTAATATGTGAAAAATGGAAAAACAAAAACGAACCCGCCGTACCAAACGAACCATCGAAGAAGAATTGTTCCGGGTTGTGGAGCAATTAGTTGTTCAAAAAGGATTTAATGGAGTTACATTCAGCGAGATAGCCCGCGAGGCTAAGGTGGAACGGCGTGTGCTTTACAACCGCTTTTCGGGCTTGAGCGACTTGCTCGACAAGTATGTGCAGCGGTACGACTGTTGGCTCAGTAAATCTGTAACTTTCAATCCAAACGAGAGTGCGGTAAATAACATTAAAAACCTGTTTTCCGACCTTGTTAACCGGTTGTATAAAAACCAAGCCATGCAAAAAATCCTTATTTGGGAATTGAACGATACCAGTAAGACCACCCGCCGGCTGGCACAAAAAAGGGAAATAGACGCGACAGAGTTGCTGAAACACTTTAACGAATCGACTAAAGACTTTCGCAATGGGGAATTAATTAATGAGTTTTTATCGCTATTTACAGCAGGAATTTATTATTTGATTTTGCACAGGAAGGTGTCCACTTTTGGTTTTACCGATTTTGATACCGAAGAGGGCAAAGATATATTGATTAATGTTATATTCCGGATTATCGATTGTGTGTATCCCGAAGAAGAAAGCAACACCGGCTATCCAGCTAAAGTAATAGCCCGCAACCTGCTTCAAAAGGGCGTCGACAAAAAGATTGTCGCAACCTCGACCGGACTTCCGATTGCTGTAATAGAGGATTTGGGAAATAAATAGACCGCGTAGCGGCGATACATGGGCGTGTTACTTGACCATTATATTGTAAATCAGGGCTTCACTCAAAGTGAAACCCTGATTTTAGTTTAAGGGTTTCACTCCAAGTGAAGCCCTTACTTATTTCTTACTCCGCAATTTTCACTTCCACCCGTCGGTTGATGCGGCGGTTTTCTTCGCTGGTGTTCGGTACGATTGGTTCGCGGTCGAGCTTGGAAGCGGTGCCGAGTATGCGTTTAGGGTCGATGCCTTTGGCGAGCATATAGGCTTTGGCTTTCTCGGCGCGTTGTAAGCCGACGCGTTCGTTCACTTCGTCGCCACCCAAGTCGCAGGTATGACCGTAGATGTAGAAGTTCAGGTTCGGATTTTGTTGCAAAAGCGCAATCCGTTCGTCCAATTCTTTCTTTTGCGCGTCGGTCAGCTCTACTTGCGACAAAGCATAGCGTTCTACCGGTTCTTGAATTATGGCTTTTTGTTTGGCAATCTGTTCGGCGGCGGCACGCTCGGCAGCCGCTTTCTCTTGTGCCAGGCGGTTTGCTTCAGCTTCGGCGGCGGCGCGTTGGCGGGCAGCTTCTTCGTCGGCAAGGCGTTTGGCTTCAGCAGCACGGGCAGCCGAATCGTCAACCGGTTGTTGTTGTACCGGTTTGACGGTTTCCGTAGAGACGGGGCGCGCCCCGTCTCTACTTCCACAACCAAATGCCAGACGCAAAGTGATACCTGCTGCCAACGGCGCTATCTGCTCAGCATACGAGTTGGTGGCTGTGTTGTAGGCAAACTGCGTTGGGGTGTTCGGTTGGTAAACCACCAAGTTGGTGTTTGCCGGAGCCGCTTCTTTATCCAAGATATCGTTCAAACCATAGTCGGCATAAAGGCCGGTGTAGAGGCTTGTTTTTGCACCCAAGCGCCATTTTACGCCCAACTCTGCCGATGCCATAAAAGCGGTTTTCAGGGTGAGGTCGGTTTCGTTTTCGGGGAAAGCCTGATCGCTTACAAAACCGTAATCGGGCAGGTCTTGGTAGGTTACATTGATAATGTCATATTTTCCCTTGGTGGTAAAACTGCCTTCTGTTTTGCCCGTTGCCGAAACCGGTATGCCGACTTTACCTCCTAAAGCGGCATAAAACGCCGTTTTGCCGGTGGTTTGGTATTGTACCATCAACGGAATGGTTACCATCATGGTTTGCACCGGTTCTTTGTAATCGGATGAGCTTACTTGAAACTCAAACGCGGTACCCGAAGGGTTGGTCGTAGTTTGCGTTTTGCTATAGTCGTCAATAGACATACCACCGTTGTAGATGGCGAAATTGGCGCCGATGCCGATGCCCCAGTGCGGACTGAAGAAGAAATGATACCCGAGCCCGGCTTGCCCCGTCCAGTTCCAAAGGTCTTTGCCTTCGGTGGGTTTGGTTTGCAAACTTGAGATGCCACCCCCTGCGTTGATGGAGAACTCGTGGCGGTTAAATTCTTGTGCAGTTGCTACTAAATATGTTAGAAGCGTTGCTAATATTATGATTGTTTTTTTCATATCTCTGTTGAGTTTAAGTAAGGGTTTCACTCGAAGTGAAGCCCTTACTAATTAAATTATTTCTTCACCACTTTTACCGTTTCACCATTTACTTTCACCAAATATACCCCTTTAGGCAAAGCGCTCATATCGAATGGGTTTTCGGTTGGCTGCAATACCAACTTGCCTTTAAGGTCGAACACCTGTATTTCAGTCAGGGTTTCACTTTGAGTGAAGCCCTGACTTACTGTTAGTTCTCCCTGCGTTGGGTTTGGGTATGCCACCAAGCTCCGTGCCGAGCGGAGCTGTGCACTTTGAATATCAATGCTGCGGAATACCGTACCGTTATCCAAAGTTATCATACAATAATAAACAGCATTGTCCTTGATTTGGTAATACGGCTGGGTGGCACCCTCTATTTTTACACCATCCTTGTACCATTGGAATACCGTAAAAGTATATCCGCCGTTGGCGGCAGGGTTACAGTTAATGGTAGGCACATCGTTATACTCGTAGGCTACTTGGTCGTAGTAGCGCTCCACAATAAGCGTATAGCTTTGCGTGCTGCCGTTTTGGGCTTTTACGGTTAGCGGTATGGTGTTGCTGCCGTAATCCAAGTTGTTTACCGTTACAGGCGTGCCTTCGGTTACTTCGGGTTCGGCGCTTATGGTTACTTTGGCATCCTGTGCATTCACAACCACGCTTACGCTTGAGGTTTCGGTATGTGCATAGTACGGATTATTGCCCGTAGCCGTATTGCCATCCACCGAAATGCTGCCGATGGCGGTGTTGACACTCAATACCGTAAGTTCGCCCGGATTATAGGTAATCGTGTAGTTATCGGTAGCGGCGGAGCCCGAAGCTGTGAGTGGGTAGGTGCCTACTGCAGCCGTTTCGTTGGCGGTGCAGTTGAAGGTGATCGCACCCAGTACAGCCGCTTGCTCGCCATACGCCAACACAGGGCTAACGCTAAAGGTAAACGCCGGGTTGGACTGACCATAATCGCGGCTTACATTGTCCGGACGGACGGCTACCGGCATCTTGCTTACCGTGATGGTTTGCAATGCTTCGGCATCATCATAGTTAGCCACACTTTCGGTATAGGCGCGTATTTCCACCTGTCCGGCTTTGAGGATATGCGCTTTTTGTGCGCCTGCCGTGCCGATGATTTCCACTACATCCGTATTTTTCGACTCGAATAATACAGTTGCGCCGCTTACATGGGTAGCCGAAAGGTTAAAGTCGGCATCGCCGTAAGTGCGGTTGTTCAATGCAGGGAATACGATAGCGCCCACCGCATTGCGGATTTCGAGCGCACCGGCTACATAGGTGATATTATACGACGGGTGTACACCACCGCTTACGGTTACCGCTCCGGCATAGTTGCCCACCGGTTTGGTAAGCGGATAATCCACATCGCTGATAGTAGCCGTTGGGGCGGTGGTAAACTTAGCCTCATCCGTAGCATTGACAAAAGCCGAATAATCGTAGGCATTGCCTACAGATGGGTTTGCCGTGTTGTAGGCGCGCAAGGCGTTGCGGGCGGTAACGGTAAGGGTGGCTTTGGCAAAAGCGATACTTTGCGTTTTGGTTTCGGCGGCTACATCGGTGTCGCCTTCAAAATAGGCTTCGATGGCAGCTGTGCCGGCGCAGAGCGATACGGCTTGCCACTGGCTGCCCACTTTGGCTACAGACACAATAGCTTCGCTACCGGCGGCAGGGCGAAACAGCAGGGTTTTGCCCAACTGGTGCGAAGCCGAGAGGTTGACCGGCGTATTGCTGTATGCCAGGTCTGCAGGCAACGCAGGAAAATCGATATAGTTGGCGCCGGTGGCTTGCTCGATGGTAAGCGCGGCAGGGGTATAAGTGCTAAAGGTATAGTTGGCTGCCGAGCCGCCCGATACCAACACCTTGCCCGGATAAGTACCCACGGCGGTAGCGGCGGTAATGCCCGGATCAATGCTTACGGCAGGGTTGGCGCTGAGGCTGGCTGCCCCTTCGCCGTTTACATAGCCCGTAATGTCGTACCAGCCGGCAAGGTTTACCGTAGCGGGAGCGGTGCCGTAGGTAATGGTTTTGGCTTTGGCAGCAACGGTGAGCGAGGCTTTGCCGATACTGAAATCGACACTATCTACCGTTGCCAGTATATAGGTGGCATCTGCGGCAAGGGTGGCTTGGGCGGTATAGCTGCCCACATTTACGGGTGCGGTGGTGGTGTAGGTATTGTCGCCGGTACCTTGGGTTTTATACTTCCAGGTAATTCCTGTGCGCGCACTGGCGGCAGTAGCCGTAGGCGTTTGCCCCGCGCCGCTGTAGGTAAACGAAGTGCTGGCGCCAAAGGTAATTTCGTCTAAAAGCACCGACTGTACAGGGTACGAAGCAGCTTTGCCTGTTTCATTTACTTCGAGAAGAATAATATCGGTAGCCACAAAGGTATTGCTTACAGTATTGGCACCTACTGTGCCGCTATGGGTAGTAAGTAAAGTGCCGTTTTTATAAATGCTTACACTTGCGGCACTGCGCAACTCGAAAGTAAGGCTGCTAAGCGTGTGTTGTGCATTATACGCCGGTGCGCTTTGGGTAGCGAAGTAGGGATAACTCTTGGTATCCCAAATAGCCCATACAGCCCCTGCCGCCGGAGTGATAGACCATGCGGTATTGTTGTACCATGTAGCATCCGTAGCACCATAGAAGCTGCTGTTTTGCAGCTCGGCAAGGGTTTTGCCGGTGCCGGCTTCGTTTGTAGCATCGGTAATACTTACTACTGCACCATTGCTTTTTACCACCATGCTGCTTAGGGCGTAGTTGTTGCGGTAGGTATTAGCGCGATAGCCATTATTATCACGCCCTACTATGCGGTTTATATAGGTGCTCGCTTGCGTAGCTATTACCGAAGCATTGGCGGCTACGCAGTTGCTGATGGTAGAAGAAGAATAACTGCATCCCACCAAGCCGCCGACATAGCTACCGCTTCCTGTTACGCTGCCCGTGCTATAGCTGTTGCTGAGGGTAGAAGAATACCAATTGGCTCCCACCAAGCCGCCGACCCTGTTATTTCCGCTTACGCTGCCCGTGCTATAGCTGTTGCTGATGGTAGAAGAATTCCTATTGGCTCCCACCAAGCCGCCGACAATATCATTTCCGTTTACGCTGCCCGTGCTATAGCTGTTGCTGAGGGTAGAAGAATAATTGTATCCCACCAAGCCGCCGATATACCAAGCTCCTGTTACGCTGCCCGTGCTATAGCTGTTGCTGAGGGTAGAAGAATAATTGTCTCCCACCAAGCCGCCGACATAGTCCTTTCCGCTTACCGTGCAATTAACTATGCCGAGCTGTTGGATAGTAGCCCCAACCGTGCGCCCAAAGAGACCTATATAGCTTTCGGTAGGGCGGGTTATGGTCATGTTTTTAATAATATGGTTATTGCCATCGAAAGTGCCTTGGAAGGATTTGCTGTTATCAGCAGTCCATGTTCCTATTGGTTTCCAGCCTTTGCCGTCGCCGGTGTCCCAGCCTTGCAGGTCGAGGTCTGCCATAAGGCGGTAGTACTTGCCTGCGGTGGCGGCGCCGTTGCCGGCGTTTACATAGCGGGCAAGGTTTGCCAAGGCGGTGGTGTCGCATATCTGGTAGGCGGTGGCGGCGCTTAGGCCATCGCCGGCGCAGAATATAGAGGCTATGGTTTGTACCGGATAGGATACCGATTTATTCTTTTCATATACGGTAAGGCTAAGTGTATCGCCGTGTTGAGCGGTAATAGTTTGAGTTTTAACGCCACTGGTAAGTGTTTCGAATTTGCTTATAGCCTTGGTGCGGGTGTTGTATACCAGCACGCTATCGGCGGCACTGCGCAACTCGAAAGTAAGGCTGCTAAGCGTGTGTTGTGCATTATACACCGGTGCGCTTTGGGTAACGAAGTACGGGTAACTCTTGGTATCCCAAATAGACCATACAGCCCCTGCCGCCGGAGTGATAGACCATGCCGCCACGGGTGGGGTTGCTCCTGCATTTACATACCAATTACCGGCTACGCCCCAGAATAAGCTGCTGCTTTGCAGCTCGGCAAGGGTTTGGGCGGTGCCGTTTACATCTGCATCATCATTGCGGGTTTCTATTGTGCCTGCATTATCTACCACCATGCTGCTTAGGGCGTAGTTGTTGTGGCAGGCGCCGCCACTGTTATACCCCACTATGCGGTTAATATTGGTAGTAGCTTGCGTAGCTATTACCGACCCATTGGCGGCTACGCAGTTTTGGATGGTAGAAAGCCCATTGAATCCCACCAAGCCGCCGACATACCAATTTCCTGTTACGCTGCCCGTGCTATAGCTGTTGCTGGTGGTAGATTGCCAATAATTGTATCCCACCAAGCCGCCGACATAGCTATTTCCGCTAACGCTGCTCGTGCTATAGCTGTTGCTAATGGTAGAATTATTATTGAATCCCACCAAGCCGCCGACATCGTAGCCACTTCCGCTTACGCTGCCCGTGCTATAGCTGTTGCTGAGGGTAGATTGATAATTTTCTCCCACCAAGCCGCCGACCAAGTTATTTCCGCTTACTGTACAGTTGACTATGCCGAGCTGTTGGATAGTAGCGCCTACTGTGCGCCCAAAGAGGCCTATATAGTTTTCGGTAGAGCGGGCTATGGTCATGTTTTTAATCGTATGGTTATTGCCATCGAAAGTGCCTTGGAAGGAAGTGGCATTACCTGAACTATTATTTCCTATTGGTTTCCAGCCGGCGGCATCGCCCCAGCCTTGCAGGTCGAGGTCTGCCATTAGTTTGTAGTACTTGCCTGCGGTAAGTGCGCCGTTGCCGGCGTTTACAAATGTGGCTAAATCGGCTAAATGTTGAACAGTGTAAATTTTATACGGATCGGCAAGCGTACCGGCTCCGCTAAACAGGTAACCCGATTCGTAAGCTCCCATATCTACCGTATATTGTACACGCGGGTTGCCGTCTAAATCTACTGTAAGACTTGCCGGCACCAGGGCGTTGTTGCCGGCGGCAATGCAGGGCGAGTTGGCAGTAAGGCGCGTGTTTCCCAGAAGAGGTATGACAGTTCCAAAATCGGCATCGGTAAAGTTAGGACCCGTAGCATCAGTATTGACGGATGAGAGGGCGATATTGCCTTCGCCCGGGTATACTGGGCTTCCTTCAATAGCGCAGTAGGTAGTGGTAATATTATCACTAAAGGGAGACATGGCACTGGTGGATTTATTCTTGTTTCCCCACACAATGCTGTTGGTAAGCGTAAGCGTACCGGTAGTTACCATTATGCAGGGGTCGAGATGGGATTGTCTACTTGTTTGGTTACCAACAACATTACTGTTTAAAACGGAAGCATTACCATTGCAGAATATCCCCGAAGCGTAGTCTATTACATTATTAATAATTAAACAATTACTTACTACTGCTCCATTTCCCGTAATAGCAATGCCGCCTCCATAGGCATCAATAACTCCAGCTCCACTATTGCCTGAAATGATACAATTGGTTAATTTTCCGGGACCGGAGATATAAACGCCTGCCCCGTAAATGTAAGTCTGTCCATGCATTATATTGCTGGATATTAATGCCAACAACATAAGTAGAAATTTTATTGTATTTGTTGATTTCATATTAATAAGTTATTTCTGTTATTTTTAAATCATGAGTTTGATAGTAAAATCTCCATAAATCATTGAAAGAATATTCTCCGAAAAAAGTGCATCCCTTTATTTCTACAGGATATAAATATATTTTTTTAAGATTCATCTGTTTATAATGGTTGCCTGCGGTTGAGCCTTGAGGAAGTAACCCGAATTCTATATTCCGAGCTTCGAGCATTTCCATAGCGGCATTTACCGAATGTTGCAATCCGCGTATAAGGTCGGAGAATGTCTGTGTGTCGTCTGTGTGTTTTTTCCAGAAAGCCATGTTACCAATTAATAATATTGTTAGCCCGAACCACACAGTTTTTCAGTTCGCCGTTAGCTTGCAGGTAGGCTCCGGCGCCGTTGCCTCTCAAATTAGGATCGGCGCTAGCTGGCTCTCTCTTTCCGTATTCTATTACAAATCCATCCCAGGTGGTTAATGTAGCAAATGCTGCAGGCTGGTAAAGCACACGCAAATACTTTTGTCCGTTTAGTATGGTGTGGTTGGCGGGCGTTTGGGCAGTGGGCAGGGTGCGGTTGGCCATAGTGGGGTTTCCGGTATTGGGGAATCCGCCGAACACCTGCACACCTTCTTTCATAATAAAAGAATTGCCGTCGCCTTGGTTTCGCTGGTAAGCTCCGGTGGCTACCCATACCTGGTTGCCGCTACTGCTGGCATTAATCATAGCTTGTAAATCGCCCGAGGCTTGCGCCCACGAGGTGCCGTCGCCGGTACCGCCTTGTTTTACATACCGGATGGTTTGCGCTTGCAGGCTTACTGCCAACAGGCTGCTGCAAAGGAAGAGTAAGATTTTTTTCATGTTTTTTTGTTATTAAAATGATTGGATATTGTTTTTGTTGTTAAAGTTAGGGTGTGACTTAAAGTCACGCCCTAACTGTTCAGGGTATAAGTGAGGGTTTAGCTAACGCTGATTTTCAATTCACTTGAAGTGAAGCCCTCACTGTTGTTTTGGTGTCCCAGTGAGGGTTTCACTCGAAGTGAAGCCCTCACTATCAGTACTATCAGTACTTGTGAAGCCCTCACTATCAGTACTGGTAACTTCTAACCCCCATTCTTCGGCAAGTTTTCGGTTGATTATCTTTCCTGCCCGCAAGCCCATATAATCTCTTAACGACGAAAATTCCCACTCTTCGGCTCTATTTACCAATCTTGCTTGTAAGGGATTGTTATGAATATAGTCGAAGCATGTTTGGGTATATTCTCTTTCGGGATTATGACTGTTGATAATGGTTCCATGAGCCGTATTCCAAAATGAGGGAGTAATACCCTCTGTTTTTGTGATACATTCGGCTTTGGTTTCTTTTCGGAATAACGAGCCTGTGCGTTGCTGCTCTTTATTGATAGCGCGTGTATAGGAACGGAGCATAATACCGATGGCTTGGTTGAGGGTTGTTTCAGTTTCAGTCAGGGCTTCTTCAGTCAGGGCTTCACTTAGAGTGAAACCCTGACTTGCACTTGGCTGACTTGGAGTGAAACCCTCATTTTGAGTTGAGGTAGTAAGGGTATGACTTTGAGTCATGCCCTTACTTGCATTTTGAGTCACACCCTCACTTGCAGAACTACAGATTTTAATTCTTACCATCAAATGAAAATGATTGGGCATTAAACACCAAGCCAACACATCGGCGTATGGCAATACATGCTTGGTTATTTTCTTTAAGAAAAATAAATAATTTTCGTGCGTAAAGAAAATCGGCTGCCGGTTGTTGCCTTGATTGTAAATATGGTATATATGTTCCGGTTCGAAATACATGGTTCTTTGTTTTGGTTACAGTACAGTCAGGGTTTCACTTAGAGTGAAGCCCTGACTTGTGTTTTTGATTGGTTACAGTGAGGGTTTCACTTAAAGTGAAGCCCTCACTTGTCACTTGATTTAGTCAGGGTTTCACTTAAAGTGAAGCCCTGACTAAATCAAATCACTGTTTCGCCGCCGCGTTTTTTGCCAGATTGCTTTGGTGCAGGGCAATCATCTTTTTATAGTCGGCAAGGCGGGTGTTGAGTCGGGCGATGAAATCGTTGAGCACCGCATCGTCGGGCTTGAGGAACGAAGCCGAGTCGACGGCGCTCATCATCTGTGTATACACCTTGTCTACCTGTACGCGGATATTGCGCAGGTTGATACCCGCTTGTGTTGCCTGGTCGTCGTAGCGGTCGTTCATCAGGGTTTTAAACTCGTTGTTGGTATCGCTCAGGTCGGTCGCCCAGCGGTCGAGGCGAAGCAGCGCAAGAGCACCGGCGCAACGCTCGGTGAGGGCTTGTACGAAATTGGTGATGGTACCGGTTTCTTTGTTGTAGTCCTCGGCGCGGAAGTCGCCGTACTGGTCGATCACCAATTGTATCTGCGCAGCGGCTTCGCTTTCGGCAGACAGCTTGCTGTGGCTATAGCCTTCGGTGATGAGGCACAGCCCGCGATAGATAGAGTCGCGCTGTATGTCGAGCGCCGCAATGGGTGATGTCAATCCACTTTTGCGGAAAAATTCCATTGCCTTGTCTTCCTGCTCAAGCAGTGCATAATAGATAACGGTAAATTCGGCTATGCCGATTATGCCCGCGCCAACGGCTTCGATAAGGGCTTTTACATCTACTCCGAATTGGAAATGTTGCTCGTTGGCAAGTGAAGGTTTGTGTACTTTTAACACTTTCATGATTTGATAAATTTTTATTGTTATTATATAAAGAAGATATTTTTTGTTCTTTAGTGAGGGTGTGACTTGGAGTCACGCCCTCACTGTTGTTCTTTAGTAAGGGTATGACTCCAAGTCATGCCCTTACTCCCTTCCATGCCCTTACCCCCTTCCGTTCACGCCTACCTTTCCGACTTTCTTTTTGGGCTTTGCTCTAATGTAGCCATGTTGTCCAATCATTTTTTGAGCTTTGCTCTGCTGGAGCAATCTTCTCCGGAAACTTTTTGGACTTTGCTCTGATGGAGCAATCTTGCTCTGCAACTTTTTCTACCTTGCTCTGCTGGAGCAATCTTCTCCGGAAACTTTTTCGGGATTGCTGCAATTCAGCAATCTTGCCGGGAAACTTTTTGGGCTTTGCTCCGTTTCAGCATTCTTCACCTGAGTTCGATTATTATTTTACACAGAGAAAATATTTTTTACTCAAAAGTGTCCACAGGTAACAAGGTGCTTTTTTTCGAGCATTCTCTTTGAGAAAAATGCAGAGTTGCACAGAGAAGGAAAAATCTTCGATTTTTCAAACCTCTGTGCAACTCTGTGCATTCTCTTTTGAGCCGATTGTATCAATAAAATCATATCTAAAAAGGATTTTTATCCAAACATAAATATTCCTCTGTGTAAATTTTCTTAGTTAGTAAGGGCTTCACTTGGAGTGAAACCCTTACGGGTCGAATCAGGTATTTTCGGCACTTAAAATATTTGTACAAATGTAAAAAAGTTTTGTTAATTGTCAATATCTTATAAAATATTTTTTATTGTTTTTTTTTAGTACATGACAAAAATAAATTTTAATGCTTAAACCAATAAAAGTATCGTCATGTCGAATATAGATTAAAGGTTCAAACAAACGATAATGACAAAAGGTACCATAGAGTATAGCACACCATTATTGTCGTAGAGCCGTGGCGCACTTCGACTACGCTCAGTGACCAAGCGTAGTCGAAGTATGACCCGCAATCGCCAAATCAGACATTGGGCAATTCCGAACCAAATTCAGAATAATGGGTAGGGCAAGTCGCGACTTGTCCGAAACGAGGGTCTTTGGTTTTGCGTTTCAAACGCCGAATCAATTAACCCTTTAAGAAACGGGAGTTAGCGTGGCACCTCTGCTAACCGGGTCAATGTAACGGCTCCTTTTTTGTTATAAATTGAAATTTATTTGAAAAAATGATTATTTTTGTCCGTTTATTTTTCAAACAGATAAATTTTCAATGAGATCATGTAGCGCCATATTATTTTTAATCCTGTCTGTTCAGGTTGTTTTTGCCGAAAAAGCACCTGTCGAAACGCCTGCCGACAAACTGATGAAAAAAGGGATTGCCAAAGGAAAGAAAGGCGATCTGGATGGCGCGATTTCTTATTTTAATCAGGTAATTGCCGACGACTCCACTTTTGCACAGGCTTATTTCAATCGTGGGTATGCCAAAAGCCTGAAAGAAAACCCCAAAGGTTCAATAGCCGATTTTACCAGAGCTATCGAGATCGATTCGACTTATATCAACGCCTATTTCAACCGAGGCCTGGCGTATGCCGAAGATAACGATAACCGTGCAGCGATAGCCGATTTTACTACCGTTATCCGGCTCGACCCGAAAAATGCGGATGCATATTATTACCGGGGGGTGGCACATTACTTTTTGGTGGAATTCGACATTGCCATGACCAACTTTGATGCAGCAATAGCGGCCGATTCGACTTATGCCGATGCTTATTACAATAAAGCGTTGATAAAATCGCGACTGGGCGATTTGAAACAAGCTATTGCGCTTTACACTAAAGCCATCGGGTACGACCCGAACGATGCTAATTACTATAACAACCGCGGCAATGTGAAATATGCTTTGGAGGACTACAAGGGCGCTGTGGGCGATTTTAACCGCGCACTGCACCTCGACCCCGACATGGCGCGCGTATATTGCAACCGCGGCAATGCATTTTTCTATTTGAATGACAGGATAGGGGCTTGCGAGAATTGGCAAATGGCGCTCGACATGGATTTTGAACTGGCAAAGCAAATGATTGACCGCTACTGCCAGGCGCCAAAGTAGAATTACATTATTCTTAGTACATGACAAAAATTAAAAGAACAATACAAAAATAATAGAAATGTCGTCATTGCGGGCTTGACCCGCAATCGCAGAAGCCTGATTAATAAATCTTTTGCGATGTCTCCACGACACTCCTCGTACCTCGTCGTTTTGGTCGACATGACGATGTTTTTTTGTTATGTACTAAGAACAATATTATAAAACCATGTCAATCCATATAAATATAGCCGAGCGGGTGGAGCGAGCAGTGGCTTATTTCAACGAAGGATATAACTGCGCGCAATCCGTCTTTCTGGCATACGCCGATGTGTATCTGATTGATGAAGAATTTGCCAAAAAGCTTTCGGCGCCATTCGGAGGAGGTGTTGGACGCATGCGCGAGATGTGTGGCGCAACCACAGCTATGTTCATGCTGATGGGCTTGAAATATCCGGTAAATAACCCGAATGACAGAGAAGCCAAAACCATAAATTATGACGCGGTACAACGCTTGGCAAAAGAATTTAAAGATAGTTTTGGTACCATCAATTGTGGCGAATTGCTCAGGTTGCCTGTGCCTGAAAAAGATAATCCAACGCCCTCTGAGCGAACTGCCGAATATTATGCCAAACGACCTTGTGCACGCTTTGTGGCAAAAGCCGCCGAGATTGTGGGGAAGGAATTAATGAAATAAATAAAAAAGAAAAACTTTATGGCTATTCCAATAAATATCGAAGAGAGAGTGCAAAAGGCAGTTGCCTTGTTCGACCAGGGTTATACTTGCGCGCAGTCTATAGTTTTAGCCTACAGCGATGTGTTTGATTTGGATGACGAACTGGCAAAAAAAATATCGGCGCCCTTTGCCAGCGGTATGGGTAAGTTGCGCGAAGTGTGCGGAACAGTATCGGGTATGATTATGCTGATAGGTTTGCGATATCCTGCCACCAGCCCGAGCAACAAACGCGCCAGAGTTGCAAATTACAATGCCGTTCAACGAGTGGTCGGTTCGTTTAAGGACGATTTTACAACCATTCATTGCAAAGAGTTGATGCAAGTAATCAGAAACAGGCAACTACCCGAGCAGAAGCTCGATTACCCGGTCAATTGTCCATGCTCGCACTTTATAGCCAAAGCTGCCGAGATAGTGGGTAAGGAAATTAGAAAATAAAGGAGGGGTTAACTGTTTTTACTGTAGAACCAACAGCCAGCATAGTTAAAACTTAAACAGTTTTTCTTAGTATTTGACAAAAATTAAAAGAACAATACAAAAGTAATAGCAATGTCGTCATTGCGGGCTTGACCCGCAATCGCAAAAGACTGATTAATATTGCTTTTGCGATGTCTCGTACCTTTACCCCAAAAAAAAATACCGATTAATCACAAGAGTTGTATTTTTATTGATAAATCGGAAGGAGGTAAGAGCTGTGATGTCTAGATACACAAAAAATAGTGATATCGTTGTGGAGAAATAGC
>JAVBLE010000059.1:0-33099 GCA_031553685.1 Paludibacteraceae bacterium | reverse complement strand
CAATATTTTATCGAAATTTGTTTTCAGGTTGTGCATAACTTAATTGTATTCTGTTGTTTAGCGATTACAAAATACAAATTATTAAGCTTATGTACAACTTTTTATTGCGTTTTTATCCTATTGCTAATTCCGCCAACGGGTTCTTATCTAATTACAAGATAGTATGATGAAAAAATATACAGCAAACTATGCTTTTACAAATCCTAATTTTGTTATTCAAAATTTAATTGAAAACACAATTACGGATAGAGAAGTATTGCCTTTGCTGTATGTTCTAAAAAATCTACTACAAAGAGGATTTCCTACAACTTTATCTAAATATCTGCAAAGTCATTTAGGGGAAGTACATCTTTTAGATAATTTTAAAGATAGATTTTTATTTGTAGATGGTAAAACTCCTGTTTGGTATAACACTATTAAAGGAGATTCTACAAATAACTATTATCCTGCAAAAGAATTCTTTGAAGAATTAATCCCTAAAACTTTTGGAGAATTCACATTCGTTCAGTCTTTAATAATTCCAGAAATTGAAATAACAACAATAGTTGGAGAAGAAGTTAGCGACTTTGTTAATCAACAAGTTGATTTCTATTTGCCTCAAGCTAAATTAGTAATTGAAATTGATGGGCAACAGCATAAGTTAAATGATGTTGCCCGAATTTCAGATAGACAAAGGGATAATTATTTATATAGCAGAGGAATTGCTACTATTAGAATTACTACAGAAGAGCTTAGAAATGGGCAATATATTTCTAAGGTTAATCTAATTCTTGAACATTTAGAACAATATAAAAACCTATTAGATAATTATAGAGTAAGTTACAGTAAAATCAAAACCAATTCAATTAGTGAAATTGAGAAACAAACAAAGTTACTTCCAACAGCAGTAATTCGTTTTCAGATTCTATTGTTAGAACTATTGATTCATAATTATCTGACTTTAAAAGGGAAATGGGACTTTAATATTTTCATTGATGAAGATTTAGATAATTTTGCAGAATTGGCAATAGAAGACACGCTTATTTGGCTAGAAAAGTTATGGCAGTTGAAGCATAAGACTAAGTTTAAAAAACCTGATTACTCTATACAGGTAATTACGGATAAACAAATGTTCAAACCAACAACAAAATCAATTAATATAGATTTTTCTGTATTTAAAAGATATACTGATGAAAACAAAATCAATGAAGATATTCTCTATGTAAGAACAGATTATTTTGATATTCTTAAAGAAAGAAATTATTTCAGAGTAAGTGCAACTGAACCTATAAACTATGATATTACACAAAAGGATACTTCTACATTAGAGTTTTTTCTACAAAATCTTTTTGATAAACCTTCTTTTAGAGAAGGACAATTTCCTATTGTTAGTAATGCTTTAAATAGAAATGACACAATTGGACTATTACCTACAGGAGGAGGAAAATCATTGTGTTATCAGTTAGCTTGTTTGCTGCAACCATCTGTAAATTTTGTTGTATGTCCTATTAAGTCTCTGATGAATGACCAAAATGAGAATCTTAGGAAAATGCACATAACTAATGTACATCATATAACAAGTGATTTCAACCCAGATGAGAGAAGAAAGGTAGAAGTTGATTTTGAAAAAGGGTCTTATTTATTTGTGTGGATTTCTCCAGAAAAATTACAAATTCCATCTTTTAGAGATAAACTACGAAGTATAACAACAAACTTCTCTATTGCCTATGCCGTGATTGATGAAGTTCATTGCTTGTCTGAATGGGGACATGATTTTAGGACTTCATACCTAAACATGGCAAAAACAATAGACAAACTAAGTCCAAAAGATGAAAAAGGAGAAGGTGTAATTAAGTTCTTGGGATTAACAGCAACAGCTTCTGTTAATGTGTTAAGTGATATAAAGATTGAATTTTCAAGGCAAAATAAAAAATTGCAAGATGAAAATATCAAGTCATTATTAGATTATAGCAGAAAAGAATTAGTCTTTAATGTTATAAATGATAATGGAAATAAAAGAACTTTACTTCAAAATGTTATTCAAGATTTTTCAGACAAAGAAGATTTTGTTACAACTACAGAGAAGTCTGCAATAATATTTACACCTAATGTAAATGGACAATTTGGATGTTATCCAGTATCTTCATTTTTAAATACTTTATATCAGGATAAAAGTAATTGGTATTCGGGAAAAATTCCTCAAATCAATCAAAATGGAATAAAAATTGATTTAATGGAGGAAGCAGAATTTAAAAAACATAAAGAGAATGTTCAACAAAAATTTAAAAATAATGAATATCCTTTGTTAGTTGCAACAAAAGCCTTTGGAATGGGAATCGATAAAGATAATATTCATTATACAATTCACTATGGCTTACCAAGTTCTGTAGAAGCATTATATCAAGAAGCAGGAAGAGCAGGAAGATGGGATAAAAATAAAGAAGAAAATAAAAATAAAGAAGGTAAATGTATAGTACTTTATTCTCCAGAAACTATTAACAAAGAAAGAGTAGAGAGATTGTTTCATCTTGATACAACCTTTTCTGAAATTAAAAAAATTAGTCAAGAAGCTGGATGGTCAGGACAAGATGTTTTTCGTCAAATCTTCTTGTTTCTTCAAGGACAGAAAGACATAGATGAAGAAGCTAAAATAGTTATAGCCTTTATACATAAATATTTCAAGAATAAAACTGTACAAAAAATATATTGGCAAGATGCACAACTAAGTCTTGGGATAGATGAAGATGTATTACAAAAAGTTATTTATAGATTAAGTTTATTAGGAATTGTTGCAGATTGGACTACCGATTTTAAAACTCATTTTGAAGTTGAATTTGACTCTTGTGAAGAAAAGAGTGTTATAAAGCATATCTCTAATCATATTAATAAATATCAAATTGATAGAGATGTTACTCTTGGTATTTATTCTATGCAAAAAGATAGTTTCTTAGAAAAGGCTGTTTATTATCTGCTTAATTGGATATTTGAAGGTGTTGTTTATAATAGGAAACAATCATTAAAAACTCTTGTGGATTGGTGTCATGAATTTAAAGATAGTGACTCTTTTAAGCGGAGAATTGATAATTATTTCAAATTTACTGATACTACATTTCTATATCAACATATATCTGAAACTCCAAATGATTATAAGAGATGGTTTGAAATCTTTACAATAAGAATTTTGAATAACCAAAATGAAATTACAAAAGAGATTTTCATTCCTGAGATTAGTAATTTAGATGAAAGAAAAAAGAAGTTTGAAGAACTTAGAGATGGACTAAGCCGATTCTTAGAAAGAGGGATAGATAACACTGGGTTAAATCTTTTAAGTGGATTAATCCGCCTATTCTTAAATCAATATCAAGATAGTGATGGGATAGAGCGTTTTGAAAAAGCTTTAAGTAATATCAAACAATTTTTTATTGAGGAAGAACAAATAGACATTTTGGAAAGAGTAAAACAATTAGGCTACTCCATGAATGAAAAATCAAAATATGATATGTGTTTATCTATTTTGAAATTTTATCCTGAGTATGTTGAAGACTTGGCTAATGATTATGATTTGCCATATTTATTAGCAGACTTGTATGCTGAAAGAATAACTGAAGTAAAACAATTAAACAAAAAATTATATGAGCAACTTGCAGAAATTTAATGATACAATTACAGAGTTTGAGCAAGAAGTAGATAAACTTAAATCTGCGTCTAATACTTATCAAAAACTCCAAGAATTACTTTTAGCATATGATAATGTAATTAAGCAACTTGAAAATAACAATGATTCACTTGATAGTATCAATAAATTACAGAAGGACTTACATCAAAAGCTACAGGATAATTTGATTGAAATTGCAGGGGAAAATAAACAACATAAACAAGCTTTAGAAAAACTACTTATAGATAATATTGATTTAGTTCGTAAGGAGAATAAAGAGTTTTATCGAGATTTAGAGGGTACAATAAAAATAAAGCTTGATGAAAATAAATCAGAGATAAAGCAGCTGATTGAAAATGAGAGAAGTAAAATAAAAGAGATTTTTGAAATAGAGTTTGCTAAAAACACGAATGAACTTAAATCTGTAATAGAAAGTAAAATAGACAAACAAACAGAAGAAATGATAAAAGAACAGAAATCAATTAAAAAGCTAACAGGCATATTAGGTGGGACAATCTTATTGGTATGTGTAAGTGTTTTATTGAAATTGTTCTTTGCTTAAAAAAATGTTCTGTTTGTTTTTCATAACACCAATAAATTATGAATAGAAACAAAACACCCACAGAGTCTCAAACCAGGCAACTAAAACTACAACCATTCTACAGAAGTAGTACTTATGGAAAGACTAAAGTTGTACCACAATTACAGCTTTGTGGTAACTGGTTGGAGCAAGCAGGATTTTATCCTCAATCTTATGTGAATGTGATAGTAAAGGAAGGTATATTAATAATACAAACTAAACCACACACTACAACTATTCCCTACTATGATAGTAGATTTTGAGAAAATAATTATAGTATTAACCAACACAATCCCTGTGTCCTAAATTGTGTCTATTGTAATTCAAAATTAGGTGTTATAACATTGATTTTTAGTTTATTGTTACATGTATATTTATGACTGAAAATCCTTGTGTCCCCGGTTCGATTCCTGGTGGTACCACATTAGAAAACACTTAAAATGAATATTTTAGGTGTTTTTTTTATTTTTTATCCAACGACCCGAATACATTTTTCAAAATATCGTTGACGCGTGCTGCAGGGTCTTTGCGGATTTTAGCCTCTTCTCCGGACACTTTTAAGAAAACACCATCAAGTGCCTTTTCGGTAACATACTGGGACAAATCGGCTTGAACCGGTTTCAATCCTACCAGTTTCCCACTAACTGTTCCGGCGGCTTTATTATTAGCTGTCATCAAGGTTTTCCAAGCATCGGTAGCCGATACATTTCCTACTATTTTTTTACCTAAAGAAGTTTGGATTTTGGGTGCAAAAGCATTCACCAGCGGAGTGTATGACGATTTCCTCAAGTATTGGGTGGCAGCATCGTCTTTGCCTTGCAAGATGCCTACCGCATCAGTGATGGTCATGCTGGTAATGGCATTTGTGAAAATCGGTTTTGCTTCTACTACGGCATCTTCGGCAGCACGGTTCATGCGAAGAACAACATCGTCCATCATTTGTTTGCCCCCCGGAATATAGTTTATTTTAGATACAATTTTTTGGGCTTCGGGCGGCAATAGGATTTTCACCAAAGCATCTTTGTAAAAACCGTTCATTTTGTTGAGGTTCAGGCAGGCGTTGACCGTTCCTACCGACAAAGCGTTTTTCAACCCGCTAGCTATCTGGTCGTTGGATAGCGAACCGCTAACTGTTTTGGTTACCGCATTCAGGATGTCTTTGGCAGATTTGGTAGTTTGCGGAAAGGCAAGCGTACTTGCTGCAAACAACGACAAGGAAATGATAACAATTTTTCTCATAATATTTTAAAATTTGATTGATACAGAATTTTCTGCAAATTTAGTTTTATTTTTGCAATATAGAAATTTACTTAAATACAAAATTATGAAACACACACTATTGAAAATCACATTATTATTGATTATTTTCTCTTCTTTTCTCAATTCTCAGGCGCAAACGCTCGACCATTCGTGGCGCGATTTGGTAGAAAGCAAAAATGATGCCTTTTTTGCAACCGACACTGCCAAAGCCATTGCCGAAAATGTATTGCTTTATCAACGCGAAATTGGCGGTTGGCCTAAAAACAAAAAAGAGCACCAGCCGCTCAGTGTTGCCGAAAAAGCCGAACTGACCGATGCAAAATCAATAAATGACGGCTGTACCATAGACAATGGCGCTACCTTTTTGGAAATGACCTACCTTTCGCGTGTGTACAAATATAATCCCGACCCGCGATATAAAGAAGCTTTCCTCAAAGGAGTAAATTATTTGTTGCAGGCACAATATAAAAACGGTGGTTGGCCTCAGTTTTATCCATTGCACAAAGGATATTCCACCCACATTACTTTCAACGACGATGCTATGGAGCATGTGATGGAAATCATGTATAATGTGGCGAATGACAATGGCATTTTCTCCATTTCGGCAGACAACAAAACACGCAAAGCCTGCCAAAAAGCATACGAAAAAGGGATTGGCTGCATTCTCAAAACACAATGGAAACAAAACGGTGTGCTGACAGGATGGTGTGCACAAGTGGATGAGTTTACACTGCAACCAACCAATGCACGGGCTTACGAGCTGCCTTCGTTGAGCGGACAAGAATCTGCCGGATTGGTTTTAATTTTGATGAATATAGAAAGTCCTTCCAAAAAGGTAAAAGATGCAGTAAACGCAGCGGTTGTTTGGTTTGAGAAAACAAAAATTACCGGATTGCGACAAGAACGCTACTATGCCGAAAACGGTTTGCGCGAAAAACGCCTGATTGAAGACCCGACAGCAAAACCCATGTGGGCGCGTTTTATGGAGTTGGACGATAACCGTCCGTTCTTTTGCGATCGCGACGGGATAAAGAAATATTCGTTGATGGAAATAGGGCAGGAGCGCCGCAACGGCTACGGTTGGTATTCGTACGCCCCGCAGGAAGTGTTGGACAAATATCCGGCTTGGAAAGCGAAATGGGATAAGTAAAAATTATAGGGGCGCACTTCAAAGGATCTCTGATGCAATTTACAGTTTAGCAGAAGGCATTTGGGTTGCCGGACAACTTCCTGCAAATATTTGTGCATGAAACACTTAATATAAGTTGTATTAGCGTGATTAGAATATTTTTACAGAATTATCCCTTTTACTATTGTTGTCATTGCGGCACTGAATCAAGTTCAGCAGACCCGCAATCGCATAATAACCATTAATTGCTTTATGGGCGATACCGCGTCAAGCGCGGTATGACGAATCCTTTTTTTACAATAGCAAAAGGGATAATTCTGTATTTTTATATAAAGAAATCATCTATACTTATTACAGAAAACTATGCAGCACCACTTCTGCTGCCTTTTCAGACGGCAGCATACCGGCTGGCTTCAATTTCATAAGTTGCTCTTTGGCTTGCCGGATTTGCCCGATAGTTTTTTCTTTATCTTGTAAAAAAGAAATTGCTTCGGGTGCAATAAATTCGGCACTACATTTATCGCGGAGAAATTCGGGAATAATAAGCCGATCAGCCAAAATATTAATCAAATTGACATATTTTATTTTCACTAATAAATCTGTCAGTTTATTGGTAAACCAATTGAAAGTATAAGCAATCAGATGAGGCGTACCACACGCCGTAAGTTCTAACGAAACAGTACCCGAAGCTGCCAAAGCAAATTCGGACATGCAAAATGCTTCATAACGGGCTTGCTGTCCTGTTACCATTTTATAGGGCACATCTATTTTAGCAAAATTTGATCTTATTTCTTGGCTCATTGCTTCTACAGAGGGAATGAGTAAAAACAGATTGGGTATTTCTTTTTTTATCCTGTTTATCGAATCAACAAAAATGGGGGCTAATTTATTAACCTCAGAATGGCGGCTTCCGGGCAATACACAAAGTACACGAGCATTTTCGGGAATACCGGTTTGTGTTTTCAGAGCATCAATGTCTGTTGGAAGATTGGCGGTATTTTCAATAACCGGATGCCCTACAAAAGTGCAGTCCAATCCGTACTTTTCGAAATAAGGAGGTTCGTATGGCAAAAGTGTCATCAAATGGTCCATGACTTGGGCTGCGGTTTTGGCACGCCCTTTTTTCCATGCCCACACTTGCGGCGCTACATAATGTACTTTGGGGATATTGATTTTTTTCTTTTTCAGATTTTTCAAAATAGAATTGACAAATCCCCAACTGTCAACCGTAACAATCACATCGGGTTGCACATTTTCAATATCGGTCATTACGGCTTTTCGATGACTCAAAATAACGGGCAGTTTTGGAATTACTTCCATCAAACCCATTACCGAAAGGTCTTTTATGTTGAATAACGAATTAAAACCTTCGGCGATCATCGTTTCGCCACCTGTGCCGAAAAACTTGGCTTCAGGATATTTCTTTCGAATAGCAACCATTAGCCGTGAAGCCAAAATATCGCCCGACGGTTCGCCGGCTATTAGGTAGATTTTCATGTGATAAATAATTATTTCTTCATTATTTTATCCATATAAATTTCGCCTGCTTGGGTAATTCCTTTTACCAGATAAAGACCCGAAGACAGTGTCGAAGCATTGACCGTTTCGGCAGTTATTTTTATTTTAGAAACAATTTGTCCGCTCATATTGACAATTTCCACCGAAGCAAAATCACTTGGGTTCAGTAATTCGATTTTATCTGTTACCAATGTGTTTTTCAAGAATCCGGTTTTGATTTCAGTGCCGGATATCCCTGCCGCATCATTGGGTGCTTCTTCAATTATCCAACGCATCCGTATGCGTTCGGCATAACTGGTTGCCCCAACAGTTGTATTAGTAATTTGAATGCACTTGTCGCCTGCCGAAGTAAAAATACCATAACCCGGTTTTTCATTATCCATTGCTTTAAATTGAGGCATTAAATTAATTGCAACATTCGAAAGGGAACCTGATATTTGCAAGTGAGTGTTTGTCGCTCTGTTTTTAAACACAAAGCATCCCGCAGTTGTTCCGGCGGTTATTTTCCATTGTGCGTTTTGTAATAGTCGCGTAGGATCTTGAGTGCCTGCTGCTTCGTCGTTATCGCTCATTCCTTCCGCTAATAGAATATTATTTCCCGATACTGTTAAAAATTTTTTCGCATCACTTCCTTTTGCAAGGTTAGAGTTACCATCACTTTTCCCATAACTGTAAATATTGTAATATTTCGATTCGGAAGGAGCAAAAGAAGAAACGATGATTTTGCCCGTTGCAGTTTCTGTACTGCTGCTACCCACAACAGAAACCGTGTAAGTATAAGTGCCTTCGGAGGCTGATGTTGAGCCGTAAATAGTTAAAGTTTTTGCGTTTGCATCAAGCCTTGTTTGTAGCCCTTGTGGCAATCCGCTTGCAGCCAAACTGATGCCGTCGCCCAACCACCTGTAAACAATTTCGGTGATATTGTTGCCCGATACAATGGATTGGTCTTTGTTTGCCGGGCTGACAATGGCAAGAATGGTTATTTTGCCGGTTGCTACATCGGGAATGGCTGTGCCGCCTACGGTAGAAACCGTATATGAGTATGTGCCCGATACCGTTGGCGTGCCCGAAATGGTTATCGTCTTTGCATCAGGGTCAGCATTGCCGGACTGAACGCCGGCAGGCAATCCTTCTACAGACAAACCGGTAGCACCACCTGCCCATCCGAAAGTAATATTGGCAATAGAACTCCCGAACTGAATGGTTTGCTCTTTGTTGGATGGGCTGATTACTTCGCCCGGGAATTTATCAATCGTTCCGGTTTCGTAGCAACCCAAGTCGGGAGCTGTGCCGGCATAAGGCAGAGAGGCTTCAATTCCAACATCAATCAAGTCGCTGCCTGAAGCCAAGCGCATAAAGTCGGTTGTTGCCAGCGAGTTGTCAGCATTTCTGAGGGTAAGAATAAGATTTTTATTCAGATCAATGAAATCGCTGTTATCACAAATAATCCCTGTTGTATTCCATGAATTGTTTGAAGTTGTCAAAGGCAGCGTATTGAAATAGTTATTACTTCGCGAAGCAAGCGAAACACAGTTTTTGATAGTGAGAGAACTGTTTTCGATATTAACAAAGCCATAGTTGCAGCCATTGTCGTAAGCCGAACAGTTGTAAACAATCATTTCTCCACCATTATTATTATGGTCAAAACCGCGTGCTTTGTTCGAAACCGCAAGGCAACGCGAAAGTTTTACATTGTGAGCCGTTTTCTCTCCTCCTACTTTGAATCCGTTGCCATTACCTAAATTTATGTATTGAGCAATTGTAACAGTTCTTGTAGATCCATTCCTGTCTGTAACCTGTTTGCCACTTCCTTTGAAGTCATTAAACCAAGCTACATCAGCACCTTCTGTAGCACGAGGGTTACCGTTCATATCGTAGGTATCGGGACCATTATTATAGGCTATACAATCAATAAGCATCGAACTGCCCACGCGCTCGAAGAAATCCCACCCGTCGTCCGCGTTGTTCCACGCGCGGCATCCTATGTAGGTGTTTGGAGCTCCTGCGTGTTGTTTGTCGGCAAACCCATCGGCATTTCCTCCATAATTGGCATTGGTGCCGCTTAAAGTTTTATAGTCAAAATTATTGTACGAGTCGCAATTCTTGATCAGGTTATTGCCTCCGTTTTTCATTTGTATTCCCGAATCTCCACAACCATATACAGTTATATTTTCTATAATACAATTACTCCCTTGATTTAGCAAACCTACTTTGCCCGCATAGCGAATAGTAAGCCCTTTGATATGCACATACGAAACCCCTGACCCAATAGAAAGGCCTGTATTATCCGAACCGGTAACCTCTTTTCCATAAGGTTCGTTGCGAAAATCCAAAATGGGCGTTTCGCCCGGATAAGCGGCAATGACTTTGTTTTTGCCGGCAATCCCCGATCGGCTGATACTTACTTTTTCGGTAAGATCATATTGTCCGCCCATTAAATAAAGCGTATCAACATTGGCTAATTTACTCAATCCGTTGGCGGGGCTGTCGGGTGTTGTTGGCGAACTACCGTCGCCTGTCCCAGTGGGCGAAATATAATAACAATTGGCCGAAAAAGCATACAGACTGAATGCTAAGAGCAATAGGGATAATTTTGTTTTCATTATTTAGATGTATTTGGTTAAAGGTTACAAAGTTATTAAAAACATACGGTTTATTTTATGATGAAGTTGTTTTAAATCTGAGTTCGATCATTATTTTACACAGAGGAAATCTCTTTTACTCAAAGAGTCCATTTAACAATAAGCGTTTGAAAATAAATAAATTATGCATTTCACAAGCATAAATTCTATTAGCCAGAGATTGCCTCGGTTAATTGTATTCATAAAAACATATCTAAATAGGGTTCTTAATCCAAACAAAAATATTCCTCCATGTAAGTTTGAATTAATCGAATTGAGTTTATAGATAAATTTATTTTTGAGTGAAAGAAACTACTTTAGATTGATAAGATAATTTTCAAGTCGTTTTATACTATTTTAGTGTTATTTGCGTTTTAATAATTCCGGTTTATTGTGAAGGAAATTTATGACAACTCAATAACTTCAAGGTTTTGGATATTCTTTCCGTCGATGTCAAACCGGACGAGGGTTTGGACTGCTTGAAAGCCGTATTTGCCCGCTGCACCGGGATTTATGTGGAGGAAATTTAATTTTTTGTCAAATTGCACCTTTAAAATGTGTGAGTGTCCGGCGATGAATAGTTGGGGGGGATTGTTGATAAGTTGGGTGCGGATTTCAGGTGCATACTTACCCGGATAACCGCCGATGTGGGTGAGCAACACCTCGACTTCTTCGCAGCGGAAACGGTTGATGGCGGGAAACATTTGCCGCAGTTCGGCTCCGTCAATATTGCCATACACGGCACGAAGCGGTTTGAAAGCGGCTAAAGCATCAGCAACGGCTGTAGAACCGATGTCGCCGGCATGCCAGATTTCGTCACAAGCGGCAAAGTGTTCGTATATGCGTTGGTCGAGAAAGCTGTGGGTGTCTGATAATAGACCGATTTTTGTCATAAAATATTTTTATTTATCTAAATATGATTACAAGTGCGTTGATTGTTTTTGCTGTTTTTATCTATCGAAAGTTGAAAAACAAACGGGTAGCTGTCAGGAAATAATGACGGCTACATTTATTTTATTACAAAAATAAACATTATGCTATTAATTTGTAATGAGTTGTATGGAGAAATAAAGTTTTTGTAAATAATTTCTATTAAAAATTGATAAAAAAATTTGTTTAGTCAAAAATATCTGTAATTTTGGGGCGTTTTTTCGTTTTGAAAAAACGACCTTAAAACACACCTAATATTAATATAAAAACACACCTTTTATGTCAGAAGTAATGGGTCGTATTGTGCAGGTAATTGGGCCTGTGGTCGATGTTGTATTTCCTCGCGGCGAGAGTGATATGCCTAAAATCCATGATGCGCTGGAGATTAAACGCCCTAATGGTTTTGGACGCCTGATTATCGAATGTCAGCAACATATCGGCGAAGATACTGTCCGCGCTATTGCTATGGACTCGACCGACGGGTTGGTGCGCGGAATGGAGGTTAAAGCGCTTGGTGCTCCTATCACAATGCCTATTGGCGATCAAATCAAAGGTCGCTCGATGAATGTAATCGGCGAACCGATTGACGGCATGCCGAAACTTTCCAAGAAAAATGGTTATCCTATCCATCGTGAGCCACCTAAATATGAGGATCTGGCTACTTCTCAAGATATTCTTTTTACCGGTATTAAAGTAATCGACCTACTTGAACCTTATGCCAAAGGAGGAAAAATCGGTCTGTTTGGTGGCGCGGGTGTTGGCAAAACGGTGTTGATCATGGAATTGATTAACAACATTGCCAAAAGCTATAACGGCTACTCGGTGTTTGCGGGCGTGGGCGAGCGTACGCGCGAGGGCAATGATTTGCTGCGTGAGATGATTGAGTCGGGCGTAATCCGCTATGGCGAGGAGTTTAAAAAGAGCATGGACGAGGGCGATTGGGATTTGTCGAAAATTGACCAGGAGGAATTGAAAAAATCCCAGGCTACGCTGGTTTTCGGACAGATGAACGAACCGCCGGGTGCGCGTGCTTCGGTGGCGCTGTCAGGCTTGACCATTGCCGAGTCGTTCCGCGATGCGGGCGGCGATAATGGTGGTAAAGATATTCTTTTCTTTATTGATAATATATTCCGTTTTACACAGGCGGGTTCGGAGGTGTCGGCGCTGCTTGGGCGTATGCCTTCGGCGGTGGGTTACCAGCCTACGCTTGCTACCGAAATGGGTTTGATGCAGGAACGCATCACTTCTACTAAAAACGGGTCGATCACCTCAGTACAGGCTATTTATGTGCCTGCTGACGACTTGACCGACCCTGCTCCGGCTACTACTTTTGCGCACTTGGATGCTACTACTGTATTAAATCGTAAAATTTCCGAACTTGGCATTTATCCGGCGGTCGACCCGTTGGAATCAACTTCTCGTATTCTCGACCCGAATATCGTGGGCGATGAACATTATAATACAGCTCAACGCGTAATTCAGTTGCTGCAACGCTACAAAGAACTGCAGGATATTATTGCTATCCTGGGCATGGAGGAGCTTTCGGACGAGGATAAACTGGTAGTGTCGCGTGCACGCCGTGTGCAACGCTTCTTGTCGCAACCGTTCTTTATGTCGGCTCAATTTACGGGTATCCCGGGCGTCATTGTTCCGATTGAAGAGACTATTCGCGGGTTCAATATGATTATGGACGGCAAAGTGGATCAATATCCCGAAATGGCTTTCAACCTCGTGGGCACGATTGATGATGCGATTGCTAAGGGTAAAAAACTGTTGGAGGAAGTTGAACCTAATTAATTAGCAAATTAGCAAATTTGAGAATTGGTTAATGAAAGAACAATTTGAAATTTGTAAAAATAATTAATTTGCTAATTAGCTAATTCCCAAATTTGCTAATTGATCATGAAATTTCTATTATTATCACCTGAAAAAACGCTGTTCGACGGCGAAGTGGAATCGGCAACATTGCCTGGCACAAAGGGTATTTTTACCGTGTGGGAGCATCATGCCTCGCTGCTTTCGACTCTGGAACGGGGCAAAGTAACCTGCAAAGCCGATGGTGCGGAACGCCATTTTGAAGTTAGCGGCGGTTTTGCCGAAGTGAAGGATAATGTGGTTTCAGTTTGTGTGGAGAAGGCGAGCGAATTGACAATTTAATTTCAGTATATTTGTATTAGTTATAAACACAAAATACTACCGAAATGTACAGACAAATATTTATACCAACGATGCAAAACAATTGCATTTCGATCCCTCCCGAGTGGTATGGAAAGAAGGTTGAAGTGATAGCTTTTCCGGTAAGTGAAACGGAAGCTACTACTGAGAAGCAAGAATCTATCGAAACAAAAAGGAAAGAGATTGATGAGATTTTTGATAAATATTTAATTGACTTAAGCAACTTTAAGTTTGATAGAGACGAAGCTAACAATTATGACTAAGATTGCTTTAGATACAAATGTACTCATCTATAATCATTCGACAGAAGATGCTTACAAGCAGGATATTGCTCACAAATTACTTTGTTTTAACCCTGTAGTTTCAGTACAAGTTGTTTCGGAATATATCAATGTGATGAGGCGATTATTACCAATCCCTAAATCTGATTTGATTGAGTTGAGTCTTAAATGGATGAGTAAGTGCAACATTTGCCGTGTGGATGTTTCTACAATGAAAATAGCCAAGCATCTTATTCAGTGTTATGATTTTCAAGTTTTTGACAGCATTATTGTTGCTTCGGCAATAGAAGCCGCTTGCGATATTCTTTATTCGGAAGATATGCAACACAATTTAGAGGTTGATGGAGTTTTAAGAATTGTCAATCCTTTTGTGTAGATGAAGAAATACATCATCATATTAATAGTGTCAATGCTTTTGGTGTTTTTGGCTGAGAAAGCTGTTTTGCTTTTCGCCTTGCCTCAGTATGATTTTATATTATTACCACTGATTCCGCTTTTCTTTATTCTGTTTGGGATTGGGGCTATCAAATTGGTTTACGAGAAAAAAGATTATAAAGTTTCGTCGCTGATGGGCGTGAAAATGATGAAACTGATTTTATCGCTCGTCATTATTTTTGGATATATTTTTATTGTAAAAGATAATCCGCAAGCATTCTTGGCTTCATATATGATCTATTTTATAGTATATCTGGCTTTTGAAACCTGGATGTTGCAGAAGAAGTAGCCCCACCCGACCTCCCCAAAGGGGAGGCGAAAGAAAGGCTTTGATATAAAGAAATTTAAACAAAATAAGAATTCAAAGCCCCTCCTTCGGAGGGGTTGGGGAGGCTTCTAAATGAAAAGATTACTAACTATATGCCTTTTGTTATTCGCGCTGATTCCGTCGGGATTTGCGGAGCATGCTACCGAAACTGAGAAATTTGCTCCGGGCGATTTTATTTTCGGACATATTCGCGATGGATACAGTTGGCATATTACCAGCGTTGGCGAGCACGAAATCTCTATTCCGCTCCCTGTTATTGTGAAAAGCGCAGAGCGGGGCTGGTTTGTTTTTATGTCGTCCAAATTGGAGCATGGACATGCGGCTTACGAAGGTTTTTATATTTCGCAAGAAAAGGAACATATTGGCAAGTTAGTGGAACTGGTAAACGGACAGGAAGTGCGCCCGTTTGATATTTCGATTACCAAGAATGTGGCTTCTATTTTTATTGTCGGGATTTTGCTTTGTCTGATCTTCTTGAATATCGCCAAAGTATATTCGCGCCATCCGATGAAAGCCCCTCGCGGTTTTCGGGGTATGCTCGAAGTGGTTATTCTTTTTATGGTGGACGAAGTGGTGAAGCCATGTATCGGCAAGGGTTACGAGAAATATGTGCCTTACATGCTTTCGCTATTTTTCTTTATCTTATTGAATAATATTTTAGGATTAATTCCTATTTTCCCGGGTGGTGCCAATGTTACCGGAAATATTGCTATCACAATGTGTTTGGCAGTGATTACCTTTCTCATTGTGCAGTTTTCGGGTACAAAAGAGTATTGGAAAGAGATATTTTGGCCCGAAGTGCCATTGGCACTGAAAGCTTTTCCGCTTATTCCGTTGCTTGAGTTTATCGGCATCTTCACCAAACCGATTGCGTTAATGATTCGTCTTTTTGCCAATATCTTGGCAGGACATATTATAGCACTTTCGTTTATGGCTCTGATATTTATTTTCGGTGCGGCAGGTGTAGCAGCCGGTTCGGGCGTGGGAATTTTCTCGGTACTGTTTTCGGTAGTGATGATGATGTTGGAATTGCTTGTGGTGTTTATCCAAGCATATGTGTTTACGCTGTTATCGTCCGTATTTATCGGCTTGGCACGGGTGGAGCCTCATCATGCAAAGCATTGAAGATTTAATAATGGAATTGCAAATCATACAAAGTAAAATACATGAATCAGAGGACTAAAAGTTATTTTAGATAAAGATTTAGCCCAAATGTATGAAGTAACAACTGCCAATTTAAATAAAACAGTTAGACGAAACATAGACCGGTTTCCGGAAGATTTTATGTTTCAATTAAATAATGCCGAGTTTGACTTGATATTCCAAAATGGAACATCAAGTTGGGGAGGAACCAGAAAGTTACCTTATGCTTTTACAGAGCATGGTGTAGCAATGTTGTCAGGCTTGCTTAACAGCAAAAAAGCTATTGAGGTAAATATACAAATTGTTCGAACTTTTATTGTATTACGGCAATTCGCATTAGGATATGCTGAACTTAAGCAACAATTGGAAGTTTTTATGGTGGAAACAAATATGCAATTCAATGATATTTATCAGGCTTTAACTGAATTAGCAGAACAAAAGAAATTGACAGATAAAAAACATAATCCGACTGGATACGCTGTAATTAAAGAAAATAGAGAAAAAGAAGAAAATTGAATAATTAATCATTAAAAAGATAATATTTATGTTAGCAACAATTCTTTTACAAGCCGCTGCCGGAGCTGCAGCCGGAGCTTCAATCGCAAAGTTGGGTGCCGCTATCGGTGCCGGAATCGCAGCCGTAGGCGCAGGTATTGGTATTGGTAAAATCGGTGCTTCGGCAGTCGAAGCCATTGCCCGCCAGCCCGAAGCCGTAGGTGATATCCGTTCAAATATGATCATCACCGCTGCATTTGTAGAGGGTGTGGCACTTTTTGCTATCGTGGTAGCGGTGTTGGCTATTGTAATGTAAGAACTATTGACAATTAGACTATTTACCATTGACTATTTAATTGGTAAATGGTAAATAGTCCAATAGTAAATCATTTAAATTTATGGAATTATTTAATCCCGAATCGGGGCTGATAATATGGATGCTGCTCGTGTTTGGAACGGTGGTGTTTATTTTGGGCAAGTTTGCTTGGCGACCCATTGTAAATGCCATTAACAAACGCGAAGAGTATATTGCCAATGCAATTAAAGTAGCCGACGAAGCGAACGAGAAACTGGCTCGCATCGACGACGAAAAGCAGGCTATCCTTACACAAGCCCGCGAAGAATACAACGCTATCTTGAAGGATGTACATACCTTGAAAGAAAAGCTGATTGAAGAAGCTAAACAACAAGCTACCCGCGAAGCCGAGAAGATTGTGGAAGATGCCCGTCAAACCATCGTGAAGGAAAAAGAACAGGCGATGAAAGATGTGCGCAACCAAGTGGCTGAGCTTTCGGTAAACATTGCCGGACGGGTTTTGCGTCGCAACCTCGAAGCTGAACCTGCACAAAAAGAGCTTGTTACTAAAATTTTGGACGAAATAGAAACCCTTAATTAATTGACTATTTTACAATTTACAATTGGACAATTGTTCTTCTTAAATTGTAAATTGTAAGTTGTTCAATTGTAAATTGACTCGATGAATTTAGGAAAAATATCCGGTCGGTATGCCCGGGCGTTGTATGCGCTGGCAAAGGAGCAAAATGTGCAAGGTGCAGTTAATAACGAATTGCATCAGTTGTCGGATTCGTTCTTTGAAGTTCCGAAATTGCAAGAAGCCTTGGCAAACCCGATGCATACAGCCGCTGAAAAAGAACGATTACTTATAACAGCAGCCGGAGGAGATAGTATTTCCCCACTGTTAAAACAATTTTTCCAATTTATTATCGAGAAAAACAGAGAAGAATTTGCAGTGTTTATGGCGATGTCGTATCAGGATATTTTCCGTCGCGATGAAAATATTGTGCTGGGCACCATTACTTCGGCAAGCGAAATAGGAACTGATGCCGTGCAACGCATTAAAAACCGTGTCCTTAAGAAATATAGCCGAAAACTGAATGTGCATACCAAAGTGGACAAGTCGCTTATTGGCGGATTTGTGATCGAGATAAACAATTACAAACTGGATGTGAGCGTAAAAAATCAGTTGCAAGAGATTGCGAAGGAGATGGTGGCGAATTGATGTGTGTGGAACGCAAATTATGCAAAAAACACAAATTGTAATATACTATTTAAATAATCATACCAAGTTTTGGAAACTTGGTATGCTATTTGACAAAAAACTTAGAATATTAATATTGAAAAGATATGAAAAAAATTCTAAGTATATTATTCCTTCTCTTGATTTCGTTTGCGGGATTTGCCAACAATTTGAGCAGTATAGATTCAGCAGAGGTTTCTGGATATATAAAATATCGGGGCGGAGAACCTGCGGAATTTGAGTATGTGTTGGTCGATGGTAAGGACAGCTATGGAATGTTTACTGACAGGAACGGTTTTTTCAGAGGCTTTATCCCAAAATCGGCAACGACTTTATCTGTAAAAAGAAACAGAATAATCGGGAAAAAGTCTGTACCTTGTAAATTTACACCATATGGGATAGGCGAGTGCTATGAATATGAAACAGAGTCATATGAAAGAAAAATTTTTATCAATTGGGAAGGTACTAACTATATGTACATCGATGAAGATTCTTTTTCGCGAATAGGCTTGGGCGAAAAGAAAGGACTTATGGATGAATATAAGATGAAGGAATATGGAGTGAAGGGAAAAAGAACACTCTCTAAAATTTTGAACTCTAAAAAATCATTTCGTAGTGTTGTTGATTCGGCAGAGGTTTCGGTATATGTGAGATATGAAGACGGTACTCCGGCAAGGTTTGTTTCTTTGTTGGTAAAAGGAACGAATTGTGTGAAAATTACTGATGAAAATGGTTTTTTTAAAGGGAATATTTCAACATCGGCAACCATTTTATCGGCAAGCACAAAGAAATATATTCGTTCTAATTATGGTCAGTGTGGAAATGGAATTTACTATGACCAATACTACTATTCGGGCGAGACTGTAATTGATTGGAAAAATTCTAATACTATATATTTGAAAGGAAACACTCTTTCCCCTATCATGATACATGATTGAAGAAAAATATTGGTTATTAATAAACATTCCAAGTTTTAGAAACGAAGATAATGGTGGTGAATTAAAAAATTATGGAGTTACAAGTCATCCAAAATAAAATTTTTGAAGTACGAGGCTTTCGAGTTATGACAGACTTCCATTTGGCTGAATTGTATCAAGTAGAAACTCGTTCTTTAAAGCAAGCTGTTCGACGGAATATTGAAAGATTTCCTGATGATTTTATGATAAAACTATCAAATAAAGAATCTAATCAACTGATATCCATAGGGGTATCACAAAATGTGATACCCCCTGACTATAATATTGGAAGTTCTGATATTTTTGTTTTTACAGAGCAGGGTGTAGCCATGTTGTCAAGCATTTTGAAGAGTAAGGTTGCTATAAATATCAATATTTCTATCATGCGTGCTTTTGCTCAAATGCGAGAACTTGTGAGTGGATATACAGAACTCAAGCAACAGTTAGATAACTTTATGATTGAAACTAATGTGCAGTTTAGTGATATTTATCAAGCACTCACAGAATTGGCAGAGCAGAAAAAAGAAACAGACAAACCTCGTCCTCGTATAGGATATGTGTAAAATATAATAATGATAAATTAAGAGAGATTGGGATTTTGCGGTGTCTCGACTGCGCTCGACAGTTCGACCATGCTCACTGCAACGCATGACGGGGTGCTTTTTTAATCTTTGAACTTTAAATCTTTGAACTATATTTATTACTATGGCTGATATTAAACCAAGTGAAGTTTTTGATATTCTGAAAGACCAGTTGGCTGGTTTGGAGAATAACCTGAAGCTGGAAGAAGTGGGTAAAGTGCTTCAAGTGAGCGACGGGGTGGCGCGTATTTACGGCTTGGACAATGTGCAATCGAACGAATTGATTGAGTTTGAGAACGGCATGATGGGCGTGGTGCTTAACCTCGAAGAGGATAATGTGGGCGCGGTGCTTTTTGGGTCGACCGAACAGATTAAGGAGGGTTACTCGGTGAAGCGCACAGGACGGATTGCGTCGGTGATGGCGGGCGAGGGCTTGCTGGGGCGTGTGGTAAATACGCTTGGGCAACCGATTGACGGCAAAGGCTCGGTGCGTGGCGAACTGTACGAAATGCCGCTGGAACGGAAGGCGCCGGGTGTGATTTTTCGCCAGCCGGTGAGCGAACCATTGCAAACGGGTATCAAGGCGATTGACGCGCAAATTCCGATTGGTCGGGGTCAGCGGGAGTTGATTATCGGCGACCGTCAGACGGGTAAAACGGCGATTGCGATTGATACGATTATAAATCAGAAAGAGGCTTTCTTGCGTGGCGAGCCGGTGTATTGTATTTATGTGGGCATTGGGCAAAAAGGCTCGACTATTGCCAACTTGGTGCAAACACTGGAAAAGCACGGCGCAATGGAATATACGGTGGTAGTGGCGGCTTCGGCGTCGGACCCTGCTGCGATGCAGTTTTATGCGCCTTACGCGGGTGCGGCTATCGGGGAGTTTTTCCGCGATACGGGCAGACACGCGTTGGTGGTGTATGATGACTTGTCGAAACAGGCGGTGGCTTACCGTGAGGTTTCGTTGATTTTGCGCCGTCCGCCGGGTCGGGAGGCTTATCCGGGTGATATTTTTTACCTGCACTCTCGGTTGTTGGAGCGTTCGGCTAAGATTATTAAATCGGACGAGGTGGCGAAACAGATGAATGACTTGCCGGAGGTAATGAAACCGCTCGTGAAGGGTGGTGGTTCGCTGACTGCGTTGCCGATTATCGAGACGCAAGCAGGCGATGTGTCGGCTTATATACCAACGAATGTGATTTCGATCACAGACGGACAGATTTTCTTGGAAACGGATTTGTTTAACGCTGGGATCCGTCCGGCTATCAATGTGGGTATTTCGGTGTCGCGCGTGGGTGGTAATGCTCAGTCGAAAGCGATGAAGAAGGTTGCCGGTACGCTGAAACTTGACCAGGCGCAATACCGCGAATTGGAGGCATTCTCTAAATTTGGTTCGGACTTGGATGCGGTTACGAAATCGATCCTCGACAAGGGCGCCAAGAATGTGGAGATATTGAAACAGGCACAATATTCGCCTGTTCCGGTAGAGAAACAGATTGCGATGATTTACCTGGGTACAAAAGGCTTGATGGCGGGCGTGCCGATTGCAGAGATTGCAAATTTTGAGAAACTCTTCCTCGAACGATTGGAAATGAAACACCAAACGACTGTGCTGGACGAACTGAAAAAAGGGGTGATCAATGATGAGATTACAGTTATTTTGGATTCGGAAGCGAAGCAGATTGTGGAGATTGAATACAAGAAGAAATAATTGAACAATTAGCAGATTGGCAAATTAGCAAATTAATATAACACTTTATTAATCTAAGCTTGTTTGCAAACCCTTATTATAGGAAACATTTGCTAATTATCAAATATGCTAATTTGCTAATTAGAAATTATGGCCTCATTAAAGGAAGTTCGAAGTAGGATTACATCGGTAACATCGACACGGAAGATTACCAGTGCGATGAAGTTGGTGTCGGCGGCAAAATTGCGGCGGGCGCAGGATGCTGTTGCCAATTATTTGCCTTATCAGGAGAAATTGACACGGATTTTGAGCGATTTCCTCAATAATTCGACCGACGATATTAGTCTTCCGCTTAACGAAACGCGCACGGAAGTAAAACGGGTGGCGATTGTGGCTATTGCGTCGAACGGCAGTTTGTGCGGGGCTTTCAACAATAATGTGATTAAACGCACCGAAACTATTTTGGAGCATTTATGCCATTTGCCCAAAAAGGATATTTTGATTTTTCCTATCGGAAAAAAAGTGTCGGAGGCTTTGGAAAAGAGAGGTTACCCTATACAGGGGAATTTCAACCATCTGACCGAAAAACCCGATTATTCGGAAGTTGCCGAAATTGCCAATACGCTTATCAAATTATTTTTGGATAAAGAAATAGATCAAGTCCGTTTGGTGTACAACCATTTCCGCAACACTGCCATACAACAAGTTCGTGGCGAAACTTTCCTGCCTATGGTAAAGCCTGTGTGCCTGCCGGGCGAAAAGCCTAAAACTACGGATTATATCCTCGAGCCGGATAAAAATTATTTGGTGCAGGAGCTTGTTCCTAAGGTGATGCGATTGAAGCTGTACAGCGCACTTCTCGACTCAATTGCTTCGGAACACGGCGCGCGCACTACGGCTATGCAGACAGCTACGGATAACGCGGCTGACCTCATTCAGGAACTGAAACTGAAATACAACAAAGCCCGCCAAGAGGCAATCACGAAAGAGATTTTGGATATTGTGGGCGGTGCGGAAGGATTGAAATAATGGTTATAATGATAAATGAAAACAGCCAAGAGTTTAAAGTTCTTGGCTGTTTTTTTACTTTGTCAACTCATGGAAAACATCTTCCATATTCCGTTCCTGTTGGTTGAGGGTAAGGAGCGTTAAGCCGCGTTCGGTCATAAAGCGGAATATCTCGGCGCGGATGTCTTGCGAACTTTCCAAACGAAACAGTGTGCTTTTGGCTTTGATGATTTTTTCTACCCCTTTTATTTCGGCTAAAATCTTTTCGTCGATCTCCTCTCCTATTTCTACAATAAATACAAAATTGTTTTGCCCGCCGGATAATACAATATTTTTCTCGTGCTCGTCGGCCACAATATTGCCCCGATTGATAATGATAACCCGATCGCAAATGGCGCTTACTTCCTGCATGATGTGGGTAGAGAGCATGACGGTTTTCTGTTTTCCTATTTCGGAAATCAGGTTGCGCACATCTACCAATTGATTGGGGTCGAGCCCGGTAGTCGGTTCGTCGAGGATAAGCACTTTGGGATCGTGTATTAAGGCTTGTGCCAAGCCTACACGCTGACGGTAACCTTTGGAGAGTTGCCCGATTTTCTTCCTTTGCTCGATGGTTAAGCCGGTAAGCGCAATCATCTCGTCCACTCGTTTCGAAACATTTTTGCCCAATCCATACATCTCGCCCACAAATTTCAGGTATTCTTTTACATACATATCCAAATACAACGGATTGTGTTCGGGCAAATAGCCGATCAATCGTTTTGTTTCGAGGGGATTGTCTTTTACTTCCAGTCCGCATACTTTCACCGAGCCTGTTTCGTAAGGCACAAATCCGGTAATGGCTTTCATCATGGTGGACTTTCCGGCACCGTTGGGTCCGATAAACCCGACAATCTCACCCGACCCGATTTCGAAACCGACATCGTTCAGCACACATTGCTTGTCGTAATATTTGGTTACATTTTGAATGGAGATGGACATATAAATTCAATTTTTATTTCTTGCAAAAATACTAAATTTTGCCGTAGCGAAATGGCGTTTTTCAATTCTATCTGTAAAAGAAAAATTAATTATCTTTGTGTTTTGAATAAAATATCATAGAAAATATGGAACCTGTTACCAGAAAATACAGTAATGGCGAAATAACCATACTTTGGCAACCCGATTTATGCTGTCATTCGGGTATTTGCGTAGCCGAACTGCCTCAAGTATTTTGTCCGGCCGAACGCCCATGGATAAGAATAAACGCTGCTTCTACCGAAGAACTTATTGCAACCGTAAACGATTGTCCAAGTGGTGCACTTACTTTCATTTATAATAAAAAATAATAACAATAAATCATTAGAAACATGTCTTTTTCAACAAATGCTAATCAAATTTTTGACAATTGCATTACCAATTATCATTTAACAAATGATGTTGACACTGAAATTAAAAATCTATATGAGCCATCATCAATTGAAGGGATTCTTTATGTAAAAAATTGGATTGACACGGTGCAATGGCATTTGGAGGATATTATTCGGAATCCAAATATCGACCCAATTGAAGCATTGGCTATAAAACGCCGTATCGACAAATCGAACCAAGACCGCACGGATTTGGTTGAGGTTATTGATAGTTACTTCTTGGATAAATATAAATGCGTTGAAACCCACTCGGACGCGATTATCAACACCGAGAGCCCGGCATGGGCAATAGACCGTTTGTCTATCCTTGCTTTGAAAATTTACCACATGGACCAAGAAGTAAGCCGCACTGACGCTTCGCCCGAGCATATTTCACAATGTCAGCAAAAACTTGATGTTCTTTTAGAGCAACGAGTTGACCTGTCTACCGCCATAGACCAACTACTTGCCGATATCGAAGCCGGCAAAAAATACATGAAGGTGTACAAACAAATGAAAATGTACAACGACCCAAGCCTCAATCCTATACTTTACGGAAAGAAATAAAAACATTTCGTCATGTCGACCGAAGCGACCGAGTGTGCGAGGAAGCGAAGTGGAGACATCGCAAAAGAGAATCAGATTTGTTTTATGCGATGTCTCGACAAGCTCGACATGACGAATAGCTAACAATTCAATGCCAAACAACCGCAAGAAAATACTCGTCACTCGTCTTTCCGCCATGGGCGATGTCGCCATGACCGTGCCTGTGTTGGACAGTTTGGCGCGGCAATCCGATGTGGAATTGTATCTGCTTACCCCGAAAGCCTTTGCACCGATGTTTGCCACAATTCCCAACTTGCAGATTATTCCTTTTGACAAACAAAAAAACGACGGTTTCATCGGCCTATTTCGCTTATATCTTCAATTGCGAAAATATAAATTCAACGCTATCGCCGATTTGCACGATGTATTGCGCACAAAGCTGCTCCGCTTTTTTTTCTTCTTTTTTTCTTGCATAAGAATAAAAAAAATAAACAAAGGGCGAAGCGAAAAACGCGCACTTGTAAAGAACGGAAAAGACAAATCGTATCAACTGCAAACAAGTTTTAGCCGTTATCACGAAGTATTCTATAAACTGGGCTTTAAGTTTGAACTGATATTCAATTCCATATTTGAAAATAAACCTCCACTACCTGAAATATTTGGAACAAAGCGAGGAAAATGGATTGGAATTGCTCCTTTTGCCAAGCATCGAGGAAAAATTTATCCTATCGAAAAAATGGAAAAAGTGATAGAAATGCTCGATAAAAACGACCATATTTCTATTTTTCTATTAGGAGGAAAAGAAGAAAAAGAAATCATGCAACGATGGGCTGATAAATATTCATCAGTCCGGCTAATGCCCGAAGAAGCACGGCTACCCGAAGAACTTATTTTAATGTCGCATCTGGATGTAATACTTTCGATGGATTCGGCAAATATGCATTTGGCTTCATTAGTTGGCACACCGGTTGTTTCGGTTTGGGGAGCTACACATCGTTTTGCCGGATTTTTGGGCTGGAATCAATCGGCAAAAAACATCGTTGAAATCGACAATTTATCCTGTCGTCCCTGCTCCATTTATGGCAACCGTCCCTGCATTCGACCCGAAAAAGATTATGCTTGCCTGAACTGGATTACACCCGAAATGATTGTTGAAAAAATTATTACATGACAAAAATATTATTTGGGCGCGTCCCCGCCGCATTCCCATTTTGGCTAACATTTGTACACAAGGGCGGGGTCGGGCTGTACGCTGCAAGTCCTCGCTACGCTGCGGGCTTTCCGCTCCCATCCCTCGCGCATCCGCCTTTCAGGACGGATTGGCGTTCCGGCACACAATCTTTGTCATGCACTAATATTAAGAAGATAAATTACTTATAACACAAAAGGGTAAAAATATTTTTCACTCATACCTCATAATTCATACTTTTCACACCTATGCAAAAAACACCTATTTCCACTCTTGGTGAATTTGGTCTGATAAATCGGCTAACCAAAGATTTCCCTATAAAAAACAATTCAACACTAAAAGCAATTGGCGACGACGCCGCTGTTCTTGTCTATGGCGACAAACAAACATTGGTAACCACCGACCTGTTGCTCGAAGGTGTACATTTTGATTTGGTATATGTGCCGTTCAAACATTTGGGTTACAAAGCGGCTGTTGTCAATTTTTCGGACATTTATGCCATGAATGGAAAACCGAAACAAATTACCGTTTCCATCGGTGTTTCTTCACGGTTCATGATTGAAGATTTGGATGAATTATATTCGGGTATCCAATTGGCTTGCGACGAGCATGGTGTAGATTTAATCGGTGGCGACACTTCGGCTTCGCTTACCGGACTTTGCATTAGCATTACTTGCATAGGCGAAGCTGAGAAAGGCAAAATAGTATATCGCAATACCGCTAAAGAAAATGATTTAGTTTGTGTAAGTGGCAACTTGGGCGCAGCCTATATGGGCTTACAACTCCTCGAACGCGAAAAAGCCGTTTATGGCAATGCCGAAAACGCACAACCCGACTTTACCGGAAAAGAGTACATTCTTCAACGCCAGCTTCGCCCCGAAGCTCGCAAAGACATTATAGACAGCTTGGCTGAAAAAGGAATTATTCCTACCTCAATGATTGATATTTCGGATGGTTTATCGTCCGAGTTAATGCATATTTGTACCCAAAGCAAGATGGGTTGTCGCATATTTGAAGACCGCTTGCCGATTGATTATCAAACGGGATTGATGGCAGAAGAATTCGGCATTGCTCCTGTAACCGCAGCTCTTAATGGCGGCGAAGATTACGAGTTGCTCTTTACCATTCCGCTCGAATTGCATGATTTGATCGAACAAATTGAAGATGTTCATGTGGTTGGGCATATCTGCAAAGAAGAGTTGGGGATATGCTTGGTAACCCGCGACGAGCAGGAATTCCCGTTAAAAGCACAGGGTTGGAACTCATTAGGACAATAATTGAGTCATATAAATAATTGGCAATTAGCTAATTACAAACAAAACAACATTGTTTTAAACAAGTTTGTTTAAAACAATGTTGTTTATAAAAGAAAAACAGTTATTTTTGTATCAAAAACAGATGCAATGAATAATCCTTTCACTTTCGGCACAGCAAGTTCTGGCGATCAATTTACCGATCGCGTGGTCGATACGGAGCGTTTGCTTAATAATTTCCGACACAATATCAATACCATTCTTATTTCTCCACGCCGTTGGGGAAAAACTTCGCTTGTGCAAAAAGCTGCCAATCTTGCTTCAAACAAAGATTTAAAAGTAGTAACCATCGACGCTTTTTATTGCCGGACGGAAGAAGAATTTTACATGCTCTTTGCTACCGAAATAATAAAGCAAACTGCTAATAAATGGGAAGAATGGGTCGAAAATGCCAAACATTTTTTGGCAGGCGTCATTCCTAAAATCAATTTTGGAATTGAATCACAAGCAGAAATTTCGTTTTCGCTCGATTTTTCCCACAAACAATATAATGATGATGTACTAAATTTACCACAACGCATTGCTTCCGAAAAAGGATTCCAGATAGTTATTTGCATTGATGAATTTCAACAGATTGCCGAATTTGATAATCATCTTTCTTTCCAGAAGAAATTGCGTTCGGTATGGCAATTGCAGCAGAATGTAGCTTACTGCTTGTATGGCAGTCGCAAACATTTGATGACCGAGCTTTTTGCCCGACCCAATATGCCTTTTTACAAATTTGGTGATGTGTTTTTCTTGCAAAAAATCGCCACTTCCGATTGGGTTTCTTTTATTTGCGAGCGTTTTTTGTCCACCGGAAAAGCCATTTCGGAAGAATTGGCTCAACGCATTTGCGAAGCAGTTGATAATCACTCATCTTATGTACAACAACTTTCGTGGATTTTGTGGACGACGACCGGACAAAAAGCAACCGAAACAGATTTGCAAAATGCCTTATCTGATTTATTGAAACAAAATTCGGCATTGTTTTATCGATATGTCGAAGGGCTCTCGGCATATCAACTGAATTTTTTGCAAGCCGTAGCCGATGGCGTTCAGTCCGAATTTACGAAAACAATCGTTTTAAACCAATACAATTTAGGCACAGCTGCGAATGTAAAGCGACTAAAAAATTCATTAGAGAAAAAAGAATTAATTGATATTGACGGCAAAATGGTTTCGATGAGCGACCCTGTTTTTACTATTTGGTTTCTGCAAACAGCCAAAAGAAATGTAGAATAGATTCAATTTTATTGCACATAAAATATTTACAATCAAGCAAATAAAATACAAACAACATTGTTATAAACAAGTTTGTTTAAAACAATGTTGTTAAATAAAAATTCAATGCAAGAAGAACAATTTGACATACGCAACCAACAGCGCGAAACTGATTTTGAAACTGCACTCCGCCCGCTTACCTTTAATGATTTTAAAGGACAAGCAAAGATTGTGGAGAATCTCGGTATTTTTGTTTCGGCAGCCCGCATGCGCACCGAAGCGCTTGACCATGTGTTGCTGCATGGACCTCCGGGACTGGGGAAAACGACTCTCTCCAATATTATAGCCAATGAACTGAGTGTAGGTTTTAAAGTTACTTCGGGTCCGGTGCTCGACAAACCGGGCGACTTGGCAGGGATTCTTACTTCACTCGAAACGAACGATGTACTTTTTATTGATGAAATTCATCGTTTGAGTCCGGTAGTAGAGGAATATTTGTATTCGGCTATGGAGGATTATCGTATCGATATTATGATTGACAAAGGTCCTTCGGCACGATCTATCCAAATTGAGTTGAATCCATTTACGCTGATTGGGGCAACTACCCGCAGCGGATTGCTTACAAGTCCGTTGCGTGCAAGGTTTGGAATCAACTGTCACCTCGAATATTATGATACAGATTTGCTGGCGGGTATTGTGTTGCGCTCTGCCCGATTACTGAATATTGCTTGCGACCATACAGCAGCTACCGAGATTGCGGGCCGAAGCCGGGGAACGCCTCGTATTGCCAATGCGCTGCTTCGCCGTGTGCGCGATTTTGCCCAAGTGAAAGGCAACGGAACGATTGATCTTGCCATTGCGCAATATGCACTCGAAGCACTTAATATTGATAAATTCGGATTGGACGAAGTAGATAATAAAATCCTTTGCACACTGATAGATAAATTCAAAGGCGGTCCTGTCGGATTGACAACTATTGCTACTGCTTTGAGCGAAGATCCGGGAACGATTGAAGAGGTATATGAACCATTTCTTATTAAAGAAGGCTTCCTCAAGCGCACACCTCGTGGACGCGAAGTTACCGAATTAGCTTATAAACATTTGGGTAGAGCAAAATGGAGTGAACAGGGAAGTTTGTTTTAATTATTAATAGTTAATTTTCAATGATTAATTGGAAATATGATTACATTTGCTTTACAAAACAAAAATTGCATGAGATAAAACCAACATTTTAAACATATTATTTTAAAGAAAAGCGTTTAGCTTTATTCTTGCTTTAGAAAATTAGGAACTTTCAAGAGGTATAAGAGTAAGTAGCCGACGCTCACGCTGTTTTATAGAACGGCGTGGGCTTACTCTTATATTTGTACCTTGGGTTTCCTAATACCTCTAAAGCGAATATAGTTCAAGTCCCACGCTTTTTTATTTATACTAATTCGCTTGAGGGGACTTCGGGCAACAAATAATTTTATGTTTATGAAAAAGTTTAATTTTTTATTTATGAAAACCTTAGTGGTTTTCAGCTTGCTTTGCGTTATTCCTGCTTGTGGAGATGATGGTAAAGATGATAAAGACTCTAATGGGGGAAATAACTCTGGGCAAACGGTTCCTGATCCGGAAGGAACAATAACTATTAGTATGTCTAATAACGGCATAAAGAATGCTTATGTACCAATAGAAAGAGGAGCAGGCGTTATCTTTCATTCACAGCATAATGGAACTGAGTGGGTAGCGATAAATATTTCTAATAATTTTGCTGTTCAAAGTGGCACAATAACCAATCTTGGAATAGTAAATGGATTGGGTAGTATTACAACAATACCTACAAGCGGATACAGTAGTCAAACTTCCGTTGAATTAAACCACGGTTATGTTATCCAATTAGAATGTGGAATATATGCTCGTTTATATGTGGTAGATTGGATAGTAAATACTTCTAATGGAATTATTGGAGCGAAAGTAAAATACCAATTCCCATTTAATCCATAAAAGAAAAAATGCAAAGCGTCGGGTGCAAAATATCGAAAGGCAGTAACTTATTTGAGTTGCTGCTTTTCTTTTTTTGTACCTTTGCACAAGTTTTTTTCACTATCTCAGATTCTCACCCTCACCATCTGAATATTTTTTATGGCAGAAATGAAATCTTTGGCGAAAGATACCGCCATTTACGGAGTCAGTAGCATTATCGGAAAGTTTTTAAATTGGTTATTAGTGCCGCTTTATACTTATGTATTGGCTTCGCCGGCAGATTATGGCGTGGTTACCAATCTGTATTCGTGGACTGCCTTATTGCTCGTCGTCCTTACTTATGGAATGGAAACCGGTTATTTCCGCTTTGCCAATAAGCATTTGGATAAAGCCGATACGGTTTACAGCACCTCGCTGATTTCGGTAGGCGCCACCTCATTGATATTTGCTGTTCTGATCATATTGTTGTCAAACCCGATAGCGCATGGTATGGGTTACGCCGTTCGTCCGGAATATATTTGGATGCTTGGTTTAGCCGTAGCTATCGATGCTTTTGCTTCTATCCCGTTTGCATACCTTCGCTTTAAAAAACGCCCGATACAGTTCGCTGCTTTCAAGATGGCGTATGTGGTGCTCAATATTATTTTCAATCTGTTTTTCCTCATTGTTTGCCCTTGGCTGATGAAGCATTTCCCGGCATTGGTTAGCTGGTTTTACAACCCTGATTATGGTGTAGGCTATGTGTTCGTATCGAATATTATTTCTACTGTTTTGCAAACTTTGATTTTGTTGCCTTTTGTGACAGTCAAAAAATATTCGTTTGACAGCAAAATGTTGAAAGAAATTTTAGCATATTCGCTCCCGTTATTGATCTTAGGGGTAGCAGGGATTATGAACCAGACATTGGACAAAATCCTGTTTCCGTTCCTTATGCCGGGCGAGCATGGTGCGTCGGAACTTGGTATTTATGGTGCAACCTCCAAAATTGCGCTGGTGATGTTGATGTTTACGCAAGCCTTCCGATATGCTTATGAGCCTTTTATTTTTGCCCAAAATAAAGATAAAGACAACCTGAAATCATACGCCGACGCGATGAAATATTTTATTATTTTTTCGCTGCTTATCTTTTTAGGCATGGTGCTTTATATCGATGTTTTCAAATATATCATTAAAGATACTTATTGGATTGGGCTTGATGTGGTGCCTATTGTGTTGTTTTCTTTTATTTTTCAAGGAATATTTTTCAACCTGTCGCTTTGGTACAAACTGACGGATAAAACGATGTACGGCGCCTGGTTTTCGCTGCTCGGCACGGTGATTATTGTGGTGGGCAATATTCTTTTGGTACCGGCATTCAGTTATATGGGGTCGGCGTGGGCGGCGTTTATGTGCTATTTTGTTATCATGCTGGTTTCGTATTATTTCGGACAAAAATATATGCCGATAAAATATGACCTGAAACATATCGGACTTTATACTTTGTTGGCATTAGTGCTTTACGGGATTAGTTTATTGATTGATAATTACAATTTATATGTAGGAAAATCGTGGCTCGAGTTTGCCGAAAAGACTGTTTTGTTCGGCATTTTTCTTTGGATTATTTTGGAAAAAGAAATGAAAGGGCTTGTGCCGAGTTTATTGAGTCGTTTCAAAAAATAATGAAGATGTCTTTTAGCAATAACGAAAAAATCCACCTCAAATTGAAGTGGATTTTCTTTTTATCTATTGACAACAAATCGTTCTACCTGCTGCTGTTTTCCCATAACTAAACGAATGAGATAAACTCCTTCGGGCAAACGGCTTACCGAAATATTTCCGTTGGCAACTGCAGTTCCACTTGCTAACTGTGTTCCTACTACGGAATAGATATAGTAATCGACAGCCGAGTCGCTATTATTTATATGCAATATATCCGAAACCGGATTGGGCGAAATTGTAAATGCTAATGTTGCAGCATCAGTTATGCTTGTGTTATTGATGTACCAATTATCGTTCATTTTATTGCCCCAAACATATTCTGCCAATTCAGGATAGTCGATGTATGGATTGCGATTGTGTTGATAATTTGCATAAATCTTGTTGTTCCGGTCAATTTCCTTTTGGCTTACAGGGTCTTGCCGAGTCCACTTAAGCAACAAGTTTACCGACCACGCAGAGAATGCCGGATATTTATTTCCTGCCAGCTGTGGTGAACTCCAAGTGGCGATCCTGTCATCATAGGCTGTAGCCATATAGAAATAACTACGGGCAAAATCGCCTTTGTATTCGTCGTCCGGCTCAAAAACCTTGCCTGTATATCCGGGAAAAGTTGAAGTGCCTGATTTTCCCAATGCATTACTGCCCAAAGAAGTACCTCCGGCACATTCGCCATACGGGTCGTTACCCCGTTGCCCATTCACCTTACCGTCGGTTGGGTATAAATGGAAAAGATCGCTATACATTGGAGAGGCATCGTTGAACCAACTTTTTGGGAAGGAATGTTCGCGGTTGTAACAGTCGCAGACATTGCTGTAATTACCACACTGGTCGTTGCCGGGAGTAAATGTACAAGTGGAATACATATCCCATATTTTTCCATTCGAACGGACATCTGTGCTTTTAAATGCTGTCCACAAGCCGTTGTACGAAATAGCCGTATGACTACCAACTATACTAAAAAGCGCTGTTTTAAGTGCTCCCTTGTTTTTCCCCTGCGCCGAGTCGTAATAACCGGCAGGAATTTGTGCTGTAACCGAAATGGTTACAAGCCACAAACTTATCAATCCGAGATATGTTCTTTGCATTGTTTTCATCTGTCTATAATTTTATTTTTAATTGTCAGATGGAATATCCATGAGGTTATAGTCACTGTGCCTGGTTGCATTTTTGCTCATGGATATTTCATAATAATATCTATTGTTTTATTATATTATAACAAAGATACTATTATTTTTGTTTGTAAACTATTGTTTAACAGTAATTTAAACTATAAAAATATTGTTTTACTTTTATCTGAATTTATTAACGGATTGCTTCCGGGCTTTTTATGTAGGGCAAACGCACGAAATTTGCGATGTCTCGTACCTTTACCCCAAAAAAAAATACCGATTAATCACAAGAGTTGTATTTTTATTGATAAATCGGAAGGAGGTAAGAGCTGTGATGTCTAGATACACAAAAAATAGTGATATCGTTGTGGAGAAATAGC
>JAVBLE010000031.1:0-42633 GCA_031553685.1 Paludibacteraceae bacterium | reverse complement strand
GATGTGATTTACAAGAATGTGATTTGATTGAGTGTAGTGAGTTGAGTGTAGTGAGTTGAGTGTAGTGAGGGCATGACTTTGAGTCATGCCCTCACTTATTTGAAAAGTTTTGACAAATATGTTATAAAACATGTTTTTATAGCAATAATTTAGGTCTAAACCACACATTTCTTTTTTAGTCCTTAAAATTGACTTATTTTTGTTTTCTGATAAAAACAAATCCATGTCCGATCCAATACAAAAAAAATATCACTCATTCCTGTTACTCGAAAAATCATTGTCGCGCAATACCATTGAGGCATACGAAGATGATTTGGAAAAATTGTTGAATTATCTCTCACAGGCTCGGATTGATTACAAAGACGCCACACTCGAACATTTGCGCGATTTCCTGATTGATTTGAACGAATTAGGTATCAGTGTGCGGTCGCAAGCGCGGATTATTTCGGGCGTAAAGTCGTTTTATAGTTTTTTATTATATGATGAAATAATAGAAAACGACCCAACCGAGCTACTCGAAATGCCCAAGATAGGCAAGCATTTGCCCGAAGTGCTTTCTTTGGAAGAAATAGAGAAAATAATCGGTGCTATCGACCTTTCGACTAACGAAGGACAACGCAACCGTGCAATCATCGAAACACTCTACGGATCGGGATTGCGCGTGTCGGAACTGGTGAGCCTGCAATTATCCAACATTTACAAGAATGAAAAATATATGTTGGTGCTCGGCAAAGGCAGCAAACAACGATTGGTGCCACTGTCCGACGAAGCCCTGAAACAAATTGAACTGTGGCTTATGGACCGCAACGGGTTGCCCATACAAAAAGGACACGAAGATTACCTGTTTCTAAACCGTAGAGGCAAACAACTTACTCGTGTAATGATTTTCATGATTATAAAAAGTCTGGCCGAGATTGCCGGCATTGAAAAGAATATCAGTCCGCACACCTTCCGGCATTCGTTTGCCACGCATTTGCTCGAAGGTGGCGCAAACTTGCGTGCCATACAGCAGTTGCTGGGGCATGAATCAATCCTTACAACCGAAATATACACACACATGGATATTGAGTTCCTGCGCGAAACGGTATTGATGTATCACCCGAAAAACAGATAGCGAGAAAGTTAGATGGCGAAATCTTTGTGGGATATAAACAAAAAAACCCGGCTTCATCATCGACATTATATTCGAGAGAGGAAGTCCCGGGACTGCGATACAAAAGTAATAATAATTCTTGAAAGACCGAACAAAAATGAATAAAGAAACCCTTGAAACAGCATTTTCCAAGAAAAGAACGGAAAAATATTTTTACCGGTATCCTTCTGAATTAGAAGCAATCAGGCATTATCAAAATAATATTGAATTGTCCGAATGCTTTTATCCAAGTATTGCTGTTTTTGAAGTTTTACTTCGCAATGCTATCGACCGGGAATTAAAAAAGTCTTTTGGAAGAGAAGATTGGTATGTAGTTTTCCCAACAACTCCCGGCTTAACAGACCTTACCAAGTATATTTCACAGGCAAATCGTTAGATTGCCAATAGACGGGAAATGGCAACTCCATCAAAAATAATTGCGGAACTAACATTGGGCTTTTGGGTAAGTTTATTTAATGTAGAATATGAACGGATTTTGTGGAAAGATTTACGCAAAACCTTTCCTAATATGCCTAAACATGAACGACAACGAAAACATGCTGCAGCGCCATTAAATCGATTTAGAAATTTTCGAAACAGAATTTTTCATCACGAACCAATCGCATGGAATTTAATGCGATTAAAACAAATTCATACAGAAATACTCACTGTAATGGAATGGATGAATAAAGATGTGGTACTTTGGTTTGTTGCGTTTGACAGGTTTGTAGAGGTTTGTGAAAAAGTTGAAAGCATAAGAAAAACTGATTAGTCCATGGGCAAAAATAATTATTATGTGGTTTGGAAAGGGCGCGAAACAGGCATTTTCGCTTCGTGGGACGATTGCAAAAAGCAAGTAAGCGGATTTGAAGGAGCACAGTACAAAGGTTTCCCAACTCAACAGGCGGCACAAGTGGCTTTTGAGAAAAATTATTGGGAAATAGTTAATCCACCTAAGCAAGAAGCAATCTTTGACAGCAATGATTTTACTTCGGCAGAAAAACCAATCTTCCCAAGCATTGCCGTAGATGCTGCTTGCAGCGGAAATCCCGGCGTAATGGAGTATCGGGGCGTAGATGCTGCCGATGGGCGCGAGCTGTTTCATCAAGGACCGTTTGAGTGCGGCACAAACAATATCGGCGAGTTTCTGGCGTTAGTACATGGGCTGGCAATGCTCAAACAGCAGGGTTCGGATTTACCTATTTATACCGATAGCATAACAGCCATAGCGTGGGTGCGAGCCAAAAAATGTAAAACCAAACTGGACGAAAACAATAAAAACGCCATTTTATTCGACCTGATAAAAAGAGCTGAGAAATGGCTGGCAGAAAACACTTATACCACTAAAATATTGAAATGGCAAACCGAAATCTGGGGAGAGATTCCGGCAGATTTCGGACGAAAATGAAAAAATAATTGTATACAAGTCGGGAGACTTGCTTTTAGCTTCGACGCAGGCAGAGCCTACGCCGAGCGAGGTTAAGAACTCTGAAGTAAAAGCAGTAAGAGAAGAAAATCGGATATTTAGAGAACTAACTTGGTTTGGTCGAAAAAATATCAATACAAAATATAGGACAAAATATAGTGGTCGAAATGTTATTAATTATGCACCATAAAAAAACTAGTATGTTAAAAAAAATGTCATTCATTTTAGTGTTAAATTTATTTGCTATTTCTATGTATGCTCAATCTGATTTAAGCGAACAAAAAATAGATTCTTTAATCGATAAAAATTGTTCATTTATTAAGTATTCGCCTAATCACCTTATTTATTATATAGAAGGGGCATGGGTTTCTGTACCAACCTTGTGCTATTTTGATATTGATAATGGAGTTATTGAATTCTTTTATTTGTTTCCAAACAAAACAGAAAAGCAGAAGAAATATTTGAAAAAGAAAGAACTCAAAAAGATTAATAAATCAATAATTAATCTTTTTGGAGTCAAAAATTCTATTATTCATGTGGATGATGGATGTATAGGAAAAATAATTATTTATAGAGATAGTAAACTTACATATTCAAATTATTTCATTGGAATGATACCGGAAGAAAATATCGAAATTTGTAGAATCATAGATGATGGTCGGTAAGGTAATGTACCATATGTCACCTGGCATAGTTAGTCTGTTGGTTTAAAGCAAAATAAAGAAATAAAAATAGAAGAAACAGGTGGTACTTAGGTACCCCTGAAGGTGAAAGAGGAGCAAAAAACAGCCTTAAAAAAGCTCGTCTCCGATGTAGTGTTCCATATGTCACCTAAAAAAGACCTCGCTGAGCGTAGCGTGCAGTAGCTCGGCATAGGCTCTGCCTATGTCGTAGCTAAAAGTAAGCGTCACCGCTTGCAAATAGAAAAAGGAATTGATTGTATACAAGTCAGGAGACTTGCTTCTAACCGCGATGCAGGCAGAGCCTACCCTCGCTGAGCGTAGCGTGCAGTAGCTCGGCATAGGCTCTGCCTATGTCGTAGTTAAAAGCAAGCGTCATCGCTTGCAATTTAAAATTAAACAAATGAGTACAGGCTATAAAATCGATGAACAAGATGGATTGTATTTTGTAACATTTCAGATTGTGAAATGGATAGACATTTTTACAAGAAAAGTTTATCGGGATATTGTTATTGAGAGCCTTCGTTATTGTCAAGCAAATAAGGAGCTAGAAATTTATGCTTTTGTAATAATGAGCAACCATCTTCATTTATTGGTGAAAAGTGGAAAATCAGATTTAAGCAACACGATAAAAGAATTTAAAAGTTTTACAGCAAGACAAATATTGGAAGCAATAGATACAGAAACAGAAAGTCGCCGTGATTGGATATTAAATCTGTTTGAATTTTCGGCAAAACAACACAAAAGAAACGAAAAATATCAGGTGTGGACACATGAAAATCACGCAGAAATTGTTTATAGTAACCAGTTTATGGATAGCAAAATAAATTATATACATCAAAATCCTGTTCGTTCGGGCATTGTTGAGAAAGCGGAAGATTATCTTTATTCAAGCGCTAGAAGTTATGCGGGTTTAGATTGTATATTAGATGTAATTTTTATTCCACAGCCAATAGAGCGTATTGGTTTAATGAGAAGTGTGAAATAAAGGAAGCTGTTTTCTTGGCAAGTCGGGAGACTTGCTTTTAGCTTCGACGCAGGCAGAGCCTACGCCGAGCGGGTGTAGTGTATAATAAATAAAAACGGTTGCTCGGCATAGGCTCTGCCTATGTCGTAGCTAAAAGCAAGCGTCACCGCTTGCAAATAGAAAAAGGAATTGATTGTATACAAGTCAGGAGACTTGCTTCTAACCACGACGCAGGCAGAGCCTACGCCGAGCGGGGGCAAATCTTCCCTTCAAAAATAGTTTTGTATCTTTGTAGATATACATCAGATTATATCCGTGTATATTTACAAAAAATAAATATACTACAGGTTCATTGGTTGTATAAAGTATTTTGTACAATATACAACCTGTCAATTGCCGGTATATTGTACCGGATATTTTATACAACCAAGCGTATTGCGGTATAATTATAATTATGTTTTTCAGTACATCGCAAAGATTAAAAAGAACAATACAAAAGCAATGGAAGTGTCGTCATGCGTTGCAGTGAGCTTAGTCGAACTGTCGACCAAAACGACGAGGTACAAGGAGTGTCGTGGAGACATCGCACTAACAGGCATGGTCAGACATATATTTATGTTCTTTTTAGTCTTATGCGATGTCTCGTACGATAGCGCAGTTCTCTGGACTGTGCCTTTTAAAACAAAAAACTACATAAATGGATATTATTGAAAAATTAGACTAATGTGTTAATTTTGTAAATTCTGTCCAAAAATAATTTTATGGCAAAAATAATAGTAATAGACGACGAGCGAAGTATTCGCAACACACTCAAAGACATTCTCGAATTTGAGAAACACGAAGTGGAACTTGCCGAAAACGGCAAACAAGGGCTGGAACTGATCAAGGCAAACAGCTACGACCTGATTTTTTCGGACATCAAAATGCCCGAAATGGATGGTATCGAAGTGCTTGGCAAGATAAAAGAGTTCAATACCGAAACCCCTGTGGTAATTATCTCGGGACATGGGAACATCGAAACGGCTGTGGAATGCCTAAAAAAAGGCGCTTTCGATTTTATCGAAAAACCTATTGACTTAAATCGCTTGTTGGTAACCGTTCGCAATGCGTTGGACAAAAAGAGCCTGGTTGCCGAAACAAAGGTTTTGAAGAAAAAAGTAGATAAGAAATACGAAATGGTGGGCGCCTCGCCCGCTTTGGAGAAAGTGCGCGAAATGATTACCCGTGTCGCCCCTACCGAAGCCCGCGTACTGATAACCGGACCCAACGGAACAGGAAAAGAAGTGGTAGCCCGCCAGCTTTATCAGTTGAGTGCGCGTGCCAATCAGCCTTTTGTAGAAGTAAACTGTGCCGCTATCCCATCCGAATTGATCGAAAGCGAACTATTCGGGCACGAAAAAGGCTCGTTTACTTCGGCTATCAAGCAACGGCAAGGGAAATTCGAGCAAGCCAACGGCGGCACTATTTTCCTCGACGAAATAGGCGACATGAGCCTTTCGGCACAAGCCAAAGTGCTTCGTTGTTTGCAGGAAAATGTAATTTCTCCGGTGGGTAGCGACAAAGACATCAAAATCAATGTGCGCGTAGTTGCCGCCACCAACAAAAACCTGAAAGCCGAGATTGAAAAAGGAACTTTTCGCGAGGATTTATACCACCGCCTGAGTGTGATTTTAATTCATGTACCGGCGTTGGACGAACGGAAAGAGGATATTCCGCTGCTGGTCGAACACTTTACCACGCAGATTTGTTGTGAACAAGGGATTGCCCCCAAAACATTCGACAAAAAAGCAATCGTCGCACTTCAAGACCGGTCGTGGACGGGAAATATCCGTGAATTGCGCAATGTGGTAGAACGCCTCATCATCCTTGGCGGACAAACTATTACGGACAAAGAAGTGGAAAGTTTTGCCTAAACAATTCTTCCCGATAAAAAGCGAGGGCTTCACTTGGAGTGAAACCCTCACTATAATTGCTTAAATATTAATTCATGTTGAAAAAGATTTGTTTGATTAGTTGCTTTTTACTCACCCTTGCAGCTTGCAAAGATGAGTTCATCTCGTCGATACCCGATTATCAGGTGTATCTTCGTCGCGATTTGACTTTTCTGATGGATTTGTATATGCCCAACGGTTACAAAACCTATACAACCAAAGAAAATGCTGTCGACGAGTTAGGTTTTGGAGGCATTCTTGTTTGCCGGTCAACTGACGGCGAAAACATGTATGCTTATGATATGGCTTGTCCGAATGAATGTAGCTGTACAGTGCGCGTTTATCCCGATGGTTTTGGAAATGCTATTTGCGAAAAGTGCGGTTCAAAGTTTTTCATTGGTTATGGAACAGGTAACTGTATTGAAGGTGAATCTCCGGAACCTTTGAAGCCCTATCGGGTAAATGTTTCAGGAACTGAATTTGTTGTCATATTGCGATAAATTATGCCAAAAGAACTCACCTACGAACAAGCCTTATTCAGAGCCTCGGCACTTTGCACACGCTATGAAAAGTGCGAATCGGATATTCGCACCAAACTTGCCGAATGGGGGATTGCCGAAAATGATGTAAACAAAATCATTGCTTATCTCAAAGAAGAAAAATATTTGGATGAGGCTCGTTATTGTGCTGTAACTGTAAAGCGAACGCTTCGCTATAATAAATGGGGGCGCAAAAAAATTGCCTATTCATTGCAGATGAAAAAGATTGACAGCGACTTTATTTATGCTGCGTTGGACGAAATTGACGAAACAGAGTATCAGGAAATCCTTCAAAATCTTCTTTCCTCCAAAAATAAAACTATCAAAGCCAAATCGGATTATGAAAAAAAAGCGAAGTTGTTTAACTTCGCTCTAAGTCATGGTTTTGAAAGTGATGAAATAAAAACAGCGTTGAAGACCCTAAGTTTATAGATTTTCCAAATCTTTCAACCACAATTCTGCCGAGGCGTCGCTTGGCATATTCCATTCTCCGCGTGGCGAAAGTCCTATTGAGCCAATTCGAGGTCCGTCGGGCAAACACGACCGTTTAAACTGCTGCGAAAAGAAACGGGAAATAAATACTTTAAGCCATGATTTTATAGTTGACTCTTCATATTTTCCGGCAAATGCTTTTTGAGCTAAGAAATAGATTTTTGTGGGGCGAAATCCGAAACGCAACATGTAATACAAAAAGAAATCGTGTAACTCATAAGGTCCTACCAATTCTTCGGTTGGTTGGCAGCTATTGTTTGCTTTGTCGGTTGGCAACAACTCGGGACTTATCGGGGTATTGATAATATCCAACAAAATAGATTTCAGCGAATTATCCCCTTTGTTTGTGGCAATCCATTTAACAAGATGTCTTGTCAATGTTTTAGGGACGCCCGCATTCACTGCATACATCGAAAGATGATCGCCGCCGTAGGTAGTCCAGCCAAGCGCCAATTCGGACATATCGCCTGTTCCTACCATTATTCCACCCACTTGATTGGCAATATCCATTAAAATTTGTGTCCGCTCACGAGCTTGAGTGTTTTGGTAAGTAACATCACATTTATTCTCAGGGTGCCCAATATCTTTGAAATGTTGTAAACAAGCATCTTTTATATTAATCTCCAGCAGGGTAGCTCCTACTTTTTCAATCAATAACGCTGCGTTTGTATGAGTTCGGGTAGTAGTTCCAAAGCCCGGCATCGTTATTCCTATAATATTTTTGCGAGGAATATCCAGTTTATAACAAACCCCTACACAAACCATCAGTGCAAGTGTCGAATCCAACCCTCCCGATACACCCACAACCATTTTGTTTATTCCGGTATGTTTGATACGAGTTGCCAAAGCATTTGTTTGGATGTTTAAAATCTCGCGACAGCGTTTATCCAGCACAGATTCGGCAGGAACAAACGGAAGCGCCGGAACAGTCCGTGTGAGTTCGAATGATTTTGAATTAGACAGTTCGAAAGAAACATACCGGCATCGATTGTCTTTCGACCATAAAAAATCCTGTTTAAAATAATCGTTTTTCAATCGTTCGGCAGCAATGCGTTCGATATCAATATCGTTTATCAAAAGTTGTTCGGAAACTAAAAACCGTTCGCCTTCGGCAATGATTGAACCGTTTTCGGCAATGATACAACTGCCCGAAAAAACCAGATCGGTAGTTGACTCGCCAAATCCTGCCGAAGTATATACATAACCGGCTGCACAGCGTGCCGATTGGCGAATAAGCGTCATACAGTTTGCTTCATGTTTGCCTATCACTTCAAAAGATGATGCCAGATTAAAAATCAACTGCGAACCGGCTAACGATTGAGCATAACTCGGCGGAACGAGCAGTAAAAAGTCTTCGGATATTTCGGCAGAAAAAGAAACTTTATTATGAATCAAAACGATATCAATTCCCATCGGAACAACTTGCCCACAAAGGGTAACTTCTTTGGCTTGCACCTTTTGCGAACCAATAAAATGAGAATCTGTTACAACATATTTTTTAGGAAAAACAGCCAATATACTTCCCGACTGAAATACAACAGCGGCGTTGACAAGTTGATTTCCCGAACGGACAGGCATCCCGACCAAACAGATAATAGGTAACCAGCGAGTGGCTTCCAATAAATAGGTCAACGAATTTTCGGCTTCATCAATCAGCAGCTGATTATGGAACAAGTCGCCGCAAGTAGAAGCAGTGATGCTCAATTCGGGGAAACAAATGATTTCTACATCTTTTTTTACTGCTTTTTGTATTAATTTTAAAATACTCTCGGCATTGGCAGTACAATCGGCCACTTTTACATTGGGTATAGCAGCAGCCACTTTTATAAATCCGTGGTTCATTTGCTCAAAATTTTAGGAGTTACAATTTTATTGTAAAAGAGAAACCCGATGTTCAAAAGCCTCCATCAACCAGCGGTTTTGCTCTTCTAAATTTATATTACTATTATCAAGGACAATTGCATCGTCGGCTTTGCGAAGAGGACTTTCCGCACGGTTTTCGTCCCGATGGTCGCGCTCGATGGTTGAACTCAGCACTTCGTTGTACGACACTTTCTCTCCTTTGGCAATCAGTTCGTCGTAGCGGCGTTGCGCACGCACTTCGGGAGAGGCGGTTACAAACACTTTTAACTCGGCGTTGGGGAAAACAACCGTGCCAATATCGCGCCCATCCATCACAATGCCTTTAGTTCTGCCCATTTCTTGCTGTTGGGCAACTAAAGCTTTGCGTACAAAACCAAGTTCGCTTACACGGCTGGCGCCAAGTCCGGCTTCGAGCGAGCGGATTTGGCTTTCCACATTTTCGCCGTTGAGGTAAGTGTCCGACTTTCCATTTTCGTTTACTCTAAATTCAATTTTGATAGATGATATTTGGTGTTCGAGTTCGGCTGTGTCGATAGCAGTTTCGGTCATCAAGCCTGTGCGCAGACAATAAAGCGCTATAGCCCGATACATGGCTCCGGTATCAATATATGCATATCCGATATTCGCTGCCAAAACTTTTGCCATGGTGCTTTTCCCGCAGGACGAATGCCCATCGATGGCGACAATTATTTTATTCGACATTATTTTTTAAATTCTTTCAAATCTGTTGTAAGCGAGAATTGGTACGACCAAATCCCTTTCTGATATTGCGAAGCGGCAAAACCTACTCCGAATTTGGATATTTTGATGCCGCCGCCAAACGAAAATCCTGCCATGCTTTTGGTGTCGCGCAATGACAACTCGGCTGCCCGCTGGCGATTGTAGCTTGCCGAAAGGTAAAAATTCTTATTCGGCACCAAATCGACCCCAAAAATAATATGGCGGAAAAACATATCGACATTGCTTACTTCGGGCGTTGTTTTTTCGCCTGTCAGCGAGGTTTCGGTGTAGGTATCGGTGTACGACAAATCCCATTTATTCAGGTGATGAGCCGTGAGTGCGATACGCAAAGGCGCATGTTCGAATTTTTTGGTAAAACTCACTATCGCATTCAGCGGCAATTTTTCTTTGTCATTGTTATATCCGCTAAACTGTTGCCCGATATTAGCCACCACGAAGCCCAGCGCCATTTGCTGCTCGGGCTTTACCCACGCCGCTCCCAAATCGACCCCAAGCCCAAAAGCTGTATAAGTTTCGTAAGCCGAATAAATCGGTTTGAGCGTAACCCCTGCTGTCCAATATTTGTCTAACTGCAAAGCATATTCGAGGTTCAGTGCAAAATCTTTAGCCGAAAATTCGCCGGTCGATTGCCCCGCTTCGTCAGCACCTTCGAAAGTTCCGTAATCCATAAAAATCAATCCGGCACCCAAACGGTGTCGCCCGAAATTTTGCCCGTAAGCCGCATTTCCCATCGATACATCATACAAATAATTGGTGTAATTTATCGCAATCTGCTTATTGGTGGCATCCGAAAGCAACGCCGGGTTTACCATTGCACCACTGATCCCATCGACCGGCAAAGCCACATTACTCCCACCCAATGCTGCATTGTGCGACGAAAACGGAAGGTTCAGGAAATGATATACCGCTTGCCCGTCCGATTGGGCTTTTATCGTTGTTGACACTAAAAAGAAACTGAAAATATACAGCCAATGCTTCATACCGGTTTTTTATTTTTGACATCAAAGATACTATTTTTTCATCGGAATTGATTTAAAAGAGAAATAAACAATTTATGCTCAAGAATATTGTGATTTAACCTGTTGTGCATTTGGTTTCTTTAAACCAAATGCACAACAGGTTTATTATTTGTAAAAAAAGAAATACATTTGCATCATATTAAGAATTTCTAAAAAACAAACATTTATGGAACTTTTCGATCAAATAAGCGAAGACATCAAAAAAGCGATGCTTGCCAAAGATAAAGTGCGCACCGAAGCATTACGCGGAGTAAAAAAAGAGTTTCTCGAAGCCAAAACAGCCAAAGGCGGCGAAAGCTTTAACGACGAAGCAGGGATCAAAATCATTCAAAAAATGGTGAAGCAACGCAAAGACGCTGCTCAAATTTTCACCGAACAAAACCGAACCGATTTAGCCGAAAACGAATTGGCAGAAGTAGCCGTACTGAGCGAATACCTGCCGGCACAAATGAGCGATGCCGAACTCGAAAAAGCCATCAGCGAAATCATAGCACAAGTAGGTGCAAGTTCGGCTCAAGACATGGGCAAAGTAATGGGTGCAGCTACCAAACAATTAGCCGGAAAAGCCGAAGGACGCGCCATCTCCGAAAAGGTAAAGCAATTGCTCAACAAGTAAGATTTGCCTATGAATTATAAAAAAGTAACATTCGAAGAAGTCAAAAACTCCGAAGAAATCCGCACTTACATCAAACAAGCCGACAACTCGTTAAAAGCCATCGGATACACCAAACACAGCTTTGCTCATGCCACCAAATGCGCAAGCGTTGCTGGAAAACTGCTGCACGAATTAGAATACAGCGAACACGAGGTAGAACTCGTAAAAATAGCCGCCTACATGCACGACATCGGCAATGTAGTAAACCGCATCAGCCACGCCCAAACCGGAGCCGTCATGGCATTCCGCATATTAGACAACATGGGGATGTGTGCCGAAGACATCGCCACCATCATCACCGCCATAGGCAACCACGACGAAAAAGCCGCATTCCCTGTAAACGCGGTAGCAGCCGCCCTGATCCTTGCCGACAAAACCGATGTGCACCGCACCCGCGTGCGCAGCAAAGAAACCATCTACGAAGACATACACGATCGGGTAAACTATGCCGTAACAAGCTCCGAGCTCACCTTCGACATCGAAACAAAAACAGCCACCCTTTACCTCGCAATCGACACCCAAATATGCGCCGTAATGGATTATTTCGAAATCTTTTTAGACCGGATGCTACTCTCGCGCAAGTCGGCCGAAGTATTAGGTATCACATTCAAGCTCAACATAAACAACAACAATTTGTTGTAAGATATTGAATAGTAATTTATAAAATCATAGCCCTGCAAATTCAGTGATTTGCAGGGCTATGATTTTTTTTGTGATCCGGTTGAGATTCGAACTCAAGACCCACGCCTTAGAAGGGCGTTGCTCTATCCAGCTGAGCTACCGGACCCTCATTTTCCGTAAAAAGAGGCTGCAAAGATAAGCGTTTTTTTGCCTGTTGTGCAAATCTTTACAAATAAAATTATGTTTCACAAGCTGTTTTTTATAACTTTACGCCCGTTTTTCAGATGGCGAGATAGTGAGATAGCGAGAAAATAAAAACAGCAGGATTTCCAAAAAGTTGTATATTGTTCACTATCCCACTATCTCACAAACTCACTATCTCACAAACTAAAATTTATGAAGGTATTAAAATTTGGCGGAACATCCGTAGGTTCTGTAAGCAGCATTTTAAGTGTAAAAAAAATAGTTGAAAACCAGCAGGAAGACTGTATTGTGGTGGTATCCGCCTTGGGTGGGATAACCGACAAACTGATTGCAGTTGAAAAACTTGCCGTAGCAGGCAACAAAACCTGGCAAACCGAGTTCGGCGAAATATGCAATCGCCATCATGAAGTAATTGCCGGCGTTGTCCCTGCCGACAAGGCAAACGAAATTTCGGGCAAAACCAACATATTGTTGGACGAATTGGCGACCATCTACAAGGAAGTGGAACTGACCAAGCAATGCTCGCTTGCGGTACACGATGTGATTGTGAGTTACGGCGAACGCATTTCGTCCATCATTGTTGCCAGTGCGATAAAAGGCGCGGCGTATGCCTATTCGCCCGATTTTATCAAAACTAATACCAGCTTTGGCAAACACATTTTGAGTATCGACACCACCAACGCACTCATCCAAAAAGCATTTTCCGGAAAGAATAAAATAACCCTTTGTCCGGGCTTTATCTCTACCGACGAAACGACGGGCTCGATGACAAATCTCGGGCGCGGAGGCTCGGATTATACAGCAGCAATTATCGCGGCAGCACTCGACGCTTCGGTTCTCGAAATATGGACCGATGTGGACGGCTTTATGACTGCCGACCCGCGTGTAATCAGCAAAGCCTATGTGATCGAACGCTTAAGCTTTATCGAAGCGATGGAGCTTTGCAATTTTGGGGCAAAAGTGGTGTATCCACCAACGATTTTCCCGGTTTATCACCAAAATATTCCGATATTAATTAAAAATACTTTCAATCCCGATGCGCCGGGTACGCTTATCGAACGCAAAAAAGAAGACGGCGTAAAAAGCATAAAAGGGATTTCGTCCATTAACGACACGGCTCTGATTACGATGGAAGGCTTGGGCATGGTAGGTGTTATCGGCGTGAGCCAACGCCTGTTTGGCGCTTTGGCTGCAAAAGGAATCAATGTGTTCTTTATTTCGCAAGCCTCATCCGAAAACACGATTTCACTTGGGGTGAAAAACACCGAAGCCGACACGGCTGTCGAAGCTATTAGCAAAGAGTTTGCACAAGAGCTGAGCATGGGCGAAATAAACCATATCAAAGCCGAAAAAGACTTGGCAACCGTTGCTATCGTGGGCGATAATATGAAACGCATCCCGGGCATTTCGGGCAAATTGTTCGGAACACTGGGTCGGAACGGCATTAATGTGATTGCCATTGCACAAGGAGCTTCGGAAACAAATATTTCGTTTGTAATAGACTCAAAATCACTGCGCAAAGCGTTAAATGTAATTCACGAGTCGTTCTTCCTGTCCGAATATCAGGAACTGAATATTTTCTTGGTGGGAACCGGAACAGTGGGCGGTGGTTTGTTGGATCAAATTCGCCAGCAACAACCCAAATTATTGGAGCAAAATCGCTTGAAAATAAAAGTAGTAGGTATTGCCGACGAGCATAAAGTATTGTTCGACCGCGACGGAATCGACTTGTCTAATTACAAAACTTTAGTAACCGAAAAAGGTGTTCCGACCGCTCCCGAAGTAATTCGCGACGGCATTTTGGAGATGAATATTTTTAATTCTGTGTTTGTAGATTGTACGGCAAGTTACCAAGTTGCTACACTATACAACGATTTGCTTTCGCACAATGTATCGGTAGTTACGGCAAATAAAGTAGCGGCTTCGGGCGATTATGACAACTATGCCGAACTGAAAGAACTTTCGCGTAAGAAGGATGCTAAATATCTTTTCGAAACCAATGTAGGAGCCGGACTACCCATTATCGGCACCATTAGTAACTTGGTTAATTCGGGCGATAAAATCCTGAAAATGGAAGCGGTGCTTTCGGGTACGCTCAACTTTATTTTCAATACCATCAGCAAAGATATTCCTTTCAGCAAAGCCATTATGATGGCGAAAGAAGCCCGCTTTGCCGAGCCCGACCCGCGCATTGATTTGAGCGGAACGGATGTTATCCGCAAGCTGGTTATCCTTAGCCGCGAAGCCGGTTATCGGGTAGAACAAAGCGATGTAATCAAAAACCTTTTTGTGCCTGACAAATATTTTGCCGGTTCGCTGGACGATTTCTGGAATACAATCAATGAGCTTGACAGCGAATTTGAGCAAAAACGCCAACGCCTCGAAGCCGAACAAAAGAAATACCGCTTCGTTGCCAAAATGGAAAACGGCGTATGTTCGGTAGGTTTGCAAGAGGTGGATATGCGCCACCCATTCTACGACCTTGAAGGTAGCAACAACATCATCATGATCACCACCGAACGCTATGACCACCCGATGATTATCAAAGGCTACGGTGCAGGCGCCAGTGTAACCGCCGCCGGTGTGTTTGGCGATATTATGAGTTTGGCGAATATCCGGTAAATTGCTAACTATTTACCATTATAGGCACACCCGAAAATCAATTCAGATATTACGAACTAATACAGTTGAGGAAAGCACCCTGGTATTGCTAAAACAACTATCAAGTTTGTTAATACTGTTTTGAAGTTTAGATGTTTGCTTACACGAAAACAAACTGATTGATACTGAATAAAAGGATTATTAATTTTGCATTTATCTCTAATTCAAACTGATTTCCCCATTATTTACGATAAAAATGCGTGTATCCTGATGGATTTGTTTCAATATTTCGTCCAAGTGTTCGCGGTTGGTGTCGGTAATAAATATTTGCCCAAAATTATCTTCGCTTACCAAATGCACAATTTGTGTTACGCGCGACGAATCCAGCTTGTCGAAAATATCGTCCAAGAGTAGGATAGGGGTTATTTTTGATATTTTTTTTAAGAATTTAAATTGAGCTAATTTCAGCGCAATCAAATAAGTTTTGTTTTGCCCTTGCGAGCCTACGCGCTTAATGGGATATTCACCCAGAAGCATTTCGAGTTCATCTTTGTGTGTGCCTTTGCTTGTGTAGCCAAGCAGGTTGTCGCGCTCGCGGCTGCGTGCCAGTTGTGTGGCAAAAGGTTCTTTTTGCAATTGCGACTCGTAACTCAAACTTACATGCTCATTATTTTTTGAAAGATATTGATAAAATTCTTGAAAAATGGGCGTAAATTCAGCAATAAAAGCCGTGCGTCGCTCAAAAATAAACAAACCATGCAGCACCATCTGTCCTTCCCAGATTTCGTACAAGGCAGCGTCGGTTGCATGTGCTTTGAGTAGTGAGTTTCGTTGTTGCAGCGCATTGTTATATTGTATCAGCGCATGCAAATATTCTTTGTCGTATTGCGAAATAATGGAATCGACAAACCGGCGCCGCTCGTCGCTACCCTCGGCTATCAGGCTGCTGTCGTTGGGCGATATAAGCACCAGCGGTAATAATCCGATATGTTCCGAAAGCCGTTCGTATTCTTTCTTGTTTCGCCTGAAAACCTTTCGTTGCTTGCGTTTTAGCCCACAGTAAATCTGTTCTTCTTTTTCATTTACCAAATATTCGCCTTGAATGACAAAGAAATCTTCTTCATGATTAATGTTTTGGCTGTCGATGCTATTGCTGTGGCTTTTGCAATACGAAAGGTAATACACAGCATCCAGCACATTGGTTTTGCCCGAACCATTTTGCCCGATAAAACAATTGATCTTGGGCAAGAACTCGATTTCGGCTTGCTTGATATTTTTATAATTGATGATGGATAACTGCCGTAAAAACATTTTCCCTATATTTTTCTTCATGCAAATATAAAATTTATTTTGTAATGTTGTGAAAAAATAGACTCATGAGTTTATAGGCAAGAAAGATGTTCAAAAAAGATTTTTTTTACTAAAAATTTTATTTATAGCAAAGAAAGTCCTATTTTTGCCTTCCGAAAAATTAAAATAATACATTTATATGGCTGATAATAAAAAATCCCCTCAACACGGCTTTGGCGAAGATGTTCAAGTGGCTATCGGTAAAGCGGAAGCATTTATCGAAAAATATCAAAAACAGTTGATTTATGCTGTTTTAGGAATTGTAATTGTGATTTGTGGAATAATTTTGGTAAAGAAATTTATTTTTGCTCCACAAGAAATCGAAGCCGAAAACCAAATGGCAAAAGGGCAAGAATATTTGCAGGTTGACTCTGTAAAATATGCGCTTAACGGCGATGGTGCAGGGTTTATTGGTTTTGATAAAATAATTGATGATTATGACATGACAAAGTCTGCCAATGCTGCCAAATGGTCTGCCGGTGTTGCTGCTTATGAAAAAGGCGATTATCAAAAAGCCATTGATTATTTTACGGAATTTGACGCAAACGGTTCTGTAAATCCATCAGTTGTAGTGAATATTGGAATTGCTGATTGTTATGTCGAACTTAAAAATTACGAAAAGGCATACGATTATTACAATAAAGCCATCAAAGCGGATAATAGCGTATTTAGTCCTGTGGCATTGAAGAAAGCAGGAATATTATACGAGTTTAATAAAAACTTTGATAAAGCCATCGAATATTACACACAAATTAAGGATAAATATTCAAAAAGCTCTACCGCACAAGATATTGATAAATATATCGAACGCGCTACTTTATCTAAGAAATAGCAAAGCTGCATACAACATAAAACCACAACGCTCATTTTCGAAGTCGTTGTGGTTTTTTATTTATCTAAAATCTTTGAAAATAAAATAATGGCAGAAACAACACTACTCGAAAAGCTCGACGGATTACAACATAAATTTGAAGAAATAGCCACGCTGATTACCGACCCATCGGTAATTGCCGATATGAAACGCTATGTAAAGCTCAATAAAGAATACAAGGATTTGGAGCGGATTATGGAAGCCCGGAACCGCTATAAAACCATGTTGCAAGGCATTGATGAAGCCAAAGAAATACTCGACTCGGAAAATGATCCCGAAATGCGCGACATGGCAAAAGCCGAACTCGACTTGTTGCAACCGCAACTGCCCGAAATGGAAGAAGAAATAAAACTCCTTCTTATTCCCGCCGATCCCGAAGATGGCAAGAATGCCATTGTCGAAATTCGTGGAGGAACGGGTGGTGATGAGGCTGCGATTTTTGCCGGCGATTTATTCCGTATGTATCAAAAATATTGCGAAACAAAAGGCTGGAAAATTCAGGTAAATAATTTTAACGAGGGAACAAATGGTGGTTTCAAAGAAATAATTTTTGATGTAACCGGCGAAAATGTATATGGTACGCTTAAGTATGAATCGGGTGTGCACCGCGTGCAGCGGGTACCACAAACCGAAACACAGGGGCGTGTACACACTTCGGCGGCTACCGTGGCAGTGCTTCCCGAAGCTGATGAGTTTGATGTTGTGATCAACGAAGGCGAAATTAAATGGGATACTTTCCGTTCGGGTGGTGCGGGCGGACAAAATGTAAACAAGGTAGAATCGGGCGTTCGTTTGCGTTATGTGTGGAAGAACCCCAACACAGGCGTTTCGGAAGAAATCCTGATTGAATGTACCGAAACCCGCGACCAACCAAAAAACAAAGAACGCGCCCTCGCACGACTTCGTACCATGATTTACGACAAAGAACATCAAAAATATATTGACGATATTGCTGCTCGTCGTAAAACAATGGTGAGTACCGGCGACCGCTCGGCAAAAATCCGCACCTACAATTATCCGCAAGGGCGTGTAACCGACCATCGCATTAACTTGACAATCTACAATTTATCTGCTTTTGTGGATGGCGATATTCAAAATGTGATTGATCAATTGATTATTGCAGAAAATGCGGAGAGATTGAAAGAAAGTGAATTGTAAAAAACATGGAGCAAGGTTCTAATATACAAGATTATAAAGGCATTTTAAGACAAATTATTGCCGAAATCAAATCAACACGAGTTGTTATTGCTAATCGCATCAACAATTCGATGATTGAGATGTATTGGAATATTGGCAAACATTTGACAGAAAAGGGAATTGCCGAAGGTTATGGTAGTAGCGTTGTGAATCGCTTGTCCGCCGATTTGAAGTCCGAATTTCCGAATATGAGCGGTTTTTCTCCACGAAATTTATGGGATATGAAACGCTTCTATGAGTTTTATAGTCAATCGATTGAGAAACTACCACGACGCATAGCAGTTTTGGACGAAGATGAAAAACTGCGACACTCTGTCGCAGTTTTCAACAAAGATCAAAAACTGCAACGCACTGTCGCAGTTTTTGAGATGATACTCCCAAAAGAAGCATCAATATTATCATGGAGCCACCATATTCAGATTTTTCATAAATCAAAAAGCATCGAAGAAGCTTGTTATTATATTGAATCGGCGGTTAAAATGGGTTGGACGCGTGATGTTCTCCTTAATTTCATTAAAGCTGATGCTTACGGAAAATCGAAACTCTTACCTAAACATCATAATTTTTCCACAGCACTTCCCGATCATTTACAAGAACAAGCGGATGAAATTCTAAAAAATACATACACGCTTGATTTCTTAGGCATTACCCAACCCATAAAAGAACTGGAACTTGAAAGTAAAATTGTAGAAAAAATTAAATTCTTCTTACTTGAATTAGGCTTTGGTTTCACTTTTATCGGAAATCAATACAGGCTTTCGTTGGGTAAGAAGGATTATTTTGTAGATTTGCTTTTCTTTCATCGTAAGTTACGGTCTTTAATTGCGATTGACTTGAAAATTGGCGAATTTGAACCCGAATATGTTGGCAAAATGAACCACTATCTCGGATTGCTCGACGAACAAGTGCGTATGTCTGATGAAAATCCTTCAATAGGAATTATTTTGTGTGCAGATAAAGATCATGTTGAAGTAGAAGTTGCACTACGAGATATTAATAAGCCAATTGGAGTTGCTGATTATAATTTGCCATTTTCAACAAAAGATTTACAAGAAGTTATTCGACAAGAAATACGAGCATGGGATATTGCGGAAAATGCGGAGAGATTGAAAGAATCGGAATTATAGAGTAATATCCTGCCTTGCAGGCAGACAGAGTCTTATTATGCCGCTCGCCGCAAGCAACGCTTCGCTCGCATGCGATCATGAAAATCCTGTCTCTTCGAGACAAAGTCCACCGCATGTGTGAGATTGTTCTGAAAGAACTGATTTTCATAACCGTAGGTCAGCGACCTGCAGATGAGCGGAACGCTCAAAAACTGCCTGCAAGGCAGGACAAAGTAACAAATAAAAATATACAAAATATGACAAGAGAAGAATTATTCCAAAACATCCTACGCAAAAAATCATTCCTTTGTGTGGGATTAGATACAGATATTGAAAAGATTCCCGAACATTTGTTTGAAGAAGATGATGCCATGTTTGTTTTCAATAAAGCAATAATTGATGCAACAGCGCCTTATTGTGTGGCTTACAAACCAAATTTGGCTTTTTATGAAAGCCTTGGATTGGAAGGTTGGGAAGTTTTGGAACGAACTGTTGATTATATCCGCAGCAATTATCCCGACCAATTTATCATTGCCGATGCCAAGCGCGGCGATATAGGCAATACTTCGCAAATGTACGCCCGTACATTCTTCGGAAATATGGATTTTGATAGTGTAACCGTTGCACCCTATATGGGCGAAGATTCGGTTACACCATTTTTAGGATATGAAAGCAAATGGGTCATTTTGTTGGCTCTGACATCCAATAAAGGTGCGTTCGATTTCCAATTTATCAAAGATGAAAAAAACGGCGAACGCCTTTTTGAAACTGTACTCAAAACTTCGCAACTTTGGGGAAACAAAGACAATATGATGTATGTAGTTGGGGCAACCAAAGCCGAAATGTTGAGTGATATTCGCGCCATTGTGCCCGAATATTTCTTGCTCGTTCCCGGTGTGGGAGCGCAAGGTGGCAGTTTGCAGGAAGTAGCTAAATATGGCATGAATGATAGTTGCGGATTATTGGTAAACTCATCGCGCCAAATCATTTATGCCGACAGTACTGAGAACTTTGCACAAGCAGCCGCTGTCGAAGCCCAAAAAGTACAAGCCGAAATGGAAATATTATTAACTCAAAAAGGCATTATTTAAGATGACTACCGAACAACAAAAAAAGAAAGAAAACCCGCTGTGGAACATTGCATTTAATATTGTCATTCCAATTTTGGTATTAAACCGGTTCGACAATGTGCTGGCTCGTTTGCAAAAAGCAGGTTTGGTATTGCCCGATTTTTTCAATCATCCAAGCGCCATTCCGGCTACGGCTTTGATATTGGCGTTGATGTTTCCATTGGGATATTTTCTGTATGATTGGGTTGAAAAAAAGAAAACAAATTTCATTTCGATACTCGGTTTTGTCGGGATTTTGCTGACGGGCATTATCGGTGTTTTCCAACTTCCCACCGGGTTGATCGCCTACAAAGAAGCCTCCATTCCTTTGATAATAGGCATTGCCGTATTAGCAACCATCAAGTCGCCATTCCCTTTACTGAAAAAACTACTTTACAATCCCGATTTGATGAAAATAGAAAAAATAGATGCCATTTTAGCCGAAAAAAACGCCCAACCAGAATTTGACAAAATCCTTGTAAACTCATCCTATTTCTTGGCATGTTCGTTTTTCCTGTCGGCTATTCTGAATTTTGTTTTGGCAAAAATAATCATGCACAGCCCAGCCGGAACACCCGAATTTAATGCCGAATACAGCAAGATGCTCGGGTTGAGCTGGCCAGTAATTGCATTGCCGTCCACAATCGTAATGGGCTTTGTGTTGTGGTATCTGTTCCGTTCGCTCAAGCGGCTGACCGGATTGACTGTGGAAGAAATGTTTAATATCGAAGAAAAATGAAAGTTTAGTTTATATCAAAAGTTTTCAATATACCTATCGAAAATTTCACCACATATCATAAACCTTTATTATTTTGTCTAAAAGTTTTGTTCGTGTAAAAAACTTTTAATACTTTCGTGTAAGTCTATTTTACAAACAAAACTTTTATGGAATATCCGGTTATTTCACGCGAAAGATATTATAAAAAGTTGCAACCATTTATGGGAAAGCAACTTGTAAAAGTACTTACAGGGCAACGGCGTGTTGGTAAAAGCTATATTTTGAAGCAAATTATAGATTACATCAAGCAACAAGATAGCAAAGCTAATATATTGTATATCAACAAGGAAGATCTTTCTTTTGAATTTATCCGAACGGCTATTGATTTGAATGATTATGTAGTGAAAAACACTCGAAAGGGTGTGAAAAATTATATTTTTATTGATGAAATCCAAGAGATTGCCGAGTTCGAGAAAGCACTTCGAAGCCTTTTACTAAATCCCATTTACGACCTTTATTGCACCGGTAGCAACGCCAATATGTTGTCGGGCGAGCTTGCCACCTTTTTAAGCGGACGCTATATCGAAATTCCTATTCACAGCCTTTCTTATATAGAGTTTTTGGAATTTCATGCTTTAGAAAACACTAATGAAACATTGTTGAAATATCTTAAATACGGTGGATTGCCTTATTTGATACATTTGCCTTTGACTGACGAAGTGGTGTTTGATTATCTAAAGGGTGTTTATAACACTGTGATATATAGGGATATAATTATGCGAAATGATATCCGTAATAATGCTTTTTTAGAAAATTTAGTTGTATTTTTAGCAGATAATATTGGACAGCTTTTTTCGTCGAAAAAAATTAGCGATTATCTAAAAAACCAACAAGTAAGCATAGCAACATCTCAAGTAATCAATTACTTAAAGAATATTTCCGATGCTTTTTTAATACACAAAGTGTCGCGTGTAGATATTATCGGCAAAAAAATATTTGAGATCGGCGAAAAATTTTATTTTGAAGATTTAGGATTACGCAACACCATTTTGGGTTATCGCCAAGCGGATATTGCCAAAATGATAGAAAATATTGTTTATAATCATCTGTTAATTAATGAATTTGATGTAAAGGTGGGGCAACTTCGCCAGTCCGAAATTGATTTTGTTGCCACTCGCAAAGGCGAAACAATTTATATTCAAGTCTGTTATCTTTTGAGCGATCAATCAACGATTGACAGAGAATTTGGTAATTTAGAAAAAATAAAAGATAATTATCCGAAAATGGTTGTTTCGATGGACGAATTTGCCGGAAACACACGCAATGGCATTCAACATATTTATTTGCGCGATTTTCTATCAAAAACGCTGTAAACTAAACTTTTATACCGAACATGTTTACTCTACATAAAATAGCCCAAATAACCAACGCCAAACTTATTGGTAATAAAAACACAGAAATTACTCATTTGCTGATAGATAGTCGGGCTGTGTCGTTTCCTGCCGAAAGCCTGTTTGTCGCATTGCGCACAGCTCGCAATGACGGACACCGGTACATCGCTAATTTATACGAAGCCGGTGTGCGTTCATTTCTGGTAGAGACAAGGCATGCCTTGTCTCTACCTTCAGACGCCAATTTCTTATTCGTAGAAAATACATTGGAAGCCCTTCAGCAAATAGCCACAGCGCACCGGGCAGAATTCTCGTGTCCGGTTATCGGTATCACGGGCAGCAACGGTAAAACGATTGTCAAAGAATGGCTGTATCAATTGTTGCAAGAAGATTACCGCATTACCCGATCACCACGCAGCTATAACTCGCAAATAGGTGTGCCTCTTTCAGTGTGGGAACTGAATGCACAGACCGAATTAGGTATTTTTGAAGCAGGCATTTCACTGCCTAACGAAATGGAGAAACTACAACCCATTATCTCGCCAACTATCGGTATTTTCACCCACTTAGGCGAAGCGCATCAGGAAAATTTTTCTTCATTAAAGGAAAAATGTAACGAAAAACTCAAGCTGTTTAAAGACTCGCAAACCATTATTTATCAAAAAGATAATAAACTGATTGATATTGCCGTGACGCAATCCGGCACAAAAGCGAAACCATTCACTTGGGGAAAAACAAGTGAAGCCGATGTACAAATTTTAGAGATAAAGAAGAAAGAAAGCAGTACAACGATCGCATATTCTTGTCCACAATTTACAAACAACGGTCTTTCGAGCGAAGGGAGGAAAATTTACAATTTACAATTTACAATTAATTTCGTTGACGACGCTTCTATTGAAAACGCATTGTCTTGTTTGACTACAATGTTGTTTTTAGGTAAGTCGCCCAGTGTAATTGCCGAACGGATGCAAAACCTCGAACCGGTTGCTATGCGGCTGGAAGTAAAAGAAGGTTTGCGCAACTGTTTGATCATAGACGACACATACAATTCCGATTTCACATCGTTGAATATTGCGCTCGATTTTTTACAAAATCAGGCAGCGGTGAAAAAGATGAAACGAACGCTTATCTTATCCGATATTTTGCAAAGCGGTCAAGCTGATTTGTATAAAAATGTAGCCGAACTATTGCTGCAAAAAGGCATTGATAAACTGATTGGCATAGGCGGGGAAATTAAGAGTGAAGAATTAAGAATTAAGAATATTTTAGGGGAAAAATGTGATGCTGTATTTTTTGATACCACCGAAGATTTTTTAAATTCTTCATTTTTCATTCCTGATTTTTCATTTTCAGAAGAAGCTGTTTTATTGAAAGGCTCGCGGCAATTTAAGTTTGAGACTATTTCCGAAAAGATAGAAGCCATTGCCCATCAAACCACGCTCGAAGTCGATTTGGACGCGTTGGTGCACAATGTTCATTATTTCCGTTCGCATTTGCGCCCCGAAACCAAGATTATGAGCATGGTCAAAGCTTATGCTTACGGAAGTGGCGATGTGGAAGTGGCGCGCACACTCCAACATCATGGGTGCGAGTACCTTGCTGTTGCTGTTGCGGATGAGGGCGTAACCTTGCGCAACGAAGGCATTCATATCCCAATCGTGGTGATGAACCCCGAGAATGGCGCTTTGGCAAAAATTATTGAATATAATTTGGAACCCGAGATTTATAGTTTCCGTATTCTCGAAGCTTTTCGCAAGGAAGCCGAGCGGCAAGGCGTTTCAAACTATCCTGTACATATTAAGATAGATACCGGCATGCACCGCCTCGGGTTCAATCCTGAACAGGTGGACGAATTGATTGCCGAACTCAAATCGCAGCAAACACTGTTGGTGCGTTCCGTGTTCTCTCACCTGTCCGGCGCCGACGAAGCGCAGTTCGATGATTTTACCGAGCAACAGGTCTCTGTTTTTCAATCCGTTTACATGAAGTTTGAGAAAGCCTTTTCATATAAAATACTGAAACACATTCTTAACTCGGCAGGCATCGAGCGTTTCTCCAAATATCAATTCGATATGGTGCGTTTGGGCATTGGGCATTACGGTATCAGTGCGTTGGACAGCGGTAAGTTAGAAGAAGTTTGCACCCTGAAAACCACCATTCTTCAAATACGCGAAGTGGCAGCCGGCGAAACAGTGGGATACAGCCGCAAGGGGAAGATCACGCGCAACTCGGTAATCGGAGTTATACCAATCGGTTATGCCGACGGTTACGACCGGAAATTAAGCAATGGCGTAGGCAAAGTGCTGGTTAATGGTCAATTTGCACCTGTGGTTGGCAATGTGTGCATGGACTTGACAATGATCGATCTGACCGGCATTCCTGCCAAAGAAGGCGACACAGTTGTGCTTTTTGGTAAAGGATTGTCCATAACCGAAATGGCTAAATCCCTGCAAACCATTTCGTACGAGATACTGACAAGCGTTTCGCGCCGTGTAAAGCGCGTCTATGTGAAAGAATAAGGCATGGCTTGGATATTGTCGGGCAGGATTTCGGGAGCGATGGTAATTGCCACCACCGCGTACGCCCTGCAAGGGCAATACATATTTATATCCCAAAGGCACGGGTGGTTGGTTGCGTTTACAACCCCGAGGCGTTGCCATCGGGCTGGGGTATAAATGGTTTTAGCTACGCTGACCTTTGGTTCAACCATTTATATTCCAGCCCAATGTCAACGCCTTGGGTTGTAATGCGGGGCATAATTAAAATATTTTTTACCAAAAAATAGCATTTTCAAAAAATATTTATAATTTTACGCCTTATTAATAATTGCATATACTATATGTTATTTATCCCAAAAAACATTATTTTCTTCCCCCATAATTTGCATACCTCGCAAATTATCGCTAATACACAATTTACTAAAAAGAATTTCTCTACAAAATATATCCTCACTAATTTTCAGTTGGGAAAACTTACGGATTGCCTTTGCAAGGAATATAATTTCGATGCAGAGGCTTTTTTATTTCCGCAAATATTCTACCGGTTGTAGAATACCGACAGGTTTCCCTGTAACCGATCTACAAATGGTAGAACGGCAAAAGGAGCTTCCGCAGAAGTTCTACAAACGGTAGAACCATAAAAGGAACTCCAATAATGATTCTACCGTTTGTAGAATTATAAAAAGGACTCCGGTGATGATTCTACAAACGGTAGAACACTTTACAACAGCAAAAACATAGGTAACAATTAAATAAAAAACTTTAAAAAAACAACTCAATTATGCAACAACATTTATTCTCGCCACTACATGTAAACAATTTGGGGATCGACAATTTGTATGCAATTGTCAAAACCACCATCGAAGTGTCGGCACCCGTAAAAACCAGCATGAGCGACCTTGCCAAAGCAGCCCTCGCCGTTCTCGAAACAGTGAACGCCGACATGGAGAAACGCATGAAAAAAACACTCGGCAGCGCACTCACGCCCGAACTTCAGGCAATGAATACGCAGCGCAACAAGCTGTTTGCCGAAATAAAACGGTTTACGACCAATGCCAACAAAAGCTCGTCGGCCACGCTCAAAGCAGCAGGCTCGGCTTACAAAATTTTCCTCACCCCTTACTGGAATACCGAGACTGAGCCGCTCAATACCATCAGTGGTATTTATGAAGAAGTACTCGACCGCTATCACGCCGACCAAACCCTGCAAACAGCTGCCACTACCCTGGACATTACCACGCTGCTAACCGACCTCGAAAGCGTAAATACCAACTACGACAAGATGTACAAAGACCGTAATGCCGAGGTGAGTAACAAAACCGGCAACTCGGCAAGTGAACTAAAAGATGAAGCGGTGCACGCTTACGAGCAGTACTGCACCGCTATAGAACAATCAGTGAGTCTGATGCCGAACGAAAAGCTCCTTGCCCTCTTTGCTGAAATGGACGGGTTGCGCCGCAAATATGCCGTGATCAAACCCAAAGCGCGCAAGAAAGACAACGACAATAATCCCGACAAACCCGAAACGGAAACCGGACCGGGTCCGGAGGCGTAGGGGCAGACCTGCGTGTCTACCCGACCTGTAGAGCCGTGGCGTGGTCAGTGAGCGTAGTCGAACTGCGCCACGGCTCTACCAAATACATAGAACGCGGATGACACGGATTACGCAGATTTATACAGGTATGTAGGGGCGTTGCATGCAACGCCCCTACATACCGCAAACAGTAAAAAACACAGGGATGCCGAAAACTGACTTAGAGTAGGCGGAAATATAAATATCGAAACAAATGAAGAAAACAATTTTACTTGCTCTAATGGCTATAGCTTTTTGTGCTTGTCATAAAGATGACACAACCGATATAACATTTAATATATCTGGAAACGACGATTTATATGCTGCCTACAATTTTACAGTAACATATCCAACGCCTTCAGGAAGAGTTGAAGAATCAGTACAACTTCCTTGGTCGAAAACCGTAAAGAAATTTTCTTTACCAGTTATGGATAGTTTAACTTGGGTAGCTAAACCAAAGTCGAATTATGCACATAAGGATTCTTATTCAGTGGAAATAAGTATTTCTGGTAATTATGATGCCGAAGTATATGATGGATGGGGCAGTTCGACTTCTTTAACAGGTGCTTTGCCTACATTAGCAACCCCCTTACAAATAGATAATCCTCAAGGTACTATATTGTATGGTAGTTATAAGTTTACTTTAGATGCAGATGCAAAAACAACTTTATTTTAATAATTATAAAAATACAATTACAATTACAATGAAAAAGGCATTATTGACTTTGACAGCTATTATTACTATAGGAATAAATATTAATGCACAAACAAGATGGAAAACTTATGAAACCTCTGATTACTCTATTCAATATCCACCCAAATGGGAATTAAATACAAAAAACGATATAAATGTAGCAGGTGTTGATTTTCAGTTGATAGCTCCAGATGATGATGAGTCTGCTATGGTGCAATTAGTTATTTCGGAAACAGAAGCTGATAGCTTTGATGATATTGATATAAAAGCCTATCAAAAAGAGCTTCCAAAACTTCTTAATTCTATGCTTAAAAAGTTTTCCCTGATAGAGTCCAAAGAACTCAGAAACAGTTCAGGCACTTATATTAGACTTACTTTTACATTTGAACATATGACAAAAATGAAGGCAATATATTACATCTTTATTGCTGATGGTGCTTGTTATACTTTGGAATTTATGGTTCCACAAAAAGACTTTGAAAAGTATAAAAAAACTGGAGAAGATATTCTTAATACTTTTCGTATAAAAGAATAATTCTAATCTTAGGTTTACATTCAGGGGGTAGGGCAAACGCACGAAATTTGCGATGTCTCCTCCACTCCTCGTTCCACTTCGGTTGCGCTCAGCGACCACTCGTCGTTTCGGTCGACATGACGGAGTTTCTTGGGATAGGATAGTAGGAAAAGATTGGCGGCTTCGCCGCCAATCTTTTCCTACCCCCCATACATAATTTATATTCGTCATGTCGAGCGAAACGCAGTGTAGTCGAGACATCGCAAATATAGGTATATAATTAGGATATAATTTCGTGCGTTTGCCCTATTCAGGGGGAGAGAATGATGAGTCTGTTAAATATTTTACATATACGAAATGATAAAAATCTTTTGTCTACGCAAACTACAATGAAGAAGAAAGTATCAATAATAATAATTTTGTTTGTTATAACTATTAATGTAATAGGACAAATGACTTATTATTATCAGCAAATAGCTAAAATAGTAAATGGGGATAGACAAGTTGGCGATAATAGTGGACAGTTTATATATTTTACTAATAAGCTCTGTTACGATTCGGATAAAGATGGCTACACCGTAAATAATGGCGTTCTTGAATATATAAAGACAGATAATAATATAATCATGTATTATGGAGATACTTATTGGGGCAAGGCTTATTATTTCGTTGCTTCAGATTATAGCCGAATAAATATAAAGTTAGCTGACAGAAATATCCTTATTTATGAGCGCAGAACAGCTAAATCTAATACCATAACTTCATCCAAAAGAAAAACAAAAGAAAAATTGGACAATATTCCGATCAATCCTATAAACCCCGCAATAACAGATACACAATATGATAAAATAGCTACCTGCGAACGATTGCAGCAACGCTATAATACATTAAAGCAAAGAAGAGATGATGCAGAGCGAGACTTAAATAAACAAAGAGCAAATGAAACCTTATATCCAGATAGAATATCAGGCTCATCAACAAATCTTAAAACCTCTACATTACAATTAAGAATGGAATGTGAACGACAAATGGCTGATATAAGACGCGAAGCTATTAAATCGGGATGCAGTGTTTATTAAAATAGTAAAACAATAAATTAAATATAAAATATCATGAAAAAATTAACACTACTATTCATTTTAGCTTTTGCAGGAATAGTGATTGCTTTTGGGCAGACTTATTATTATACTTGTATAGAGTCTGTAGATAAGAATGGAGCTAAGAGCAAAGGTGATGGAGGCAACTATATTACTTTTATTAATAATAAAAATGCTCTCTATGTATCTGATAAAAATGGATATAAAGAAAATAATAATTCTGCTACATTTTATTTTCAGGGAACTAATAGTAATGGAATTCATGAATATTGTTTTATGCGCTCAACTATTGATTATAATAGTGGCTTTCCTTGGAAAAATAAATATACTCCCGATAGAAATATGATGGTCTTCTATTTCTCCTCTGACTTACAAAGACTAAATTATGTTTGGTTAGGTACAACATATGTTTATATGCAAGGTGGTTCTCCAGAAGAAACTAATATACCTAAACAATTATACTAAATGAAAGTAATTCTCCAAGTCCTACTATTCCTGTTTCTTTTTTATTCTTGCAGTAAACAAAAAGAGATTCCTATTGATGCAATGCAATTCTTAGAAAAGAATTTTGTAATAGAAGCTCCTTGTGGCGATGCAAAAGAGAATGAAGCTGTAGAAAACCTATTTAAGCAATCTCTTCAAAACTATTTATCTAATACAAGTTCAGAAGAAACTATTAAAAGTGCCCTTTTGTTTATTTATAATAATGATAATAGTTGCAATGCCGATAACTGTGATGCGGAACGGAAAGCTCAAATAAGAGCAATTTGTTATGCAACAATTGCGTTATCAAGCCAAGATGAACAGCAAATGAATAAATATTTAAAAGTAGCAGAAAGTGAATTGAAAATGTTGGACGATATTGAAATAAGGGGGAGGAGATTAAAGGAATGTTTAGATATGATAAGAGAGTTTAAAAAGAATAATCTATGAAGCAACTAGCAATTCTCACTTTTATAATCATTTCCTGTTTTAGCACCTTTGGGCAGGATATAGGGGAGATAACAATTAAAAAAGACAGTGCAATCTATCAACGGAATCTTGGGTGGAGTTATGAAACCGGTGAAAATGGACATCTTAAAGATTCTGTAAAAGCCTTTTCTTATTATCAGCAAGCCTTTAAGAACGACAAAGTTTTTGCGGCATACGATTTAGGCCGGTGTTACGAATATGGTATCGGAATAGAGAAAGACCACAAAAAAGCATTTGAATTGTACAATCTATGTGCTGCCGATACAAGTTCTTTATATAAATTGATTTCAGATTATGGGAAAGTAGCACTTGGGCATTGTTACTATGAAGGTATCGGAGTAGAAAAAGACCATAATAAAGCGATAGAATACTGGCTTATGGTTACAGATGCGGAAACCCCCTCACATTATGGTCCACTTAATATGGCAAAGGATTATTTAAAAGATGCTGAAAACCATCGCTAACACGAGTTTGTAAATCGTGCCGGTTATAACTGAAAAAGGCACAATTTGCAGACCATAAGTGTTCGAACCATGAATTTAAAGGCTGCAAGCCTTATTTAATCCAGCCCAACGGCAAGCGAAGCGTCGCCTTGGGGTACATGTAATCCGATAGATATGCACCCTGCAAGGGGCAATTTATAACATTGTCAAATTATGCTGGGCTTGCAGCCCGGATTATGGCGATTGCCATATCACAACCCAAGGCGTTGCCGTTGGGCTGGATTAACAAGGGTTTTCAACCCGAAAAGCAAGGTTTCGAACACTTATGTTTTGTAAATCGTGCCAAAACAAATAGTTTATAACTGATAAATCCCACCGAGTTTTTTGGCTTGGTGGGATTTTGTTGTAAAGGCAGTCCGCAGGACTAAATACGAATAACCCCCAGTGAAGTGCAGCGACTGAGTGCTATGGGGTAATTAACGGGTTATTTCACCCCATTCCGAATCAACAAAGCATCAATCGTCGGGTCTTGTCCGCGAAAACGGCGGTAAAGCACAGCGGGGTCTTCGCTGCCGCCTTTGGACAGGATGTTTTCGCGGAACAATGCGGCTGTCTTGGCATCGAAGATGCCGTTTTGCTTAAATACAGAGAAAGCATCGGCATCCAGCACTTCTGCCCATTTGTAGCTGTAGTATCCGGCGGCATATCCTCCGGCAAAAATGTGGCTAAACTGCACACTCATACATGCTTCGGGCACTTGCGGCAATACAATGGCTTTGCTCCAGGCTTGTTTCTCGAATGCTTGCACATCGCCGCTGAATGGCTTGACCTGTGTGTGCCAAGCCATGTCCAAATATCCAAAGCTCAACTGACGCAAGCAAGCATACGCTGCATTGAAATTTTCGGAAGCCTTGATTTTAGCAATCAGTTCAGCAGGTATTTTCTCTCCTGTTTGGTAATGCACGGCAAAGCCATCGAGATATTCTTTCTCGGTGGCAAAATTTTCCATAAACTGCGAAGGCAGTTCCACGAAATCCCAAAACACATTGGTTCCCGAAAGGCTTTCGTATTCGCAATCCGAAAGCATGCCATGCAACGAATGTCCAAACTCGTGGAGGAATGTGCTAAACTCGTCGAAAGTTAGCAATGCCGGCTGACCATTTACCGGACGGGTAAAATTCATCACCAGCGTGATTTGCGGGCGTTCGTCCACGCCGTTTTCAATCGATTGCCCTTTTACACCCGACATCCATGCACCACTGCGTTTGCCCTCGCGCGGGAAAAAGTCGGTGTACAGAATTGCCATAAACTTGTCTGTTGCATCATATACTTCGAATGCTTCTACATCGGGATGATACACTTGTATTTCGGTGTTTTTCTTAAACTGCAAACCATACAGTTTAGTGGCTAAACCAAACACACCGCGTTTTACATTTTCGAGTTCGAAGTAAGGCTTCAGTTGCTCGTCGTTGATGCTGTATTTGTCTTCTTTCAGTTTTTCGGAATAATATCCCCAGTCCCAGGCTTCGATACTTCGACTACGCTCAGTAACCGAAGGCTCAGCCGCCGGAAAGCCTTTTGTTTTGGCAAAAGCTTGTACATCGGCAACATCTTGTTTTGCTTTGGGTGTGTAAGCAGCCAGTAGTTCGTCAAGCAGCTTATATACATTCGCTTCATTCTTTGCCATGCGGCGGTCGAGAGCGTAAGCGGCATAATCTTTAAATCCTAACAGTTGTGCTATTTGCAGGCGCAGGTTTACTATTTTCTTTACCGTTTCGCGGTTGTCAAACTCTCCGCTCAGTGCTTTGGTGTTGTACGCCAGGTAGAGTTCTTTGCGCAAGTCGCGGTTGTCGGCATACTTCATAAACGGCACATAGCTTGGCGCTGTGAGGTCGAACAGCCAACCTTCTTTGCCTTTTGCTTTGGCTTTTTCTTGCGCGGCGGTCAGTATATCTTCGGGAATACCTGATAATTGTGATTTATCCGTAATATTTAATTGATAGGCATTGGTTGCTTTTAATACATTTTGGCTGAATTGTAACTGAATTAAGTTCAATTCTTCAGTATATTTTTTGTATTTCTCTTTGTCTGTTTTATTCAAAGTAGCGCCACTGCGGAGGAACGAGTTGTAGGTTTTATCCAGCAACATTTTTTGTTCTGTGGACAATGATAGCTTTGCGCGGTTATCGTACACTTTCTTTACACGGGCAAACAGTTTTTCATTCAATGTAATACTGTTTGCATGTGCTGTTTCTTCGGGAGCGATGGTTTCGGCAATTGCATCCATCACATCAGAGGTTTCGGAGCTTAGCAGGTTATAAAAACATTCTTGCACGCGGTTAAGTGCTTTGCCCGAATGCTCCAATGCTTCAATCGTATTGGCAAAAGTGGGTGCTTCCTTGTTGTTGGCAATGGCTTCGATTTCGGCACTGTGCAGGCGCATTCCTTCGCGCATGGCGGGCAGGTAGTCGTCTGTCGTTATTTGGTTAAAGGGAACTGTGCCAAAAGGCGTGTTGTAGGGTTTAAGAAAGGGGTTGTTACTAAGCTGCGCCATAAGTGTAGTGCTGAATAAAAATGTGATTGTTAGATATTTTAGTTTCATTTGTTGATTTTTTTTTCATTTGCAAAAATACAAAATAAGTATTTAAAATTATGTATATCCGCTTTTAGCAAAATGTTCATTCAAACTAAAAGCTACGCTTTATGTACTAAAACGCTAAGTCGCTAAGTCGCAACGACGCAAAGAAAAAAAACCTTAGCGTCTTCGTGTCATTGCGTCTTCGCGGTTTAGTATAGAAAAAACGAAGTTTTGCATTTTATTACTAATTGCAGATATTCAAATAAAAGTAATTAATGATATATTTTGCAAACATAAATTCTATTAAAATTTAAGATTGAAAAAACTCAAAGTGTTTTTTACTGACTATAAGTGATTAAACCTGAAAAATATTTTTACTTTTGCATTTATAACCGGCAGAGGAAAAACGATGAAAACGCTCAGTTTTAAAACCAAATGCACAGTCAGGCTGCAAAATTATTGACAAATGAACATGATTATTATATTTTTTTGAAGCTATCCTGTTTATGAAAACAACCACACAAAATCCAAACGCAAATCAACAATTTTAAAGTAAACTATGAACACAATCATCAACATAGAAAACCTAAGCAAGCGATTTAAAGTCGGGACAGGCGAATTTACGGCTTTGCGGAATATAAATTTAAATATCGAAAAAGGCGAGTTTACCGGCTTTGTAGGTCCAAGCGGATCGGGAAAGACCACACTGCTGAACATTATCGGGTCGCTGGATACGCCAAGCGATGGCGATGCAACCGTGCTCGGGCAATCCATCTCGGCATTGAGCCATAAGCAAGCCGCCGAACTGCGCAATTATCATATCGGGTTTATTTTTCAAACCTACAATTTATTACCGGTTTATACGGTGTACGAAAATGTAGAATTTGCCTTGTTGTTGCAAAACCTGTCGTCTGCTGAGCGCCACAAAATGGTGATGGATGCGCTCGAGTGGGTGGGACTGACCGACAAAGTGAAATCGAAACCGGCGCAACTTTCGGGAGGCGAGTCGCAACGCGTAGCTATTGCCCGCGCTATGGTAAAACGCCCCGAACTGGTACTTGCCGACGAGCCGTCGGCTAACCTCGACGCCGAAAACTCGCACCACATCCTGCAAACGATGAAAAAATTGAACGCCGAGCTAAACACCACATTCATCTTTGCCACCCACGACGAAAAGGTGATGCAATACCTCAATCGAATCATTTCTTTGCGCGACGGCGTGGTAGAAAAAGACGAATTGAAAATGAATAGTTAATCACCCAAAATTCATTTTTATGTTAGAAATAAAACTTGCCATACGAAACTTATTGGGCGCGGGTTTGCGCACTTGGCTCAATGTATTTGTGCTGTCGTTTGCCTTTATCTTTATTCTGTTTTATAATGGAATTTTGGATGGATGGAACGAGCAGGCGCGCAACGACACGCAAGCGTGGGAAATTGCTTCAGGACAGTTTTGGACACCGGGCTATGATCCTTACGACCCATACTCGCTGCAAGATGCTCATACGCCGCTTTCGGCAGAGGCGCAGCGATTGGTTGCGCAAAAACAATTAGTTCCGGTGCTTATCACGCAAGCCACTGCCTACCCGCAAGGACGCGTGGAGAGCACTTTGCTCAAAGGGATTGACCCCGACCAAGAAACTTTGCAACTGCCTACCGAAGCTTTGAAAAGCTCAGACAATGGTATTCCGGCAATCATTGGGCGGCGCATGGCGGAATCGTGCAACCTGAAAGAAAATGATGTATTGTTAGTGCGTTGGCGCGATCGGAACGGTACTTTTGATGCCCGCGAAGTGCGCATTGCCAAGATATTTAAAACCAATGTGCCGGCAGTGGATAATGCACAAATCTGGATACCGCTTGCTATGCTGCAGGAAATGACGGCTATGCCAAATGAGGCCACTTTGCTTGTCAGAGGCAATAATACAACGATTGAGAGATTGAATAAATGGGAGTTTAAAGATGATGAATTTTTGTTGAAAGATATTGATGATGTGATTAAATATAAGCGAAACAGCGCACGGATTATCTATTTGCTGCTGCTTTCGATTGCGCTGCTGGCTATTTTTGACTCGCAGGTGTTGTCTGTTTTCAGGCGGCAGCGGGAGATTGGTACTTATATTGCGCTTGGTATGACGCGCTGGCAGGTGGTGCGGATTTTTACTATCGAAGGGGCTTTACATAGTGTGTTTTCGCTTGTGTTGGCGGCGGTTTATGGCATTCCACTGCTGGCGTGGCTGCACAAAGTAGGACTCCCAATGCCGCAAATAACCGACTCGACAGGGCTTGCCATTGCCGAAAAACTGGTACCGACTTATAGCCTTGGTTTAATTGTTTCGACGATTGTGCTGGTGGTGATTTCTTCAACGATTGTGAGTTATTTTCCAACGCGGAGAATTTCGAAAATGAAGCCTACGGATGCTTTGAAGGGGAAATTGCAATAAAATTATCACTAAAACTTCAAATAAGTATTTTTTTACCGAAAATATATTTATATTTGCCAAAAAATTTAATTTGATAATGTTATGATTTTAAAGAATACTTTTGTAAAAGCATTGGTTTTCGCAGCTTTACTGCTGGTAAGTTATGAGTTATTTGCCCAAGAAGGGATTGACAAACAGATGAATCCTTTCCACAAGCACTATGCAGATAGTCTGAAGGCGATGAATTATGATCGCACATTTCCTCTGATGGCTAAAAATGCGTATAAAAAGGGGTACGATATTCCCCTTCCGTATGGGATTAGCGCTATTTACATGTACTTGCGACAGGATATTAATATTACAAATACTTCGATTGGATTTAATGATCAGGAGCCGATTGATTTGAGCGGAGTGCTGCAATATGGCGAGGTGGTGAATACGACGAATGTGTTTACAGCTCGTCCTAATATGTGGGTGTTGCCGTTTCTGAATGTGTATGGTATTATTGGCGCAGGGACATCGCATGTGGAAGTACCTGTTGTTGAGCCGGTTGTATTTACTACTACACAAGATTTTTCATTGCGTAGCGCAGGTTTTGGACTTACGCTTGCGGGTGGATTAGGTCCATTTTTTATAACTGTGGATGGAAATACGGCTTGGGCTTGGCTCGAGGCGCTCGACAAACCGGTGCCGGCATATAATTTTGACACGCGGATTGGTCATACTTTTGTTTCGACTACTCATCCGGACAGGAACTTGGGTGTTTGGGTAGGAGCTTTTTTCCAAACGCTTTCGAGCCAAACGAAGGGTTCTATAAGTATGTCGGATGTGATGAGTGCTGATCAGGCACAATCTATTAAAGACAAGGCAAATAATAAAATTGACAACGACCCGACATTAAAACCGGTTGAGAAAAAGGCTTTGGAACAATTGGTTGATGAAGGCATTGATAAACTGGAAACTTCGACTGTGCATTATGAACTGGACAAAGAGATTGCGGGCAAGTGGAATATGATTTTAGGGGCTCAATATCAGCATAATAAACATTGGCAAGTGCGTTGCGAATTGGGTACTTTTGGCAAACGCTCGCAATTTATGTTGAATTTGAATTATCAATGGTAAGCGTAGAGCAAAGATAAATAGACAAAAGAATAAAGACAAAATCCTTGTAGAAACTATTTTCTACAAGGATTTTTATTTAAATCTTTCTTTTCTGTTTTCAATTAAGAAAGCTTACTCATAAACTTTTCCATATCAATAACAAAGCGGTCATGCGTTGCAGTGCCAATAAGTTGACCGTTGCCATCATGTGCTTCTATTTTATAGCTTATCTTTCGTCCGTCAATAGCAGTTATAGTCGCTTTGCATGTAATAGTTGCACCAATGGGTGAGGCTTTTAAATGTTTCGCATTAATTTCTATTCCAACCGTATCCGAACCTTCGGGTAAAGATGGACGAACCATTTCCAACGCTACATTTTCCATTAAGGCTATCATAGCCGGCGTGCCAAATACATCTAATCCACCCGAACCAAGCGCACGCGCTGAGTCTTTGTCTTGTGTGGTGATTGTTTTTGTGTAAGTTTGTCCGATATTCATATTTGGGAGATTTAAAATTCAGAAGAAAAATGGAACTTGATTTTTGGGAAATCGTTTTGCGCCATTTGTAATACATAACCACTGTCAGCAAGGAAAACATCGCGCCCTTCTTTATCTAGTGCCATATATTGGAATTTTCGCTTCTTGAAATTTTCGAGTTCTGCTTTATCATCGCTTTCTATCCAGCAGGCTTTGTAAAGCGAAATCGGTTCCCACCGGCAAAGTGCGTTGTATTCGTGCTCCAAACGATATTGTATTACCTCAAATTGCAGTTGCCCCACAGTTCCGATAATCTTCCGACCATTAAACTGATTGACAAATAATTGCGCTACCCCCTCGTCCATCAACTGATTAATACCTTTTTCAAGCTGTTTGGCTTTCATCGGGTCGGCGTTTTCGATATACATAAACATTTCGGGCGAGAAGCTTGGAATGCCTTTGAAATGCAAGTTTTCACCGCCTGTAAGCGTATCGCCAATTTTGAATGTTCCACCATTATCGGGCAGTCCGACAATATCACCGGCAAAAGCCTCATCAACGGTTTCTTTCTTTTGCGCCATAAATGCCGTCGGGCTCGAAAACTTCATCATCTTGTTGTGGCGCACATGTTTGTAGTTCACATTGCGCTCAAACTTACCCGAGCATATCTTCACAAAAGCAATACAGCTCCGGTGGTTCGGGTCCATATTCGCATGTATTTTGAAGATAAAGCCCGAAAACGCTTCTTCGTCAGGCTGCACTTGTCGCTCTACCGTTTGCGTAGGGCGCGGACATGGGGCTATCTGCACAAAGCAATCCAACAATTCCTTTACCCCGAAAGTATTCAACGCCGAACCAAAAAACACGGGCGCTAATTTCCCTTCCAAATACGGTTTGGTATCGAATGGGTCGTACACGCCGTTAATCAACTCCATATCTTCGCGGAGTTGGGCGGCGTCGCGGTCGCCAATAATTTTTTCCAGTTCAGGATTATTGATGTCGGTAAATTCGACAGATTCGCTAATTGTTTGCTTATTGGGTGTATATAAATCCAGTTTTTGTTCAAAAATATTATACACGCCTTTGAGGTTTTGTCCGCCATTGATAGGCCAAGTGAGCGGACGCACATTGATTTTGAGTTCCTCTTCCAGTTCGTCCAGCAGGTCGAACGGGTTCTTCCCATCGCGGTCTAATTTATTCACAAAAATGATAACCGGCGTGTTGCGCATGCGGCACACTTCCATCAGCTTGCGGGTTTGCGGCTCCACACCCTTCGCCACATCGACAGCAATCACAACACTATCTACTGCGGTAAGCGTACGGTAAGTATCCTCGGCAAAGTCCTGGTGACCGGGTGTATCCAAAATATTTATTTTGTAATCCTTGTAATCAAAGCCCATCACCGAAGTAGCCACCGAAATACCGCGTTGTTTCTCAATCTCCATCCAGTCCGAAGTAGCCGACTTTTTAATTTTATTCGATTTCACAGCGCCTGCCACATGTATCGCCCCTCCAAAAAGGAGCAATTTCTCGGTCAGGGTAGTTTTACCCGCATCGGGGTGTGCAATAATGGCAAAAGTGCGCCGGCGTTGTATTTCGTCGTGTAAACCCATTTCTTGTTTTCGTTCAAAAATTCAGGTTGCAAAAGTAGTCAAAAATTGAGAGAGATAAAACAAACAAAAAACAATAAAAATCATTAGGGTGCGTCCCCCGCCGCGTCTTCATTTCTGTTGCGTAGGGGCACCAATGTCGTCAACTTAAGGAAACATAATGGAGAAATCGTATAAACATTCCTTTTACACATGTGCCATACAAATAATCATACACAAAAAGCAGCAGATACTAAAACCTTTCAGGGTCGAGCTCTAAGGCTTCAATTGTATTTTGTATAGACTTATGAGGTTTGAACAAATTAGAGCGGTAAATATCTCTTATTTTTATTTGCCACGCATAAAAATTTACTTTATCTTTGCACTCGCAAAACCGGAATGGCGAGGTAGCTCAGCTGGTTAGAGCGCATGATTCATAATCATGAGGTCGGCGGTTCGGGTCCGCCTCTCGCTACAATAAGAAAATTAAGCAGTTATGACAAAGTTGTAACTGTTTTTTCTTTATTATGTGGCAATAATTTGAATAGTATACAACCTATGTTCTATGCCTATATCCTTTACAGCGAATCTACTAACCGATTTTATATCGGATCTACAGAAAATGTACAAACTCGTCTTGAAAGACACAATGCCGGGGCAACACCTTCGACCAAACATGGAAAACCTTGGAAAATTGTTTATACTGAACAATTTTGTCAAAAGAGTGAAGCACTAAAACGGGAATTGCAAATAAAACGGATGAAAAGCAGAAAATATATAGAAGATTTGATTAGCAACTCAGTTGGATAGAGCGTCCCGATATATATCGGGAAGGTCGGCGGTTCGGGTCCGCCTCTCGCTACAATAAGAAAATTAAGCAGTTATGACAAAGTTGTAACTGTTTTTCTTTATTATGTGGCAATAATTTGAATAGTATACAACCTATGTTCTATGCCTATAATCATATATTCTGCTTTAGTTTAACTGTCCAAGAATTTTACCACAAACTAAACAACCAGAAACTATCTCAATTTCTATTTTTAGACAACCTCTTTTTGTTTTAATACATTAAAATTCAATTTGTTATTAATTTGGCACAATAATTGAAAGTTGTATTTTCAGATTAATAAACCAATTAAATTTTTACAATTATGAATGCAATGAATTTGAAACGAGTTATTATCTCGTTAGTTACTATCGGATGCCTGTTTACAGGAGTTGCCAATGCACAAAAGAAAGCGCAAAAAGAGCAAAAGCAACCTGCAAGTACTGAACAAACTGCGCAAAAGCAGAGACCAACTGCCGAAGAGCGTGCCCAAAAACAAACCGACAAAATGAAAGAGAAACTTCAATTGACCGATGCACAAGCAAAATCGGTGCAAGAAATCAACTTGAAGTACGCCAAACAAAACGAAGAAGAATTTAAAAAAGCACAAGAAGCCCGTAAACAAAAAATGGAAGCAATGAAAGCTGGGCAAGAGAAAAAAGACGCTGAACTGAAAACGGTATTAACTGCCGATCAATATACCAAATATCAAGAAGGCAAGAAAGAGATGAAGGATAAAATGAAAAAGCAGACTAAGCAAAAAAGAATGAAACCTGCTGATGCAAATGCTCCCGCAAAATAAATAATGTATCGTTTTTTTGTTTTGAAAAGCTCCAACTTTCGGGTCGGAGCTTTTTTCGTTTTCAAGAAATAAATTTTTATCGTTACTTTGTATTGTGTTAGATTTATCGGCAGAAATAAAATATCTTCCCGGCGTGGGTCCTAAGCGCGCAGATATGTTGCAGTCGGAACTGGATATCGTTTCGGTCGAAGATTTGTTGTCTTATTATCCCTACAAATATGTTGACCGCAGCCGCTTTTATTTTGTCAATGAAGTAAATACCGATTTATCGTACATTCAGCTCAAAGGTAAAATCCGTGATATCCGCAAGACGGGCGAAGGACGCAACCAACGGGTTTCAGCCTGGTTTTACGACAATACGGGACGAATAGAACTCGTTTGGTTTAAAGGCATTCGCTATATCGAAGATAAATTGAAAACAGATGCAGTGTATATAGTCTTCGGGAAACCTTCCGTTTTCAACGGTGTTTTTAACCTTGTTCATCCCGAAATAGAATTTGCCACCTCAGAAAACGAAAACCGCGCAATCGGTTGGCAAGCGCATTACAATACATCAGAGAAAATGAAAAAACATTTTCTCAATTCGGCAGCTATCCGCAACATCATGTACACTGCGTTGCAAAACTTAAATGGGCACATTCCCGAATCGTTGCCACAATCGCTTATCGACCAGTTTAAACTAATGCCTCTGCACGAAGCTGTTCATACAGTTCATTTCCCGCAGCAGATGGAAGTATTGAAGCAGGCACAATTCCGGTTAAAGTTCGAGGAACTGTTTTATATCCAGCTCAGCATTCTACGGCAATCCAAGTTTCGTGAAATAAAATATAAAGGATTTCTTTTCTCCAAGATCGGGTATTTTTTCCATACTTTCTTCGAAAAATATTTGCCATTCGAACTCACCGGAGCACAAAAGCGCGTGTTGCGCGAAATTCGACAAGATGTAGGCAGTGGCAAGCAAATGAACCGTCTATTGCAAGGTGATGTAGGCAGTGGTAAAACATTGGTTGCACTGATGGCAATGCTGATGGCAGTGGACAATGGTTTTCAGGCAAGCTTGATGGCACCTACCGAAATTTTGGCTACACAACATTTCCAAACAATAAGTGAAATGCTCGATGAAATCGGAATAAATGTCGCCCTGCTCACCGGATCGACCAAGAAAAGCATTCGCACTGAAATAGATGAAAAACTTCGTTCCGGCGAATTACACATTCTGATAGGAACACACGCTTTGATCGAAGATAATGTAGTCTTCAATAATCTGGGATTGGTGGTGATTGATGAGCAACACCGCTTTGGCGTAGCACAACGCGCCAAGCTGTGGAATAAAAACGACCACCCGCCGCATATCCTTGTAATGACTGCCACGCCTATTCCGCGCACGCTCGCCATGACTGTGTATGGCGACCTCGAAGTGTCGGTTATCGACGAACTTCCACCCGGACGAAAACCCATTCAAACTTATCATTATTATGACAACAAACGCGAAGCTATGCTCGGGTTTCTCCGTAAACAAATTGACGCAGGCCGGCAAGTATATGTGGTTTATCCATTGATACAAGAATCCGAAAAAATAGATTTAAGAAACTTGGAAGAAGGATATGAATATTTCAAAAACCATTTGCCCATGTATAAAATAAGCATGGTGCACGGCAAAATGAAACCACAGGAAAAGGACGATGAAATGAAAAAATTTGTTTCGGGCGAAACACAAATAATGGTTGCAACAACGGTGATTGAAGTAGGCGTAAATGTACCCAACGCTTCGGTGATGGTGATCGAAAGCGCCGAACGGTTCGGACTGGCACAGCTTCACCAATTGCGTGGGCGCGTCGGGCGCGGTGCCGAACAATCCTATTGCATTCTGCTTTCAGGCTTTAAAATAACTGTCGAAACCCGCAAACGCCTCGAAACCATGGTGCACACCAACGACGGTTTTGAAATTGCCGAAACCGACCTGCAAATGCGTGGTCCCGGCGATATGGATGGAACCATGCAAAGCGGCATGCCTTTCGACCTGAAAATAGCGAATTTATCGACAGATTCGGCTATCCTTACCCTTGCACGCGAAACAGCTATGCAAGTACTTAACGCCGACCCAACCCTCGAAAAACCGGAAAATAAAATACTCAATTATCAGTTGCGGAAAAAGGTAAAAAACCGGATGAATTGGAGCATAATAAGTTAACCATCTTAGTACATGACAAAAATTAAAAGACAATACAAAAGCAATAGAAGTGTCGTCATTGCGGGCTTGACCCGCAATCGCAGGAGCCTGATTAATAAATCCTTTGCGATGTCTCGTACCTTTACCAAAAAAAAAAATACCGATTAATCACAAGAGTTGTATTTTTATTGATAAATCGGAAGGAGGTAAGAGCTGTGATGTCTAGATACACAAAAAATAGTGATATCGTTGTGGAGAAATAGC
>JAVBLE010000003.1:0-125385 GCA_031553685.1 Paludibacteraceae bacterium | reverse complement strand
TTGACGAAGTTGTTCGATGGCTTCTTGCTCAAAGTTATTGTAATTAAATTCTTTGTTGTCCATTCTTTTGTCTGTGTTAGGGGTTGTAAAATTAATCGTTTTTAGCTTTCCCCCGTTGACACAGTTTAATGAACAGACCCACACAGTTTAATGAACAGACCCATAAAATGTGCTTGTTAAAATAATTTATCAGGTTGTTGCATGGGTTTAACGCCCTGTTACATGAGTTTATCGGGTGGTTACACGGGTTTATCGGGCAGTTACATGGCTTCGAGAGCCTCAGCCACCGGATCGGGTGCTTGTTCCATTAATTTGAGAGGGTGTTACATGGGTTTATCGGGCAGTTACATGATATTTTCGGGTTGTTACACTAATTAGTTAGGTTGTTGCATCGATTAACCGGGGTGTTGCATTGGTATATCGGGTTGTGGCATTAATTGGAGAGGGGCTAACATCGGTTTATCGGGGTGATGCAGGGAATTTTCTGTTAGCTTTCGTTTAACTACTGTTGGGCGTTGCATTTACTCCCTCAGGTCGTGATTTTCAATTCGACAAGCTCAATGACCACATGCAACGCCCCTACAATGACGGTATGCAATGCCCCTACGGGTTGGTTGGTTCGGTGTTGGAAACGCAAAACTAAAAACTCCTTGTTAGGAACCAACGGTCATCGACCAGAGGGAGATAAACGAGGAGTAGCGGCAAACTATGCTTGTTGATGCGATTGCGGATCATACTTCGACATGCTCAGCAACCAAGCCCGCAATGACGGCACTTTTTTTGATTTTGTATTGTTCTTTTATTTTTTGCCATGTGTTAAAAAAATTTAAACAAAATCTAAAAAGGGAGATTTTTTTATTTATACACTATCTGGATGAAATTGTAAAATATAAAACCTTAAAACTGTATCTTTGCAACTCGAAAAAAGATTTCATGCAATTACAGATACATTCTTTAGATTTGATACACGAAACTGCCCGCAAGTTTTTGCAACTTACGGGAGCAAATCGTGTTTTTGCATTCGAAGGCGAGATGGGAGCGGGTAAAACAACTTTTATCAAAGCTCTTTGCGAAGAATTGGGAGTAACTGATACGGTCAACAGTCCATCGTTTGCCATTGTGAACGAATATACGGCGCAAACGGGCAAACCGGTTTATCATTTTGATTTTTACCGGATAAAAAATGTAGAAGAGGCTTTTGATTTCGGATATGAAGATTATTTTTACAGCGGCAATTATTGTTTTATTGAGTGGCCCAAAATGGTCGAAAATCTTTTGCCCGACAGCTGCGTAGAGGTTTTTATCGGTGAATGCGAAGACGGTAGCAGAATTATCAATATTTCAAATTATTAATTATTACAAAAGATGTTTTCAGGAGAATTTTTTCAGCACACTTTTTATCATAATTCGTTTGAACAATGGATTATTTCGTTGAGTTATATTATCGGCTCTATTCTTTTGGCTAAATTTATTTTTTGGCTAATTTCAAAGGTAATAAAGAAATTAGCTTCTAAAACGAAAACGAAATTTGACGACATTGTCGTCGATATGCTCGACCAACCGCTTATTGCGGGTATTATTTTGGCCGGGTTCTGGCTTGGATTGCGACATTTGGATTTGTCGGTCAAGATAGACCATGGTATCAGCATTATTTACAAAGTATTGGTTGTGCTTAATATCACTTGGTTTATTGTGCGGGTGCTGAACGCTTTGATTGCTGAATATTTGATACCGCTTTCGGAGCGCGATGACAACAAGCTGGACGAACACTTGATTTCGCTGGTTAAAAAGATATTGGGAACGATTATCTGGATGCTGGGGGGGATTATGGCATTGAACAATGCCGGTGTCGATGTGGGTGCGCTTCTTGCCGGACTGGGTATCGGAGGTCTTGCTTTTGCCCTCGCAGCACAGGATACGGTGAAAAATATTTTTGGAGGAATTACTGTTTTTACTGATAAGCCTTTCCGCATTGGCGATTTGGTAAATGTTGCCGGATTTACCGGAACAATCGAAGATATTGGTATGCGAAGCACCCGCATTCGTACGGTGCAGGGACGGCTTGTAACCATACCAAACTATAAAACGGTGGATGGTAATATCGAGAATATTACGGTGGAACCCTCGCGGCGGATTGAGCTTTCGCTTGGGCTTACCTACAATACTTCGCCGGAGAAAATGGAGTTCGCCCTTAACATCTTGAAAAATATGAATTGTCAGATTTTTGAAATCGACAGTAAGATATTGGCATATTTTTCGAGTTATGCGCCGTCGTCGCTCAACATTACTTGTTTTTATTATATTTTGAAAGATAATGATATTTTGGACACGCAGTCGAAAGTAAATCTGCATATTTTGAAAGAATTTAATGAACATGGTTTAAGTTTTGCATTCCCTACGCAAACTATTCATGTCGAAGATACAAAGAAAATAATGCCTGCAGCGTTTTAAGAAATAAATATCCGACAAATAAAAACGGGTTCAAGAAGAAACTTCTTGAACCCGTTTTTGTTTGATAACCTTTGTGCTATTCTTCTTCGTTTTTACCAAATAACCGGGCAATTTGTTCGTCATATTTCATTTGTACTACATTTCGTTTTACTTTCAATGTAGGGGTCAATTGTCCGCTGGCTTCGCTCCATTCTTCGGCAATGAGTTCAAATTTTTTGATTTGTTCCCAATCACCGAATTTTTGATTGTATTTAGCCAACTCTTTCCGGTATCGGGCAACAATGTCTTTATTTTGCACCATTTCTTCGTCGGAAGTGTATTTGATATTGTGCTTTTTAGCCCACGACTTCAGAAAAGTGAAATCGGGCACAATAAGTGCTGCGGCAAACTTTTCGTTTTCGCCCAGTACAATCATATTGGCGATAAATGGTGATTCGCAACATTTGTCTTCAATCTTTTGCGGATTGATATATTTTCCAAATGATGTTTTGAAGATATTTTTGAGTCGTCCGGTGATGAATAAAAGCCCGTGTTTGTCAAATTTTCCGGTGTCGCCTGTGTGTAGCCAGCCTTCGCTGTCGATTACTTCGGCTGTGCGTTCGGGGTCTTTGTAGTAGCCCATCATTACACTTATTCCGCGACAACAAATTTCGTCGCTTGCCCCGATTTTCACTTCGATATTAGGCATTTTAGGTCCAACGCTGCCGGCTTTGCGTTGGTTTTTTCCCCGTCGCGAAACGGCAATTACCGGCGAGGTTTCAGTAAGCCCGTAACCTTCATACACAGGTATGCCCATACCGGAGAAAAACCGTGCAATAGGCGTTTGGATGCTCGAACCGCCGGACACGACAATATCGAAATGCCCGCCGATTGCTTCGCGCCATTTGCGGAAAACAAGTTTGTCGGCTATTTTGTGTATTACGGTATAATACAGCCCATTACCGGTAATTTCATAGCGTTTGGCAACATTGAATGCCCAATAATAAATCATCTTGGCAATGCCCTTTTGCGATTTTCCGGTGAGGTAAAGCTTGTCGTAGATTTTCTCGAGCAATCGGGGCACACAGCACATCAGGTTCGGGTCAACCTCTTTGATGTTTTCGGCAATTGTGCCGAGGTTCTCAGCATAATAAGTAGTGTAACCCATATATTGGTACAAATACACCAAAGTGCGCTCATAAGCATGGCAAAGAGGAAGGAAACTGAGTGTCCGGCGAATCATCTCACCCGGAATATCAACTAATCCCTCAATATTTCCAATAATATTTTGGTGCGAAAGCATTACACCTTTGGGGTTGCCGGTTGTACCGGAGGTATAAATGATGGTAGCCAAATTGGTCGGTTTTATTTCGCTGCGAAGTGCTTCCAACTTTTCCGGCACCGGATTTTCTTTACCCAAAGCTTCCAATTGTGGCAAGAATGGATATCCTTCAATTTCGATAAAAGTATAAATGTGCTTCAGGCTTTTTACTTCGGGGAAAATAGATTCTATCCGGCGCAAGATTTTCCACTCAATAAACAATAATTTAATTTCGGCATGATTAAATATGTATAAATAATCTTCGATGCTGATAGTAGGGTAGATAGGCACAGAGACAGCTCCAATTTGAAGCGTAGCCATGTCAATCATGTTCCACTCGGGGCGGTTGCTGCTCACAATAGCTACTTTATCATCTTTTTCGATGCCAAGTTTCAGAAAAGCATAGCTCAGATTATTTACTCTGTCTGCATATTCCTGAATGCTGAAGGTATGCCACTGTTCGTCCCGTTTGTAACCGAAAATATCGCGTTCGGGATATTTTTCTAAAAAATGAGGCACTAAATCAATTAATCGAGAAACATTAGTCATATAATTAATTTTTATAATTAGTAAAATTTGGTTTGTTTGCAGATTTCTATAATTACTTCCACAGCCTTCTGCATGGATTGTATGGAAATAAATTCGTGTTTTCCGTGAAAATTATGTCCACCGGCAAAAATATTCGGGCACGGCAATCCCATAAATGACAGTTGCGCTCCATCCGTCCCACCGCGTATCGGTTTGATAACCGGTTCTACGCCAACCGCTTTCATCGCATTCTCGGCTAAATGGATAATGTGCATATCTGGTTCAATTTTTTCATGCATATTACGGTATTGATCCCGTATTTCGATGCTGATATTTTGGTCCCCGATTTCTTTGGCAATAGCGTTTACGCAATTTTGCAACACTTCTTTCCGTTTTTCAAATTTTGCAAAATCATGGTCGCGGATAATGTAATGCAGCATCGTTTTTTCGACAGTCCCGTTTATATTTGTCAAATGATAAAAACCTTCGTAACCACTTGTTTTTTCAGGCGTTTCGTCTGTTGGCAATAAAGTGGTAAATTTTTGTGCCGCATGCAACGAATTTACCATTTTTCCTTTTGCATAGCCCGGATGTACATTTGTTCCATGTATAATAATGGCAGCTTCGGCAGCATTAAAGTTCTCGTATTCCAATTCGCCAATTTGCCCGCCATCCATAGTGTATGCCCAATCGGCACTGAACTTTGCTACATCAAACTTGTGTGCACCACGCCCTATTTCTTCATCGGGCGTAAAAGCAATCCGGATTTTTCCATGCTCAATCTCAGTGTGTTGTACGAGATATTCCATTGCGGTGATAATCTCAGCAATACCGGCTTTATCATCTGCCCCAAGTAGCGTTTTGCCATTGGTTACTATTAAATCTTGATGGATATATTGCTTGAGTTCAGGAAATAGAGTGGGAGAGAGGACAATATTTTCGTCAGGATCTAAAATAATGTCATTGCCATCATAATTGTTGATAACTTTTGGCTGCACATTTTTGCCGCTTACATCCGGGCTGGTGTCCATGTGAGCTATAAAACCAATTGTAGGTGTTTGTTTTTCAGTGTTTTTGGGCAATGTAGCCATTACATAGCCATTTTCATCCACTTCCACCTCCTGAAGCCCGATCGCTTTCAGTTCGCCCGCCAAAACAAGCGCAAAATCCATCTGCTCTTTTGTGCTTGGTACGCTTTCGGATTCGCTATTGGAAGTGGTTTCAAAAGCCACATAACGAAGAAAACGATTAGTCAATATTTCCATTTATTGCATGAAAAATAAAATACAAAACTAAACAAAAAATCTAATCCGCAAGTTTCGCTTCACATTTTTAAACTAATTAAGCGTTTGAATGTCTGTAAATAATTACTTTTGCGGAAAGTTACGAAAAATGCCATATTCTTTTGATTTATTACATCAGTGCCTTTCGCGGGCTTTGCCGTTCGTTGCCTTTCGTTTGCCACAAAGTGATGAAATTCGCTTGCTGGTGGCAAAAGAGGTAAAAGAATTTTATTTTCCGGAAGAAATAAATCTTTCAGAACCTGCATTTTACATTGTCCCTTTTGATAACGAAAAGCAAAGCTCTTTTTGCCTGAAACCACAATTTGATACCGCTTTAAATAATATTGCAACTGAAATTTCGGAATGGATAAATTCGCAACCTCAGAAAGAATTGAATTTCCATAAATATGTTGATTATCAAACAAAAGATAACTATTTTCAATCATTTGAGAAGATAAAAAATGCCATTCGGGAGAAAAAGGTAAGCAAAGCGATTTTGTCGCGCATTTATTTCGAAGATAACTTGTTGCCAACCAAAGCTGTAGCTTGCTTTGAGAAGCTTTGTCAAACATTCCCCAATACCTATAATTATTTGCTGTATTTGCCTCAGGCAGGACTTTGGGTGGGAGCAACGCCCGAATTATTGTTGAAAAGAAATAAAGACATCGTAGAAACCGTTTCGCTGGCAGGAACATTGCATCCCGAACGGCAAACTTGGCATACTAAAGAATTTGAAGAACAGGCAATTGTGTCGGATTACATCGAAAAAATATTTTCTCAAACCGGTGTTGAAAAATACGACAAACAAGGTCCGGTTACTGTTACGGCTGGAGAAGTGTCGCATCTGAAAACTTCATATTCGTTTGATTTCAATCAAATTGATAGCAAAATCAGGAATTTGCTTGCAGCTTTGCACCCTACGCCTGCAGTTTGCGGTATGCCCAAAACCGAAGCTCGACAGTTGATTTTGCAAACCGAAACCCACCACCGGGATTTATATGCAGGTTTCATAGGTAAAGTTGAAACTACCGGCGATTTCGCTTTTTATGTCAATATCCGTTGTATGCAGTTTTTTAGCAATGGTGCAGCGTTTTATGTTGGTGGGGGAATTACGGCAGCTTCGGATGCCCAGTCTGAATACTTGGAAACCGTATATAAAGCAGAAAACTTGCGTAATGCGTTGTAAATACACAGGTAGTTGATTTATGAAAATTACATTTTCTTTGTTTTTATTTAATAGTTACATTAAAAAAGCAAGTGAAACAATGACTCTATGGTAAAAAAAGAATATCTTTGCAGTTTTCTGCTTTATAACGAATAATGATGATTAAAAATCGGATCATAATACTATTTTTTACAGTACTTTTGATATCTTCATGTGTTACTCCTAAACGGGTAAATTATTTGCAAGATATTGGTAGCGCTGCACCTGATACAGCACAATATAATATGCCGGATTATAAGTTGCAGGTGGGCGATCAACTCTATATTCAAGTTTCATCGCTTGATAAAGAAACGAGTACATTGTTTAGTCCACAGCAAAATACGGTTACTACAGGGCAAGAGCTTTATTACTACACAATTTATCCGGATGGAAATATTAAATTTCCGTTTGCCGGAATGATTTACCTGAAAGGAACCACTACCCGCGAGGCTAAAGATATAATGCGTGAAAAACTTCAATCCATAGCGCCCGGTTGCGATGTGAGCGTGCAGTTGGCAAACAGTTATTTTACGGTAGTTGGTACAGCCGGCAATGGACGATACCCTGTACCGAAAGAAAAAATGAATGTGTATCAGGCTTTGGCAATTTCGGGCGATTTGCAGTCGTTTTCAGATCGGGCTAAAGTACATGTCATGCGCCCAACCGGCGACAGCACTCAGGTGAAAACCTTTGATGTGCGGAGTAAACATATTATTGGCTCCGAAAATTATTATATCCGCCCTAATGATGTTATTTATGTTCAATCGTTTAAAGGTCAGTTTTTCAGGTGGGATTCGTTTGGTGCTATACTTACAACCGTTACCAGTACATTCTCATTAGGATATTTGTTGTATGGTCTTATTGCAAAATAAATTGGTTATGTGGATAGATAAAATAAAATATAGCATTGTTTTGTTGGCATGTCTGTTTGCTACATCATGCATCACCAATAAGGATACGCAATACTTACAAAGTGTAAAGAAAGATTATCAGAAAAACGAACCTGTTGACTATAAGGTAAAGGTTGGCGATGAATTGGTAATGCAGTTTTTTTCGGCAAATCCTGATGTGTTGCGTGTTTTTAGCAATAATACAACCAATCGGGGTGTTGCTTCTCAACAAGGGCTAACTTATCGGGTGTATGATGATGGAACGATAGATATTCCGTTTATTCAAAAGATACCGGTTGTTGGGTTAACTTTGCGCGAGGTAGAAACAGAAATTGAAACAAGATTTAAAGAATATGTAAATGATCCTGTTGCTGTTAAGGCAGCTATTACAAACCGGTATTTTTATGTTATTGGCGAAAGTAATAAAAAAGGTCAGTATCAAATATATAAGGATAATATGAATATTTTCGAGGCTGTTGCCATGTGTGGCGATTTAGGAATTACGGCAGACAGAAGCGAGGTTAATATTATTCGTAAAACAGGTACCGACAAAGAAAAACTGATCAAATTTGATTTGCGTTCAAAAAATATTGTTGATTCCGAATATTATTACATCCAGCCCGATGATATTATTTATGCTGGGCGCTCTACCAATAGCTTTTTCCGCATGACCTCATTTACTTCATTCTTAGGTGTAATTACCTCTTCATTAAGTTTTGTCTTATTAGTATTACAATAAAATATTATGCAGAATTCAGAAAAGCTTCAAAATCAAAATAATCCATTTATGGAAGAAGAAAATTCTTCGTTTGATTTTCGTTTTTGGGCAATTAAAATAGCGCGTTATTGGTATTTGTTTGTTGTATCAATAGCCATTTGTATGGGTATTGCTTACTTTCAAAACCGCAAATGGCAACCGATTTACAAAACCAGTGCCCGGATGATGATAGAAGAAGGTAAATCGCAAACTATCTACAGTACCGGAAGCCAAAATATCATGCAAGGATTTGGCATCCAGGCAAGTTACCGTAATGTGAATAACCAAATTATCATATTCGGTTCGTATGATTTGATAGGTAAGGTGGTTGATCAATTGCCTTTAGCTATTGATTGCTATTCACAGGGAAGATTTAAGCAAAATAATTTATACAAGCGAACTCCGGTAAATATTGTTCAAACGACAGTTACACCGGAAGCGTATGGTATAGAATATACTATCAGCGAAAAAGGAAATGATGGTTATATAATTTCGTGGGAAAATGATGATGAACAATATTCGGTAAACGGTACTTATAACAGTTTATTAAATCACAAGCTGTTTTCAATTATAGTATCCAAATCACCAGAGTTTTATTCCTCTAAATATTCATTTAAATTTAGATTTAAGAGTCATGGTCAATTGGTAGCAGAGTATGATAGCCGCCTTGACATTAATTTTGTGATGGAAGGCTCTTCGGTTGTTGCTGTATCACTGACAGGCAAGGTAGCCGACCGGGATGTTGATTTTCTTAATTCGTTATGCCAGGCATTTATAGATCAAAACTTGGCGCGAAAAAACGAGGCTGCTATCAAAACAATTGATTTCATCAATTCCCAATTATCAGAGATATCCGACTCTATCGCTGTTTCTGAAGGAAATTGGCAAGCATATCGCCGTCAGAACCAAATTGTTGATATTAAGAGTTATACAGGGCAGATTTTGACGGATTTGACCGGTTTAGAAGCACTCAATTCGGCATTTAAACTGAAAGAAGCTTATTTTTCATATCTGACAAAATATTTAAGTAAAAAAGATATTCAGGATGAAATTATTGTTGTACCATCCACATTGGGGATTTCTGACCCGACTTTAATACGATTGGTTTCCGATTATAATGATAACCTGAACAAACGCCGTGATGTTGGTACAGCAAGCCCTTTTTATACTAAATACACAAGTAATCTGGAAATTATTCGGGGATCGTTGCAAGAAGTGCTGAAAGGATTGAAAGCTTCGTTGGATATTGAACGAAATGACTTGCGAATGAAGAATGCCGAAAATGACCGCCGTATTGCCCAATTGCCAAGTCAAGAAAGTTTGCTGAGCAAATATGAACGGAAATATAAAATCAATGATAATTATTATACATTTTTATTACAAAAGAAAGCAGAATCACAAATCCTGAAAGCATCCAATTCGCCGGATAATGTTTTGTTAGAAACAGCCCGTGTAATAGCTGTTACAAATGGCGGCGAAACTAAAAAAACGAATACGCTTTTCCTTGTAATCGGTTTGTTGTTGCCTTTGGCATTTATTATTCTCAAAGATTTCTTGAATGATAAAATTTTAGACAAAAAAGACATAGATAAACTTTCTCCTTATCCATATTTAGGTTCGATACAGCATACTACCCATACAAGCCCGTCGTTTGTGTTGCGCAATCCGCGTTCGGCATTTGCCGAGTCGTACCGGATTATTCGCACGCGCCTCGAATTTATTGTAAAACGACAGTATCCGATTATGACTTTAGTAACCTCTACCGAGTCGGGCGACGGTAAAACATCGTTCAGTATTAATATGGCTTCCATGTATGTTCTTACAGGACACAAAACCATTTTGATCGACTTGGATTTGCGCAAACCGAGTGTGCTCAATCGATTGAAAATTAATGGAGATAAAAATCGGGGGATATCTAATTATTTAGCCAATCAGTTTGAAGATTTAAATGAATTAATCATTACCAATACTAAATATAAATTTGATGTAATCGGAGGGGGAAGCATTCCGCCAAATCCGGGGGAGTTGGTGCGTTCGGATAAACTGAAAGAACTGATTGACAAATTGAAAACCATGTACGATTATATTATTATCGATACATCACCAATCGGTTTAGTAGCAGATAACTATGCACTTATGCACTGGACAGATGTGAACCTGTTTGTACTTCGGAGTGAAAAGACGAAAAAATTATTCTTCAAAAATATTATTAATCAATTAAAAGCCGACCAAGCGCCTAATATTCAAATTGTTTTGAATGATATTGATGAGAAAAAAACAACTTATTCGACAACTGTAGAATATGGTCGCAAGGCTTATTATATCAAGAAAAACGATTACCATTCGTATGTGTCGAAATATTTCGATCAGGAGGATGAACCGGTTGTAGCAGAACCAAAAACATTTAAAGAAAAAGTATTTTCCTTTATCAAAGACTTATTTAATCGCTAAAAAAAGAAAAACGGAATGAAAAACAGTAAGATAGCCATTATCGGTTTGGGTTATGTCGGATTGCCGCTTGCCATCGAATTTGCTAAAAAATACAATGTAATCGGTTTTGATATTAACCAAACCCGCGTTGCCGAATTGCAAGGCGGACACGACCATACGCTCGAAGCCAATATTGATGACCTGAAAAGTGTTATCGAATTAAGCAAATCGGGTAAAGGCATTGGACTTCATTTTTCATCTAATCCGGTCGATTTAAACGATTGCAATATCTACATCGTAACCGTTCCGACTCCAATCGACACCTTCAATAATCCCGATTTGAAACCACTTCTTTCGGCAAGTAATATGATTGGTAAAACCCTGCAAAAAGGGGATATTGTTATTTACGAATCAACCGTTTATCCAGGTTGTACCGAAGAAGACTGTGTGCCGGAACTGGAAAAATCATCCGGACTTAAATTCAATGTCGATTTCTTTTGCGGATACTCTCCAGAGCGCATCAATCCGGGTGATAAAGTAAATACGCTTACTACAATAAAAAAAGTAACTTCCGGTTCTACGCCCGATATTGCCGATTTTGTAGATAATTTATACAATAGCATTTTGCAAAACGGAACATTCCGCGCCGCTTCGATGAAAGTTGCCGAAGCATCCAAAGCCATCGAAAACGCACAGCGAGATGTCAATATTTCGTTTATGAATGAATTGGCTTTGATTTTCGATCGTATTGGCATTGACACCAATGATGTAATCGAAGCTGCCGGTTCAAAATGGAATTTTCTCAAATACCGTCCCGGATTGGTGGGTGGGCACTGTATCGGCGTCGATCCGTATTACCTGGTGCATAAAGCAAAAGCGTTAGGATATGAACCCGAAGTAATATCATCCGGTCGCAGGGTAAATAACAGTATCGCCCAGCATATTGCCAATAAGGTAGTGAAACTGATGATTGGCAATGATGTTCGGATTAAAAACTCCAATGTCCTTTTGATGGGAATTACCTTCAAGGAAGACTGTCCCGATATTCGCAACACCAAAGTGGTTGATATTCAAAAAGAATTAGCCGAGTTTGAGCTGAATGTAGATATTTACGACCCTTGGGCAGATGCTGACGAAGTGAAACATGAATATGGAGTGGATATTATTTCAACGGTTGATACGAATAAAAATTATCAAGCAATAATCATAGCGGTGGCACACGAACAGTTCAAAACATTCGATTTTAAACGAATGAAATCACAGGGAACGATTATTTATGATGCTAAAAATATTGTGGACAGAAGCCTTGTGGATGGGCGATTGTAAAACATATACTTGAAGATTTTAAAATACGGATTTGCAAATTGAATTACTCATCAGCAAATCCGTATTTTGCATATACACAAATTTGAAAAATATGCTTTTAATATTATCTCCTGCCAAAATATTGGATTTAAAACCACAGAACATTATCTCGGATTATACCATTCCCGAAATGTTAGACCGGACGAAGACCGTTGTTGAGGCTGTCCGACAACTTTCTATTGCCGATTTAGCCGAACTTTCGGATACAAATCAAGACATTGCCCGCACTAATTTCGACCGTTTCTATAACTTCCACCTGCCATTTACTCCCGAAAATGCCAAACAAGCCGTACTCATGTTTTACGGCGAAGTTTTTCGTGGATTGGGAGCCAAAACGCTTTTGCCTGATGATTTTAAATATATGCAAAATCACTTGCGCATCCTTTCGGGATTGTACGGTGTGTTGCGCCCTTTGGATTTGATACAGCCTTATCGGTTGGAAATCGGTTCAAAGCTCAAAGTGGGAACTTCTCCCAATCTCTATAAATTTTGGGGCGATGAAATTACACGGAAATTAAATGAAACTTTACATCAAAATTCTGCCAATATTTTGGTAAATTTGGCTTCGAACGAATATTTTAAATCTGTCAATGTAAAGAAATTGAAAGCCAAAGTGCTGAATATTGAGTTTTGGGAGACGAAGAACGACCGCTACAAACCCATTGTTATCTATACCAAAAAGGCTCGTGGCATGATGACCCGCTATATTATTCAAAACCAAATAGAGGATATGGAAGATATAAAAGGCTTTGATGCAGAAGGATATTGGTTCAGTCCAAAATATTCGACCAATGATAATTTTGTTTTTTTGAGATAGTAGGGACAGGTCGCGACCTGTCCGTTTTTAACACCAACATTAATATATAAGCGAACAAGTCGCGACTTGTCCCTACTCTTATGACGACTTACATTATTTCATATAGGCATGTAAAAGCCTCCCCTTTGGGGAAGTTGGTGGGGCTATTTCTTGTTTTTGCATTTTCAGCCAATGCACAATATGCCGACAATTTACGCATTTCGCATCAAACCAATTTTTCCTACAAACAGCTGATAACACCTTCGGTATTAATGATTGGAGGAGCTGCTTTAAGCAGTAATGCCGATAATTCGATCAAAAACCAAATAGACGATTGGCGCGATGAGCACATGCCTGATTTTCATACAACTGCTGATAATTACCTGATGTTTTCGCCCATCGTGATTGCTTATGGGTTGGATTTTTGTGGGGTAAAATCCGAAACAGACCTGCTGAACCGAACTATTATTTTAGCTAAAGGCGAGTTACTGTTTTTAGTATCCTCTCAAGTGTTAAAATATACTACACACGAGCTTCGCCCCGATGGTTCCGACTATCACTCATTCCCTTCGGGACACACTGCGCAAGCTTTTGCAGCAGCCACATTTCTTGCCGAAGAATATAAACGAAAACTGCCTTGGATGCCTTATGTAGCATACGGCATAGCAACTACTGTAGGCGTTTTTCGCATGGCAAACGACAGGCATTATATTAATGAAGTGCTGTTTGGAGCCGGTTTAGGCATCTTGTCGATGAAAGTGTCGTACTGGACGCACCAGTACAAATGGGGGACAGAAAAGCGTAAAAAGAAGGAAATTGCTTGGTATTAAAATAATTCGAGATAATTCGGAATATTTTCTAAAAAAATATATTTATTCTCTCCGAAATCCACTTTGCAACAATAGTGTTTCAATCCATTACTTACAAGCAGGTATTCTACCTTTAATTGGCGGTTGTACATGCTTATTTGGTCAAAAACCTGCTGGGTGATTTCTACCATCGGGGCTTTGTATTCGATAATCATTACCGGAGTGCCGAAATTATTGTACACCACCGTATCGCAGCGGCGTTGCAGGCTGTTGCAAGTAAGTGAGATTTCGTTGCCGATAAGGGTAGGAGGGTAGTGTTTTTCGGCAATTAGAAATTCAATCATGTGTTGGCGCACCCACTCTTCGGGTTGCAGGGATACATACTTTTTCCGCAGCCGGTCGAAAATAAATTTCCTGTTTCCTTCGGTTTTTATTTTAAAACTATATGCCGGAAAATTGAGTGATGCCATTTTTTTGTTATTTTTGTACAAAGATAATCAAAGTTACAAGTGAATAGTTACGAGTTACAAGAGTAAAAAATTCGTAACTTCTAACTTGTAACTTGCAACTAAAGTTTTATGAAAACAAAAGACGATATTGTGCACAATTGGCTGATGCGTTATACCAAACGCCCCCTGGAACAGTTTACCAAATATATTTTGCTTACTAATTTTAATAATTATGTCGAAATGTTTGCCGAGCGGTTCAAAGTGCCAGTACTTGGGCGTGAAGGGAATATGATTAATGCTTCGGCGCATGGTATTACGATTATTAATTTTGGGATGGGAAGCCCTAATGCGGCATTGATTATGGATATGCTTTCGGCAATACAGCCTAAAGCTGTTTTGTTTTTGGGCAAATGTGGCGGATTGCGTAAAAGCCAGTTGGGCGACTATATTCTACCTTCGGCAGGCATTCGTGGCGAGGGGACTTCTAATGATTATTTTCCACCCGAAATTCCGGCGCTTCCGGCTTTTTCATTGCAACGGTCGGTGTCGTCCAATATTCGCGACTTTGGCAAGGATTACTGGACAGGGACGGTGTACACCACCAATCGCCGCGTATGGGAACATGATGAGAAATTTCGCTGTTACCTGAAAGATACTCGTGCGATGGGTATTGATATGGAGACGGCCACACTGTTTTCGGCGGGCTTTGCTAACAGGATCCCGGTGGGTGCGTTATTGCTTGTGTCGGATATTCCGCTTGTGGAGGGTGGTATCAAGACTGACGAAAGTGATAAGAAAGTTACCGCCAATTTTGTGGAAGAACATTTGTCTATCGGGATTAAATCGCTTCAGAGCTTGATTCATAACAGTCGGACGATTAAGCATTTGCGGTACGAGTAGGTTTTCGTGGCATATAGTTTGATATTTTTATTGAGTTTGGATGTTTTTACTATTAAATAATAAAAGTTTATGAAAAAGTTTAGATTTTTAGCATTGGCATTTGCGATAGCTGTGTCTTTTGCAGGGGTTACGGCTTCTTTTGCTCAAACGACGCAAGAGGAATATGACTATATAACAAAGGGTTATAAGGCGCAGATTGAGAATAAGCTGGATATGAAAGCGGGTTATTCGCTGGTTGAACTTGGCGATTTCGGTCTTTCTTCGGGCAATGAGCAACGGATTTGTTCGTTTAAAGGTTTGGTGCGTGAAGGACAGACAAAGCCTTGTGCGATTATGATGGTTTACAAGCGGAGTGATTTGCCGGATGGCAAGAATGATTTTTATCTTTGCATCCCGAGCTTTGATGCGAAAGATCTTTGGACACAAACGCTTGAGTATGTGAATCAGAATTTTAAGAATAATGATGAAATGTTGAAAACGATTATCTGGTCGTTGATGAAACTTTCGTCGCAAGAAATTGCGGGATAATGTTTGAATTATGAGGGATGAGTTTTATCCCTCATTCTTTTTATCTTTTATCGGTATTGTTAATTTAGTATAGATTTTCTCGTTTTTCGTTATGCTGAACTTGTTTCAGCATCTCCCTATCAATGGGGGATTGCGGATCAAGTCCGCAATGACAACAACTATAAATCTATGCTAATTTAACAATGTCCTTTTATCTTTTATCTCCAAATTACATGGCTAAACAGGAACTTACTTATGATCAGGTGCTTAATTCGTTGAAGCAAAAGGATTTCAAGCCCATTTATGTATTTATGGGCGAGGAGTCTTATTATATTGATTTGTTGAGCGATTATATCCAAAATAAGGTGCTGGATGAAATGGAGCGCGAGTTTAACCTTACAGTTTTGTATGGTAAAGAGACGGATATGGCTACGGTGATTAATGCTGCGAAGCGTTTCCCGATGATGTCGCCGTATCAGGTAGTGATTGTTAAGGAGGCGCAACATATCAAGGATTATGATTTGTTGAGTTTTTATTTACAAAATCCTTTGAAATCAACCATTTTGGTATTTTGTTACAAGTACGGAACGCTTGACAAACGCAAAAAGGTTACGGCAGAGATTGAAAAGGCAGGCATTGTTTTTACTTCCAATCTGTTGCGCGATTATCAGCTTCCTGCATGGATAACCCAGTATGTGAAAAGCAAAGGTTTGTCTATCGAAGAGAAAGCGGTTTTGCTTCTTGCCGAGTTTTTGGGCACCGACTTAAGCCGTATTGTGGGTGAATTGGATAAACTGATCATCACGAAATCTGCTGATCAAAAAGTGATTACTGCCGATCTGATTGAAAAGAACATCGGGATTAGTAAAGAATATAATAACTTCGAGCTGCAAAATGCCGTGATGAAGCGTGATTTGACAAAAGTGAACCGCATTGTGTGGTATTTTACCCAAAATCCTAAAAATAATCCCATACAGGTAACTGTTTCGGTGCTTTTCGGATTGTTTAATAATTTATTGCTGTATCATTATACCAATGATAAAAGTGATGCCAATATTGCTCGCCGTTTGGGTGTAAACCCTTATTTTGTGAGGGACTACAAAGCGGCAGCCGGCATTTACAACGCTTGGAAATGTATGCAGAATATTTCACTTCTTCGCGAGTATGATGCTAAAAGCAAGGGGATTGATTCAACCGAGCCGGGCGAGGAATTAATGAAGGAAATGGTGTTTAAGTTGGCACACTAAAAAAGAATTTAGAAAATGTGGATTTTTTTAGAGTCATACCGAGAAGTTATGACAAATATAAATTAGAATCCAAACATTCATCTGTCTATTCAAAAAACTGAGTAATCTGGTGTATTCGCGACGGATAGCAAAACAAAATCACATGGTCGCCCGCTTGCAGCACCGTGTCGCCCGAGCACACATGCCCCGCGCCATTGCGGATATATCCCCCGAAGTTAACCTTGTCGGGCACTTTCATACTGCGCAAATTACCTTTTGTAATTTTGCTGCCCTCTTTCACATTAAACTCAATAATCAGCGCATCCGAATAAGTCAAACTCTTCACATTCAACACACTCTCGTCCAGCGTCAGTTGGTAAATATGCCCAGCAGCAATCAGTTTTTTATTAATAATAGTACCAATATCCAAGCTTTGCGCCAGCGGGATATAATCCATATTCTCAATCTCGGCAATCGTCTTAGTTACACCAAAGCGTTTTGCCACAAGGCAAGCCAGGATATTCGTTTCCGAATTTCCGGTAACCGCCACAAAAGCATCCATATTTTGCAGTCCCTCCTCTTGCAGCAAGTCGAGGTCACGCCCATCACCATGTATCACCAGGCAATTATGCACCTTCTCCGTTATCCGCAAGCAGCGGTCATAATCCTGTTCAATAATCTTCGCATTTACCCTGTCTGGTAAATATTGCGCCGTCTTTACCCCGATTCGGCTACCACCCATAATCATCACATCGCGTATCGGGCGGTCAATTTTACCAGTCTGCTCGCGCACAAACTCAATATTCTCTTCCGTCGTAATAAAAAACACAATATCACCGCTCTGCAATTCATCCTCGCCCTTTGGGATAATCGTCTTATTACCGCGTTTGATAGCCACCACCCGAAACCGCGCATGGTCGAGAAACCCACTATTAAACTTCTGATTAAGCACCGGCGCACCCTTGCGCACCTTGATACCAAGCACCATCAGTTTATCTTCGTCAAAAGAAATATTCACCCGTTGCCACGAGGTTTCCAAAGCCTCCGTAATCTGTTCCGCAGCAAGCATTTCGGGGTAAATCACCGAGTCGATACCCAGTTTCTGAAAAATCTCAATATTCTTTCTGTGCGTATATTCATGGTTATCAATGCGTGCCACGGTTTTCACTGCACCGAGCGTAGTCGCAAGCATACAGGCGGTAATATTTTCGCTTTCGTACGGTGTTACGGCAATAAACAAATCCGTATTCTCCGTTCGTCCTTCGATCAGGTCGTTCACAGAAGTCGCGCTACCATGTACTGTCAGCAAATCATATTTATTCACCAAGCCTTCCAGCTTCTTGTCATTCACATCAATCAGCGTTAGTTCATGCTTTTCGAATGATAACATCTTAGCCAAATGGCTACCCACCTCGCCTGCACCGGCAATAACAATCTTCATGATATACTTCTATAAATAAAAAAACAATACAATAAATAAGGGCGTGTCACCCGCCGCCACATCCACCATAGGGGTATATATCGGCAATTATCGGTGGAACGGGTTGACGCAATAATTCTCAAAATGAAAATGAACAAAGAAAAAGCCGACTTATGGAGCCGACTAACGAGTTTTATAAATTATCCTAAAATGAGTTTTTCAATTGTTTTGATAAATTCTTCAGCAGGATTTGTAAGTGATTGAACATCTTCAGCTTCAATAGTAATCCAATCACTATAATCGCCTGCTTGACGCAACTCAAACAGTTGTCCGTATATTTTCCCCAATTCCTTACTGAGAATTCCTTTTGTAATAAAATGTTGTCCCAACAAAACAATAACACCCGAATGCGTTTGCGCCGAATATTCATGTTTAACAAGCAATGCACTTGCTGCATAATAACAAGCATAATACAACCTGTTGGCAGCAGTATTCCAATATCCTAAGTTTATGTTTCCTTTGGCTTCAGACAGAGTGTTTTTTGCTTTTTGCAATCGATGTTCTACAATAGCAATTCTTTCTTCTTCGCTTAGTTTCATACAATTTCAATTTTGTCCTGTTCGACATTTTTATAAAAAAGCGAAGATTTTTGTTTCTCCCATTCAATCAGTGTAAAAACTTTAGCACTAAAATATTTACCTAATTTCCAGCCAAGTTCGGTAAACGGATATCCATACTTACCATAGTCGCTAAAAGTATGAGTAGGTTTATTTAGCAAAATAAGCAAGTCCCAGTCGGAAGAGTCATTTCCATCTCCGCGTGCTTGCGAACCGAACAAAATTAACCTGTCATTAGGCAAAACAGTTCGTTTCAGTAATCGAATTTGTTCTAATATTTGCTGGTTTATAGCCATTTATAATTTCTTTGATTTACAAATATACAAAATTCATTTATATTTCCTTAATTATCACTTCCAAAATCCCCGCTTCATCCAAACCAATCTCCCGATACAATTCTTTAGGCGTACCATGCTCCACAAACCTGTCGGGCAAGCCCATGCGATGCACTTGGCAAGTGTAATTATTATCTGCCAGAAATTCCAACACAGCGCTTCCAAAACCACCTTGCACAACCCCGTCTTCAACCGTAATTATCCTGGCAAAAGAAGCCGCTATCTCGTGCATCAGCTTTTCGTCCAACGGTTTGGCAAAACGCATGTCGTAGTGCGCAATGCTTTTGCTGTTCGTAGCTTCATATTGTTCAATAGCCTTTCGGGCAATATTCCCAATGGGTCCGAAAGTCAACACAGCCAAGTCTTTTCCTTCTTTGAGCCGTCGACCGGTACCCGGTTCTATTCTCGCAAAATCCGTTTTCCAATCTACCATATATCCACAACCGCGCGGGTAGCGGATTGCCATTGTCCCTTTTGCGTCCAGTTGGGCGGTGTACATCAGGTTGCGCAGTTCGCTTTCGTTCATCGGCGAGGCAAGCACCATATTCGGGATGCAACGCAGGTAAGAAATATCAAATGCGCCATGATGCGTAGCGCCGTCAGCACCAACAATTCCCGCACGGTCGAGACAAAGCACCACAGGCAGGTTAAGTATCGCAATATCATGGATAATATTATCGTAAGCCCGCTGCATAAACGACGAATATACATTGCAAAACGGAATTTTGCCCTCCTTTGCCAATCCGGCAGAGAAAGTAACCGCGTGTCCTTCGGCAATGCCCACATCAAAGCAGCGATCCGGCATTTCGTTCATCATAATATTAAGCGAACAACCACTCGGCATGGCAGGTGTAATGCCTACGATTGCGGGATTCTGACGAGCCAGCTCCAATAGCGTTTCGCCAAACACCTCTTGGAAAAGCGGCGGCGTTTGTGTGTTGTTGTTCACAATGCGTTCTCCGGTATTTTTGTCGAACTTGCCCGGCGCGTGCCACTCGGTGGCTGCTTCTTCGGCAGGTTTGTAGCCCTTGCCCTTTTTGGTGATGCAATGAATTACTTTAGGTCCTGTAAAATCCTTAATATCCTGCATAATGCGCACCATATCCTTTACATCATGCCCGTTGATAGGACCGAAATAGCGGATATTCATTCCCTCAAACACATTGTTCTGGTACGAAATGGAGGCTTTGATAGAGTTTGTCCAGCGTTGGATGCGGTTCTTGCGCTCCTCGTTCATCACTCCGATTTTGCGCAACGCGCGGTATAACTCATAACGAACGCGATTATAAGTTTTGGAAGTAGTAATATTGAGCAAATACTGGCTCATGCCACCTTTGATAGGGTCGATTGCCATGTGGTTGTCGTTGAGGATAATAAGCAGGTTATTTTTATTGATCGAAGCATTGTTAAGCCCCTCAAATGCCAACCCGCCCGACATACCGCCATCGCCAATCACTGCTACTACTTGCCGGTGCGCGTCGTTCTCGCTCAGCAGCGAAGCCACCGACATACCCAACGCTGCCGAAATCGAATTGGAAGTGTGTCCGGAAACAAACGAATCGTATTCGCTTTCTTTCGGGTTGGGGAAACCGCAAATCCCTTTATATTGGCGGTTGGTGTGGAACTGTTCGCGGCGACCGGTCAGTATCTTGTGACCGTATGCCTGATGCCCCACATCCCACACAATGCGGTCGTACGGCGTGTCAAACACATAATGTAGCGCCACGGTAATCTCTATCGTACCCAGGCTTGCCCCAAGGTGTCCCGGATTGTGCGACAGTTCGTCTATAATAAATTGGCGCAATTCTTCGCAAACCTGTGGCAGTTGGTCAACCGATAGTTTGCGCAGATCTGCCGGAGTATTGATTGTAGATAATAAATTGAGTGTCTCGCCTTCCATAAAATCCTCGCTAAAAAACAATCGCAAATGTAAGAAAATTTAGGGATATGGAAAAGGATGGCATGAGTCTGTCCTTTAAAAGAGCGTTTATTTTTATAAAATATAATCTCTAATGCTTTTTCGCTCTATTCCGTTAATTAAGGGGTTTTGAATGGAAAATGCGAAAATGATTTTATATTTTTTAACAGAGAAAATGGACTTTTATTATGTGTAAATTTCTTTCTCTGCCAATCTTACTGTAACTTTGCAAATTAATAGTTAACGATTATATAATTTAATAATCACCCAATTATTAATTTGAATCTATCTCCCTTTTTTATTTGTGATGAGTTGTTTTTTGTGTGAAGTTTCTGTTGTTGTACCTGTTTATATTGGAGAAAATACTGTTGAAGAACTTTCAAAACGGTTAATAAGTGCATTGCAATCCATTACACCTGATTACGAAATCATTTTAGTAAATGATGCCTCTCCTGATGATTCATGGCAAAAAATAATCTGCCTTTGCCAAAATAACAAACAAATAAAAGGAATTAATCTAAGTCGTAATTTTGGGCAACATGCTGCTATTAGTGCCGGATTGAAATATGCTTTTGGTAAAAAAATAGTGGTTATGGATTGCGATTTGCAAGATTTGCCCGAAGACTTACCAAGATTATGGGCAAAATCGCAAGAAGGTTATGATATTGTAATGGCCAGACGCACACTGCGTAAAGACGGGTATTGGAAACAATTCCTCTCGTGGAGTTTTCATCAAATCTTATCATTAAAAAGAGGGAAGAAAACGGATCCAGCTATTGCTAATTTTGCGATGTATGATCGGAAAGTGGTGGAGGAGTATTATGCAAATAACCCAAATAAAATTTTCTCGATTTTTAATTTAAGAAAAGATTATTCGCGTGCAGTTATTGATACAATTCAAGAAGTTTCTGCCAGAGGAAAATCGGGCTATACTGTTTCTAAATTATTTTCGTTGACTCTTTCTTTCTTATTGCCCCCCAAAGAGAAGATGTATTATTACATTATTGATGAAACACTAAATGTTGCGTTAGAAAATTATGGAGTTAAACTAGTTCCTTTGACCGGACAAAAAATAGAAATGGTCAGGCAATGGCGAAACGACCCTAAGATTTCGGAGTGTATGGAATATAGAGAGTATATTACGCCGGAAATGCAAAAAAGATGGTTCGAAAGCATCTGCAATGAAAGAAACTACTACTTTATCGTTGAATATGACAACAAAGAAATAGGGATGATAAATGCTAAGAACATTGATTACAAAACAATGACAAATGAAGGCGGAATTTTTATTTACGATAACAAGTATTTAGCATCCGATATGCCGTTTTTGGTTTCTTTTTGCATGATTGATTTTACCGAGAATGTTTTAGAAATGAAAAGAGGCATAGCTCATATTTTAAGAAATAACAAGCAGTCTATTGAATTCAACAAAGCTTTAGGATATGTCTTACAACCCGGACAAGAAAATGTTGAAAACCAATTATATTATTTGGAGAAAGAAAATTATCATAAGCAACGAGCATATATAAAAAAAGTATTATCAATATAATTATTATTTAATTTTTTAAACAGAATGAAAATGGATTTAAATGATTTTGTACAAAAAGTTGCCATGCAATTTGAAGAAACAGATGCTGAAGTATTTAGCCCGGAAACGGATTTTCGTCAGTTGGAAGAATGGTCTTCTTTGTTGGCACTTACATTAATTGCAATGGTGGACGAAGAATATGGTGTGAAAATAAAAGGGGATGACATCCGTTCGTCCGACACTATTGAAGATTTGTATAACATTGTGCAATCAAACTTATAGTATGGCATTTCTTGAAACAAAAAATGTAAAAATAGCAGGTTTATCTGCATGCGTTCCTAAAGATATAGAGGAAAACAGGGAATATACTAACTTAACGCCGGATGAAGCAGAAAAACTAATCGCTTCTACTGGGATTGAAAGACGCAGGCGAACTCATAATTTGTGTGCTTCGGACTTGTGTTATGAGGCTGCCGAGAAGATAATCCGTGATTTGGGATGGAAAAAAGACTCTATAGATGCGCTTATTTTTGTTACCCAAAGCCATGATTACATTTTTCCGGCAACATCCTGCATTTTACAAGACAGATTAGGTTTGTCGGAAGAATGCTATACACTTGATATTGCATTGGGCTGCTCGGGTTGGGTATATGGGTTAAGTGTGATAAGCTCTTTACTCTCTACCGGGAATATGAAAAGAGGGCTTTTACTCTCGGGAGAGGTATCTCATTTGTGTTCTCCTCAAGATAAAAGCACTTATCCTCTTTTTGGTGATGCAGGAACTGCTACTGCTGTTGAGTTTGATGAAAATGCAAAGGATTTTTGTTTTCATCACGGTACGGATGGGTCTGGTTATAAAGCCATTATTGTTGAAGATGGTGGTTGCCGAAACATACCTAATCCGAAATCTTTTGAAATGAAAGAAATAGAACCGGGCATTATACGCAGTAGGTTCAATACTGTTTTGGATGGTATGGATGTATTTTCTTTCGGAATCAGTACAGTGCCAAAGGTAATCAACAAATTTTTAGAACATTATACTATTAACAAAGACAGCATCGATTATTTTGTGTTTCATCAAGCCAATTTGTTTTTGAATGAAAAAATAAGAAAGAAGCTGAGTATTCCTGAGGAAAGAGTGCCTTATTCTTTAAAAAACTTTGGAAACACAAGCTCTGCAACTATTCCATTGACTCTCATCACTGAATTGAGGAATGAAATTGAACATGAAACACACTCTTTTGTGGGATGTGGCTTTGGCGTCGGTTTCTCATGGGCTACAGTTGCATTTGAGTTAGATCATGTTGTAGTTTCTGATTTAGTTGAAATATAACAAAAAACATGCTCCCCATATTAGCCCCCGAAGATACATGTACCGGCTGCCTTGCTTGTGTTGATAGCTGTAACTATCGGGCAATAACTGTTGGTTATAATGCTGAAGGATTTTTGTCGCCAAGCATTTCGGCACATACATGTACAGGGTGTGGAAACTGCGAAAAAATATGTCCTGTAATTAATGGATATTCTTACCAGCGAACAGATAATCTTCTGCCAACTCCGTATGCAGCATGGAGTGAAAATGACGAGCTTCGCATGAAAAGTGCTTCAGGAGGCGCTTTTTCTGAATTGGCCAAAACTATCTTAGCAGCTGAAGGGATTGTCATTGGCGCTGTTATTGATGGTTTGTATGTAAAACATATTGCCATTGATACAATGGAAGATTTGCATCTACTGCAAGGCTCCAAGTATATGCAAAGCAACACGGAAGGAATTTATAAAAAAACATATCAATACCTTCGACGAGAAAAGACTGTGTTGTTCTCCGGAACTCCGTGTCAGGTAGGTGGATTGCAATCGTTTCTTCAAAATAAAGATTATCCAGGAAAATTGTATTGTGTAGATGTTGCATGTCGTGGCATACCTTCTCGTCTTATTCTTGATGCATATAATAAGCATATCGGCAATAAATTAAAAGAAATCATATCTTTCAGAAAAAAAGATGAATCGTGGCTAAGCAGTGTGAGGCCACAGCATTGTGTTATCGTTGCAGAGAATAACCAGCCAACCGATGCAGGCAGTTTTTATATGAATGCTTTTTTGAATGATTTGGCACTTAGGCAAAGCTGCTACGATTGCAAGTTTGCTTATTTTGAACGAAAGAGCGATCTTACATTAGCCGATTTTTGGTTTGTCAAAGAACATACCGAACAACATAGAAAAGGAGTTTCGCTGCTTATTACAAACACTCCACAAGGAGAATCTTTATTGAAAAGCTCACACTTAAATTCTCACAAAACAACTTGGGGAAGGACCAATATTTGGTATAACTCCCGCATATTCAGAGGTATTAATACTGTAAATAGGCATCCAATCAGATCTTTGATGCCGCTATTGATGAAAACTTCACCTATCGATGATTTGAACCGGATTTTTGCATTGCAAAATTGTACCGAACCGTTGTGGCAAACATACAAAGAACAGCACAAACAATACATTTACAACGATTATTTACAAAACAAACAAGCATATTTTAAATTAATGCTGGAGAAAGGAACTTTTGTTAATATTGTTTCTTTTCAGATGGCTTACAATTATGGCTCCGTACTACAATCGTATGCGCTCAAGCAAGTGGTGGAACGATTGGGATACGATGTGAGGCATATTAATTTAAAACCTAACAGTGTAGAAAAAGCTTTTGATTGGAATTACGGTGGCGCACAACAACTCCGTCAATCATTCAACGAGTTTAGGAAAACGCATTTTCCTCATTCATTGAATCTTTACGACCACAATCAGATGAGCCTAAAGTTTAATAATTTTGATATTTTTATTGCAGGAAGCGATCAAATTTGGAATCCTGTTTACTCCGACCGATATTACCGTGAATTTTTCTTAAATTTTGTTCCTGATACTAATAAAAAAATAGCCTATGCTGCCAGTTTTGGTGCAAAAAGTACAATAGAAAACCTGCACGATGAAATACAAAAATATCTTCTGCGATTCGATGCTGTTTCGTGCCGCGAAGAAGAAGCTGTTGAGTTATGCAAAGATTATTTTAACATTGAAGCCTGTCAGGTTTTAGATCCAACATTATTAGATATAGATTATTCTCAGTTATTTCATCCTGAGAAATTTCAACCAAGTAGCCCAGAGTTAGTATTTTTTGGATTAGGGGAAGACAGAGTGAAACAATATGACTGGCTTAAATATATTGCAAAAGAACAAAACCTGAATGCCAAAGTAATTAATGGAACTCCCACAGACAAAGACATGCTATATGCTCATTATGTAAGCGTGGAGGAGTGGTTATCGCTTTTATATAACTCTTCGATGATTGTAACAAACTCTTATCATGCCTTTCTTTTTGCAATCATATTCAGAAAACCTTTCATGATTGTGCCAAGACATGTAGGGAAATCAAATGAAACAATGGAATTTTCGAGATTCGAATCTTTATTGTCGGATTTAGGACTTGAAAATCGTTATTTTGCTTCGCTGGAAGAGATAAAGGCAGACCACCGATGGAAGGATTCTATTGACTACAGTTCTGTTTACGCGAAATTAGAACAACTAAAAAAACTATCAGTAACATTTTTAGAAAAAGCATTAAAAAATAAATAGATATGTATAATCCATTTTCATTAGAGGGAAAGAGTATTTTGATTACCGGAGCTTCTTCCGGCATAGGTAAATCCATTGCAATCGAATGTTCTAAAATGGGAGCCAAATTACTTATAACAGGGCGAAATGAGGAACGCTTAAATGAAACCTTTCAGGCGCTCTCTGGGGTAGATCATTTGCAAATAGCCGGTGATTTGCGCGATTCTTCTTTTATGGCGCAACTTGTAGAATTTTCGCCTGCACTCAATGGTTTGGTAAATTGTGCAGGAATAGTACTGCCTATTCCTTTTAAATTTGCCACAAAAGAAAAATTGAATGAAATATTAGAAATCAATTTTGAAGTTCCCGCTCTACTGACCCAATCCCTGCTCAAAAAGCAAAAGATAGCAAAGCAGGCTTCTATTGTTTTTATCTCGTCTGTATCGGGAGTGCTGTGTGCAGCCTACGGGAATTCTTTATATTCGGCATCCAAAGGAGCCATAAACGGATTAGCAAAAGGAATGGCATTAGACCTGTCTCCTTCCAAAATAAGGGTAAATACGGTTATTCCTGGAATGATAGAAACCGATCTTGTTTCAAAAAAAATGAATCAGGAAGAATATGATAAAGATGTGGCAGATTATCCGCTAAAAAGGCACGGAAAGCCCGAAGAAGTTGCATACGCCACTATATATCTATTATCCGATGCAGCAGCATGGATCACAGGATCAAACTTACTGATTGATGGTGGATTAACTTTAAAATAGATTTTGTGATAATTTGTAGCCTAAAAAAGCATTACACAAAAGCAGTGAAATGAAAAAAACGCTCTCCTTCTTTCAAACGCACGAAACGATTATCTTGAGGGGATTGATTCTTTTTGCCTTACTGTGGATGTCTGTAGGATTCTTTCCTATCCTAAATATAGAAGGCGACAGCTCTCTTTTTAGCGCGGGTTGCGAAAGGATGTACAACAACGGATTTACCATTCCTCCCGATTATTTCTATCTCTGGAATATGCAACCGCTGGTTGGAATTCTTGTTGTTGCCGTTAAATTTGTTTTACCAATATTTTCGTGCGAGCAGATATACTGCTCATTGACCATAATCTGTTCGTTATTGTTTTTATACATAAGCTCCCGTTTCCTTTCCAAACTAACCAAACTACGATGGGAATACTGTTTCCTGCTGTTTTTCCTATTGCCCGAGTCTTACAGCATCAGCTATTATGCCAACACCTCCATCTTTGCCTCAACACTGGCGATGCTCGGGTTTCTGAAAGTGACAGAGAAACCCTTAAATCTATTCAGTATCATTTGTTTAGGTTTGGCTCCTTTGATGCGAGTAGATATCCTGGTTATTTATCCGGTGGTGCTATTTATCATTTGGCAGCAAACGGAGAATTTTAAGAAAAGCTTCCTGTTATCTGCTTTGTACGCCGCCTTGGTTTTGTTGCTCATTATCCCATTGTTCTACTTATTGCATGCCAACCCGTTTGACTTGCCTGAGGTTACAAAAATCATAAAAGATGATGCTATCATATCGCCGTTTCTTCGAATAAATGGCAGTTTTTATACCATAGCCTCATTATTTCTTATTATAACTGGTTTGTTTTTATTAATCAAGCAAAAAAAATATCGCTTACTGCTAATTTCAGCCTATCCGATAGCCATTTTATATTTCCTTAACGGGAATTTTCAGGGTTGCGCAGCAAAGCACATTCAATATCTGATACCATTTGTAGGTTTATTGATGGCGCAAGCGGTTATTTTTATAAAATCAAAAACAGGTCAGGGAAAATACATTTTGCTTTCTATTGTTTTAATTGCTTTTATAGCACAATCGTTTATAGGAGTCAGAATATTTCCCGCATCAAAGCCATGGTTTTCCAAGCCGTATGCTGTGTTGTATCCTTCTCCAACAATTATCAAATTAATTTCGAAACAAATAAACCCCAATACAAAGATAGAAATTGCCATTGGCGCAGGACAAATTATTCCCACAGCGGACGAACTTATGTTGCTGTCCGGAAACTTTTTTGCACCATTCTATTGGCATCAAGTAAAGCAAAAAGATTTGTTCGAAAGGAAAGTAATCGAAAAGATTGTAACCCAAAGTGGCGATTCGTTACGCATACTCACCACACAAGCTTCCAATTGGCCACTGTCTGCCACGCTTCACAATATGGGATACGAAATAAAAGAACTGAGAAATTATTCGAACTTGGAATTTACTGATAACAAAAAAACAATAACCGTTTACAGAACCGAATTAGAAAGAAATACAGAAGAAATCAACAAAGTATTAAACTCTTACCCCAAACCATATTATTTATACACCAATTGGGATTGGCAATTATATTTTGTCAATGAACAAATGACCATTGCCGAGCCTGTTTCAAGGAAAATATCACTTTGTCGTTAATTCAAAACTCTTTATTTATCAAAAAAACATGTAGCCCAGAGGAATATGTAGACTCACCTTTTTATACTTGTTTTTGATTTTTTCATCTGACAAAATTTTCAAAATTCATCAGACAGCTTCAATCACTTTCACCACCAAATAAACAGCAATCCACCCGCATACAATCAACTTCAACCCGACGCCAAACAGAAAACCCATAAAAGCACCCAAAGCGGCTTTCAACGAATGTTTGCTCGAACTGCCTGCCAATAGTTCGCCCACAAATGCCCCAAGGAAAGGACCTAAAATAATTCCCCAAGGTGAAAAGAACAGTCCGAAAATCAGCCCAATGGTAGCGCCCCAAGTGCCTGCTTTGGAGCCGCCGAATTTCTTCGTTCCCCATGCCGGCACTACATAGTCGAGCACCGAAACGATGATTACAACGGCTGCAAACGCAGCAATCCATACCCAGGTAATATCCGCTCCGAAATGAGTGAACTTGACCAGCAACAATCCTACCCAACTAATAGGCGGACCCGGCAAAGCCGGCAACACACTGCCTGCAAAACCAATGATCAGGCACAGAATAGCAACTATAAGAAGGAAAATGTCCATAATGATTTCTAAAATTATTGATAAACAAAAGTATAAAATTACATTTACTAATCAGAACATTTTCTTTAAAAATAGATTTTGTAGTATTTTTGTAACTTATTTTTATACGGATGATATTGTGAATACAGAACTCTCCCTCCGTTGGGCAAAAATCCAACAAATGCTTGCGGAACAAGGCGTTGGTGCCTGTTTGATTTCTACCAATGTAAACCTTTATTATACTGCCGGATCTGTGATTGGCGGCGTGGTGTATATTCCGCGCGAAGGCAAGCCTTGGTTCTTTGTGCGCCGTCCGGCAGGATTGCAGGGCGAAAATTGGGTGTATATCCGCAAGGTGGAACAAATCCCTGGTATTTTACAGCAAAATAACATTCCGTTACCCAAAACGCTGATGCTCGAATTAGGCGAAGTGCCTTACATGGAATGTTTGCGCTATCAAGCTTTGTTTAATCCTGAAAAGATGGTGGATGGAACAAACCTTTTGCGCATTGTACGAAGCATCAAAACCGATTACGAAATAGAGCAACTCCGCGAAGGAGCACGCTTGCAAACTGAAGCCTATAAAGAATTTCCATCTGTTTACCGTACCGGCATGACCGATCACGATTTTACCATCGAAATGGAGCGGGTTATGCGTCTTCATGGCAGTTTGGGGATGTTTCGCGTGTTTGGGTCAACACTCGAAGCGGCACAAGCCAGCGTGCTTGCCGGCGATAATGCGGCGGCAGCTTCGCCCTACGATTTTGCGTTGGGTGGTGGCGGATTGCATCCGTCATTGCCTATCGGGCATAGCGGGGTAAAGTTGCAAGAAGGAATGTCTGTTCATGTCGATTTTGGGGGGAATTTCAACGGGTATGTGTCGGATATGACACGCACATTTTCGGTTGGGAAACTATCGCAAAAAGCATACGATGCACATCAGGTTTCGCTCGAAATACAAAATGAATTAATGCACCAAGCCAAAGCCGGAGCGGTGTGCGAAGAAATGTATCAGTTATCGCTGAAAATGGTTGAACAACACGGTTTGTCCGATTGTTTTATGGGCATTGAGCAACAGGCTAAGTTTGTAGGTCATGGTGTTGGGCTGGTGGTGAATGAGCTGCCTGTGCTTTGCGACCGCAACCGTACGCTTCTGGAACCGAATATGGCCATTGCCCTCGAACCAAAATTTATTATCAAAGGCGTGGGTGCGGTTGGTACCGAGAATTCGTATATTGTACACGAAACTGGATTGGAGAAAATTACGCATGCACCGGAAGAAATCATTGACTTGAAATGAAAATAATTAAGGAATTTATTTGTTGTCGGAGTACAACTCCTTCTGAATATATAGAAAGGTCGGACTGCAAGTTACGAGTGTTCGGAAGATTTTTATTGGTTAATTTTATTAAGAAAGAAATCATCTTTTTCATCAATAGAGAAAGAAAAAAGAAGAATTTACAGACCAAAATAGATACATTTATTCACAAACCATACTCTTTTTCATGGTTATTGTTAATAAAATAAATCTTCCGAACACTCAAGACTGCAAGTCCGCCTTGACGGGGACTTGTTTCTAACTTCGACGCAGGCAGAGCCTACGCCGAGCGGGAAGTTAAACAATATAATGGTTTTAGATTGACAAATGACCAAGAGGTTGAATTTAAAGCAAAAAGTGTTTTATATAGAGGCTTTTAATTAATAGTATAAATATACATGAAATATACAATTATCATATTATCTTTTTTATTATGCACAATTGAAGTCATAGGGAAAGATTCATATAAATTTGATAATATAATTTATAAATTCTGTTATACTGTACAGTATCAAAATATTGGAGGGTATTACTTTTGTAGGACAAAAGAAGCAAGCTATCCTCAAGAAGTTACTATAAAAGTTATTTGTCCTGATGGTAGTTACTCTCTTGAATCTGAAATTACTTTTACTATAGCGGGTAGGGATACCTCTATGTGGGTTATAGATGAAATAAAATTACCATCAAGATCTGATATCTCTTTTTTGATAAGAGGAATAGTTTCTGATTTCTCTGGAACAATTTCATCAGAAGTAGACGAAGTTACTATAGTTGTGGAGAAAGACCTTTCTTTATTAATAAATAAGGTATATAGTAAAAGAAAATTGACGCAAAAGGAACTATCGGAAATAGGAGATGATTTGCGTTTCAAGCGTGAACCAAGATTAAAAAAAGAAGGAATAATAATTGTTATGGTAGAAATGTAGAGATAATATATCCCTGTTCGGCTTAAGCTGTCCGTCCTGCCGAATTTGTAATTCGGCAGAGTAGAGTATTAGCATTTGTAATGCGAAAAACGGATTAAAAAATCCGAATAGCCTCTGGCTATGTGTAGCTAAAAGCAAGGTTTTATCTTGCAAAAAAGAGTGTAAAAGTAGGCTGTTTTTGTGTATTCATTCGGGATGCCAATGCCGGGGAGGAAGTACAAACCTGCCGGATATAGGTATGGCTTCCAAGACCAAGAAGCGGATAATGAAATTAAAGGAGAGGGTAATGCTTCTTTCTTTAAGTACCGGATAAGTGATAATAGGCTTGGACGGTTTTGGTCGGTGGATCCGTTGTCTTCAAAATATCCTCATAATAGTTCATACGCTTTTAGTGAGAATAGGCTTATTGATGGAGTGGAGTTGGAAGGGTTAGAGTTTATGAATTCAACAACTGTACATTCAAAATCTTTTGGAGTTGCTGCAGGAATTGGTCATGGAGTTAATTTCGGATTAACAGTAGGAACTGCATGGGATATGATAGGCAAAACGCAATATACAGCTTATAGTGCGATTGGTCCATGGAATCAAAAATTAGAGTTTGAAAATAAAAATGCTAAATCTATTTTTGGGCTGGAAGCAAGTGTTGATATGGGAACACAATTTGCTTATAACAAACCAACATTTGCAAGTGCGATGAAAGCCTTAGGCTTGACTTTTGGTACTGTAAGTGCAAAATGGGGAGCAGGAGCAAGTGTTACAATTCCTGCTGGAAAAGATAAAGTATTTGGATTAAAAGTAGGTTTAGGAATAGGAGGAACTTTTAAAGCAGGAGATCAATTAGTAATTGCTTCCTCAATTTCTTTAACAGATGATGAAGCATATAATAATATTCCAACAGGTGCTGATTGGATTGTTGATAATATACAATATAAACCCGAAGAAAATGGGAAAGTAGGAAAATTTTCTGCGAGTCTAAAATACACAAATATACTTCATCCTATGGGGGAAGATACAGGTATTACTGTTTTCTGTGATGCAAAAGAAGTTGTCGGGAAAAATGGGAAAGTAAGTATAGAGTCTACAAATATTTGGAAGTCCGAAAACTATTCCTCAGCAGAAAAGAAATATAATAAAAAGTAAAATCAGTATTTTTATTAAAATAAATTTATGAAGAAAAAAATAAAGATATATTCTATTGGGCTGTTATTAACAGCAATATTTCTTGTAATAGTGGGGTTTATATTGCCTCCGATAATGCAATATCATGCAAAAAAATTGTATGAAGAAGCTACAACATCTTACAAAATCATGTATGCATATGACCTTACACGGCAGAAAAATGTACAATCAACATTATATGCCAAAAGTAAAAGTGGAGGTGAAGAATTAGTTGAATATTATAAGAGTGTATATGATTACTATAAAAAAGTTCACCTTGGAGAAATAAAACTTGATATGCATTATGATAAAGAATACAAAGATTCTCTATATGAAGAACCCATTTCAATACCACTTCCATTGAGATTTTTAGGAGTTGGTGAAGAAGTTTATTTAGAAAAAGAGCCAACTAAAGAAGAATCTGTAGTAAAAGTGTTTGTATTTGACACATGTTGCTGGGGGTATTTTACAGCATATATTCCAGTCATTAATTTGCATGACTCAATGCCACCAGACTCTATTTATAAGAAATTTCTAAAAAATGCAGCAGAATTACCTAAACCTTCGGATGACTCACCACATTATGGTCGACCAAGTCCTTATGGTTATTATTGTAATTAAGGTGATGTTGGTTATGTATTCACAGCTGGCGCGGTTTTGCAAACATAAGTGTCCGTCCTGCCGGATTTGTAATTCGGCAGAGTAGAGTATAAGCATTTGTAATGCAAAAAACGGATTAAAAAATCCGAATAGCCTTTGGCTATGTGTAGCTAAAAGTACCCCGTCAAGGCGGACTTGTAGTCCGACCTTTCCAGATATTCAAAAGGAGTTTTACTCCGACAATAAAAAAGAAAAGCAGAGCACAAGCTCTACATATTTAAACAATCAAAATTTATAAACTAAAAAAACCGTACACAAATGAAGTACAAATTAATTGAAAGAGGCAATCCGGGCAATAAGGATGCCCAAAAGAAATGGTATGCCAGCCCTGTGCAATCGGGCAAGGCAGTAACCATTGATGAATTGGCAAAACAAATCGCCGGTCGTTCGTCGCTCACCCGTGGCGATTTGAATAATGCCCTGCAAAATGTGGTAGACGAGTTGCCATTATTCCTGATGATGGGCCGCAGCGTACAGTTGGGGGATTTTGGCACGCTTCGCCTCTCGTTCAGCAGTGATGGCGTAGAAGATCCCAAGAAATTCAACACCGAAATGATACGCAGCGTAAAAATAATATTCACACCGGGCAAACTAATCAAGTCGGAAATCGAAAACCTGACTTTCGAGGTTGAATAACCAATCCTTCAAACAGTACATTTCAAGGTCATAAAATTTACATCCCGACGGAGGAAAATTTTCATCGGGATGTAAATTTATTTTCATCGGGGAGAAAATTTTGTTCCATCAGTATGTAAATTTCAGCGTTCTTTGATATTTGATTTATAAGGATTTATATGGATATAAATTATGCCGGTAGGGGCGAATAATTATTCGCCCCCGCTGAGCGTAGTGTATAATAAATAGGTTGCTCGGCATAGGCTCTGCCTATGTCGTAGCTAAACGCAAGCGTCATCGCTTGCAAATAGAAAAAGGAATTGATTGTATACAAGTCAGGAGACTTGTTTCTAACTTCGACGCAGGCAGAGCCTACGCCGAGCGTGGTCTACGCTGTGTTTTGGCATAGTCAATTTGTTTCTTTGCAAAATAATTTTAAAAATAAAAACAATGGAAACGCAACTCTCTGCTCTTTACCTATACGAAGAGCGAAGATCCGAAAACGACCAATTAGTCGATGTTACAAGATTTGACGAAAATGGAAACATCGTCAATCACATAGATTATCGAAATAAAAAAATTGATAAATCGTTTGATTCTTCGGGGAATCTATTGAGAAGGTTTGTAGAAGAAATCGGTGAAAACGGCGAAGTGCTGAACTCTTGGGAATCTACCTACGAGTATGATGACAAAGGAAATCGCCTCAAATATGTTTACAATCAGACCAATAATGTTGATTATACAATTAATGTTGGTTTTACAATCAAGTATTTTTACGACAAAAAAACGAACCGTTGCATAAAAGAGAAGAAGGGAAGAAAGATAATTCGCTATTATGAATACGACGAGAAAGGTAACCGCACAGATGAGTTTCATTATTTTGAGGGGCGTTTGGAGAGTCGCTATGAAAATAAATATCGCAAAGGGCTTTTGTTTGAGGAAAAGTCTTTTTTCGGCGAAAAAGGCGAATTGGGGTGGATAAAAAAATATAAATACAACGAGCAAAATCGTGAAATAGAAAGCAATCAGTTCTTTGGAAATGGTGTGTTGTATAAGCAAGTTTTAACATTTTATGACGAAAATAATATAGAAACAAAACAGCAAATTTTTCAAATTACGCCAGCGGAAGAGGGGTTGCAACGGAATTTGTATTGGAAGAAAGAAAATAGGAAAAGTTAGAAAAAATTCTCCCAAATTCTATCCGTCGCAGCGGATATGTATCCGCTGCTTCAATATTCAGAAGGAGTTTTACTCCGATAATAAAACAAAACAATCAAAAAGAAATTCTGAAAAGCTAAAACAAGCAGCGTAAATCCATTTAGAAATTCTAAATAAATAAAAGTGGCGTGTTTTGCGTTTCCAGAAATTCTAAATCAATAAAAGCCTAAAGTTTTACTTATTCAGAATTTCTAAATGAGTAAAACCTGAAGATTTTGCTTCTCCAGAATTTCTAATTAAGAAAAAGTACAGGCTTTTATCCGTTCAGAAATTCTGAAAGCATAAAACAAGCAGGGTTTGCCCGTTCAGAATTTCTGAAGAAACAATAACACAATGAAAATAGAGTTATTACTAATCTGGTCGGGTTAAAATAATGAAAGAATTATAAAACCATCATCTAATTTCCTTCATTTTTTAATTGTTTTAATTTAAAAAATATAATGAATCCTCAAATGGACAAACTAAAACCTTTTATCGTGATGGATGTGTTGGAAAAAGCCAACGACATGCAGCAACACGGTACCGATATTATCCATCTCGAAGTAGGCGAACCTGATTTCGATATGCCGGCGTGTGCGGTAGAAGCTGCACAAAAAGCCCTTGTCGAAGGGAAAACGCATTACACGCACTCGCTCGGCGAACCGGAGTTGCGCCAAACAATAGCGGACTTCTACAAAACGGAATACGGCGTAACGGTCGATCCGGATTGTATTGTGATCTCGTCGGGTTCGTCGCCGGCTATACTGATGGTGATTATGCTGCTGTGCGAAGTGGGCGGCGAGGTGATGTTTTCTAATCCGGGTTACGCTTGTTACCGCAATTTTATTTTGTCGTGCAATGGCGTGCCGGTGGAAATACCGTTGAGTGCCGAGAATAATTTTCAGTTTGATATAGAAGAAATCAAAAAACGGATTACGCCTAAAACCCGCGCTATCTTTATCAATTCGCCCATGAACCCAACCGGAACATTGGTTGATAAAGAAGTGATGCAAGAACTTGCCAAACTGGGTATTCCGGTTATCTCGGACGAGATTTACCACGGCTTGGTTTACGAAGGCGAAACGCACACGATGCTCGAATATTCGGACGAAGCCTTTATCCTCAACGGTTTCTCCAAACGCTTTGCGATGACGGGTTTGCGCCTTGGTTATTTGATTGCACCCAAGAAATATATGCGCACTTTGCAAACGCTTCAACAAAACTTGTTTATCTGTGCGCCGAGCATGGTGCAACATGCCGGCATTGCGGCGTTGCAAGAAGGCAACGAGGATGTGGACAAAATGCGTGCTGTCTATAATGAACGCCGCCTTTATATGATTGAACGATTGAAAGCGATGGGCTTTATCTTGCACAGCGAACCGCAAGGGGCATTCTATGTGTTTGCCGATGCGCGCATGTTTACCAACGATGTATACAAATTCTCATTTGATGTGCTGGAAAAGGCTCATGTGGGTATTACGCCGGGAATCGATTTTGGTACCAACGGCGAGGGTTTCGTGCGGTTTTCGTATGCCAATAGCCTCGAGAATATTAAAGAAGGCATGGATCGGTTGGAAATTTATTTAAAATCTCTTCTGTACATGACAAAAATTAAAAGAACAATACAAAAGCAATAGAAGGATCGTCATGTCGAGCTTGTCGAGACATCGCTAAAGACTAATTAGTGCTTTTTCTGCGATGTCTCCACGACACTCCTCGTGCCTCGTCGTTTTGGTCGACATGACGGTACTTTTTATTGATTTATATAACAAATTTGATTTTTGTCATGTACTAAACTTTTTTTTATTCTGAGTTTCTGTATTGCAAAATAATTAACAGTGAAAGCATAAAGTGAGAAAGTTTATCTTTCCTAAAATTCCTTCAAAGCCGTATACAGTCGCTGTATCGGCAATCCCATTACATTAAAATACGAACCTTCGATATGCTCTACGGCGATATATCCGATCCATTCTTGTACGCCGTACGCACCGGCTTTGTCGAGCGGTTTGTAATGGCTTAGGTAATAATCGATTTCGGTTTCGGTTAGGGTAGAAAATGTTACATGCGAAACGGCTGTGAAACTTACTTTTTTGGATTTTGTCTGTATGCAAACACCGGTGAATACCTCGTGGGTTTTGCCCGAAAGTTGTTGGATCATTTCGCGGGCATCGGCTAAATCGGTGGGTTTGCCGAGCACTTTCCCTTCGCTCCAAACGATGGTGTCGGCGGTGATTACTAATGTATTTTCGTCTATTTCGGGTAAATAAGCCGATGCTTTGAGTTCGGCTAAAAAGAGCGGGATTTCTTCCGCTTGCAATTGAGGTGGATATACTTCTTCCAACCCGGCAATTATTTTTACGGTGAAAGGAATGTCAATGCCTTTCAATAATTCCAACCGGCGTGGCGATTGTGACCCGAGTATGATGTTGTATTTTTTGAGATTATCAAGCATTAGTTTATTTACTATTTTACAATTTACAATTTCACAATTTAGCAACTGACAAAATAATTGTCTATTTGTAAATCGTTAAATTAAAAATTTTCGGAATTATCCCTTTTGCTCTTGTCGTCATTGCGGGCTTGACCCGCAATCGCATAATAACCATTAATTACTTTATGGGCGATACCGCGTCATACTTCGACTTCGCTCAGCAACCGAGCGCGGTATGACGAATCCCCTTTTTCACAAGAATAAAAGGGATAATTCCGTAAATTTTTAAGGTTGAATTAAAAATGTACCAAACATGGGTATGCCTTGTGCTTTGCAAAAAAGAAAATAAAACACAAGTGTGAACAGCATTTCGAGGATAAGGACGAAACCACAAAAGGTAGCGGCTTGATTGTAATCGGCAGATTTTTTGGCTTTTATCAACAAATAAGTCAAATAACCAAATGGAAGTGCCACAGCGCAAAGAATATAACGGATGGGCAGCGTGCTTTTTACTTCGCCAAACCAAGGGAAATCGATGATGTATTTGAAATTGACAAATATTAATAGTCCGACGGTGATTGCCATGAGGGCGTAAATGACGATTTTTGTTTTGCAAACGCCTAGTACAATTGGCATTGTGCGCGATTCCATTTCGCGGTCGCCGTATTCGCTTGCGAGGTTTTTGATGAGGGAGCGAATGAGTATTGTCAGGAAAATGAAGAATGCAAAGCCGCAAGTCCAACTGTACAGCACTGCGTTGACAGGTAATGCTTGGATTATTTCGCCGTAGTGTACTTGCAAGCCGGCTGCTTGTGCGATGGCGGGCACTAAGGGAACGAATGCTGCCATAAGCGCAACAATGATATTTCCGATTAAAAATTGTCGTTTATAGCTGGCTGAGTAAAACCATAGTAAGCCGGGAATGAAGAGTGCGATTAGCCCCAAGGTAAGGCTACGCAACTGCCATGCTACGAAAACGCCCATCAGAAAACCAATAGCTGTGAAAATAATGTGCAATGCGGAGGCTGTTTTTTTGGGGACGGTTACACCGACGATTACTTTGTCGGGGCGATTGAGCTGGTCGATGCGTGTGTCGAAATATTCGTTGATGACAAACCCGCCGGCAGCAATGAAGACTGAGGATAATATCAGAAATATGATTTGCAATGAACTCAGGGTAGCAATTCCGTAAAGTGTGAGGAATGGCGAAATGATGCAATAATATATTAAAATCTGGAACAGCGCAATGGCGAGTAGATTTTTATAACGGATAAGATTTAAATAGTTCATTTGAAATTAAAAATTAAAAATTAAGAGATGAGAATTCTGAATTTATTGTGTTTTTCTGATAATGAGAATTTTACTTACCATCTCACTCCTCGCCATCTCACTATCTATTTTTTACCACCCAAAAGCCTCGGCATCACTCATCCAAAGTCCCTGTGCTTTGAGTACTTGCTCCACTACATCGCGCGCGCAACCAAAACCACCGTCTTTATCCGAAACATAAACGGAAATGGCTTTGATTTCGGGCACTGCGTCGGCAGGACAAACGGGAATACCAACCATTTTCATCGACTCGTAATCTGGAATGTCGTCGCCCATAAACAGGATATTTTCGGGTTGCAAGTTGTATTTGTCTATAAACCCTTGCAACACTTCTTTTTTCTTATGCACTTTCATGTGTATATCGTCAGCTTTGAAACCAAGTCCTTCGAAACGCACACGAACGGCTTCGGTAGCTCCACCGGTTATAATAGCTAACGGAAAACCACGCCGGGCAGCCAGGTTAAGAGCATAGCCGTCTTTGGTATTGATTACACGCATGGGTTCGCCATTAGGATAAAGTGGTATCATGGCGGTGGACAGCACGCCGTCCACATCGAAAACCATGGCTTTTACTTCGGATAATAATTCTTTGAAATTTTTATTAGGCATATATTTATTTTTTCTTTAATCTAAGAATATTTTCACTCAAGATTCTATAAATCTCCTGTTCGTTCGGCATTTCTTTCAATGCTTCCAAATGTTTACTAATAACCGTTTGGTCGTTGCGCACGGCAGGACCGGTTTGAGCTTCGATGGGAGTGAGGGTTTGTAGCTTTTCAATCGTTTCATTAATCAATGGAAACATAAGTTTGAAATCTAACTTGTTTTCCTGCAAAATATTGCTTGCAATGTGAAACAAATGATTGGCAAAATTGCAACTGAACACCGCTGCCAAATGCAATGCCATGCGCTGTTTGGAATCGCAATTTATTATATTATCACTCAATTGAGAAGCAAAGTTGTGCAAAGTTTGTAAATTCCCATTTGTATTAGCCTCAATAAAAACAGGGATTTTGGAGAAATCAACCAATTTATTTTTCGAGAAAGTTTGCATCGGGTAAAATACGCCGAAATCTTCCTTTTTTCCTTCGAAAACAGTTATATCAACACTTCCGGCGGTATGAATGTGCAACCCTTTTGTAACAGGCATTTGTGCAATTATTTTGGGCAAAGCATCGTCTTTTACGGCATAAATGTAAATATCGGCTTCGGTTGAAATTTTTGTAATATCAGTTGTATAGGATGATTGGCACAACTCGCTCAATGCTTTAGCCGAGATTTCGGTTCGACTGTAAATTTGTATGAGCGTTACATCCGTTCGTTTTAGAGATAAAGCAAGCTGTGTAGCTAAATTTCCGGCACCGATAATTACAACTTTTGTCATTTTCCGCGTCTAAAAATAAAAAAAGCACCCAGCACAACCAGCAATGCCGGAAAAATATACGGCGCAAATGATGGCGAAACCGACATCAACAATTTTTGCACAAAATCGTAGTGCATAAAAACGCCGAGTATCAAAAGCGTAATTCCGATACTGCGCGTATCATTGAATATCAGGAAAATAATCCCAATGAAAATCGGAAAGTTTTTAATGTCCAAAGCCATTTGCAGTTCACTTGGCAAATGTCCTTTGAGCAAAAATAAGATGCCGAAAAACAGCAGTGTAACGCCCCACGAGAGTTTATCGTCTTTTTTCATCGGTATATAATTTTAGTTTCTTCGTCATGTCGACCGAAGCAACGAGGTACGAGGAGCGAAGTGGAGGCATCTCATTGCAGTATGGTTGAACTTGTATGTCAAAATTTAGCCTTCTGTGATGTCTCCGCTTCGGTCGACATGACGAGGTTCTTTTGTTTGTAAATAACAATTTGAATTAATAGTAAGATCAATCTTTGAATTATTGAATTTTGGAATTGTTAAATCTTTCATCATGTATTTTCTCCGATTGCAATTTGCTGTCGTCAAACGGCTTTCGTTCTTCGTCCTTGTAGCCTATAGCGATGATACAAAGCACATTGAAATGCTCCGGAATTTCCAAAGTCCGTTTCACAATATCTTCGGCAGACGAACCGTCCGAATTCAACCGCATGCGGCATTGCGCCCAGCACGAGCTTAATCCTTGCGACTCGGCAGTGAGCTGGATAATTGTAGCGGCAATGGAGCAATCTTCAATCCAAGTTTGCGATTTTTGCGCATCGGCGGCAATCACCACAGCCAGCGGCGCACGCCCTACAAAATCGGCGCCGTGTTCCTTGCAGGTCGAAAGTTTGGCAAGAATCGATTTATTCTGTATAAAAATAAATTCCCACGGATTGCTATGCTTACCCGCAGGCGACATTAAAACAGCCTTTTTGATTGTTTCAATCTTTTCAGGTTCAACCTCTTGCGCCGTAAACCGGCGTATCGACCGGCGCGTTCTTAATAATTCAAGGAAAGACATACTATTTTGTTTTTTAAGTATGCAAATGTACATTTTTTGTCCTGAAATAAAAAGCGATATTCACTATTCGGTGAATATCGCTTTTGTTTGATACAAATAATTTGATTGCTTATGGATATTTAGTACCATTTCTTCCTGCGGAAGTAGATGTAGCTGACTACGCCGGCGATTAGCATGGCTATCCATGCGAAAAGGTAGCCGTATCTCCAATCGAGCTCGGGCATGAATTTGAAGTTCATGCCCCACACGCCGACGAGGAATGTAAGCGGAATGAATATGGTGGAAACGACAGTGAGTTGCTTCATGATGTGGTTCATGCGCAGGTCGTTGTTGGCAAGGTAGAGGTCGAGGAGCGAGGCGATGGTTTCGCGGTTTCCTTCGACCATCATGTAGGCTTGCTGCAAGTGGTCGTTGGTGTCGCGGAAATAGATTTGGTTTTGCTTGTTGATGATGGGGTATTCCCAGAGTATAAGCTGGTTAAATTGTTCCTTGATAGGCCAAATTCCTCTTTTTAGGCGGAGGTAATCGTGGCGGTGGCGTTGTATTTCTTGCCCGATATTGCTGCGGTCGGTTTTGAATTCCATCAAGAGGTCTTCCATGTCGAGCAGCGAGTTTTGGAGAATTTCGAGGGTTTCGAGATAGCGGTCGACTACGCTGCTTAAAAGCAGGTTGAATAGATAGTCGGACTGTTGGTGGCGTACTTGCCCGAGTTGTTGCTCGAGGGCGCGCTCGATGATATCGAAATAGTTTGTTTTACTTTCTTGGAAGGATATAACGATATTTTTGCCCAATACGAAACTGAAGTGTTCGCGGCGCAGTTCATTTTCGTCGTTGTAGCTGAACATGTCGATGACGGCAAGCACAAGTCCGTTTACTTCTTCTATTTTACCAATGTGGCGCGTGTTGAGTATGTCTTGTATGGACAGGGTGGGAAGATTGAATTTTTCGCACAGCTCGCCTATCAGCGCTGTGTCTGATAAGCCTTTTACCTGTATCCAGTTGACTCGGTTGGATTTGATTTCGTTAAGGTTATCGGCGGTGATTGTTTGGCGCGACAAATGTTCGTGGTCGAACCGTATGTTTTCGATACTCGTTTGTTCGGCATTGGAGCCTTGAAATATGAGGTGCTCGAGCAGCAGGTTGTTGCTACGGGCAGTGCGGGTGCGTTTTCTTTTTGCCATAATTTCATAAAATTAAATTATTTTCGCCAAAAGACAGGTGTGAACAGCAATAAAACGGTGAATAGTTCTAAACGACCTATTAGCATGACAAACGACAGGAACCATTTGCTGAATGTGGGGATTTGGAGGAATGTCCCTGCCGGACCAGTGAGCCCGAAACCGGGACCTACGCAGCCCTGGCAACTGACCATTGCGCCAATAGATTCTATAATATCCATACCTGAAATGCACAGGATAAGCGAGCCGAAAAAGGCAATCCCGATGTATAACATGGTAAAGGCGAGTACGCGTGTTACGACATCGTTTTTCAAGGCTGTACGATTATACATAACCGGTATGACGGCGTTAGGATGGATAATGCGTTTAAACTCATAGTAGCAGTATTTGAGCACAATAACTATCCGCACTACTTTTATACCACCGGTGGTGGAGCCTGCCGAACCTCCTATAAGCATTGCCATAATAATAACAATCCATGTAAATGGTTTCCAAATCATATAATCGACTGTCGAATAGCCGGTGGTAGTCATTATAGATGATATCTGGAACAGAGCTTCGCGAAATTCCAGTTCGACCGATTTAAATGTTTGTGACATATTGAAATCGATAAGCCCAAGCATTGCTAAGATGGCAAATAACAGCATGATGCCTATATAATAACGCAATTCTTCATTGCGGCGCACTTTGTCGATCTTTTTATTGAAAGCATAATAATACAAACTGAAATTAACCCCCGACAATATCATGAAGATGATAATAATGTATTGAATATATGCCGAATCCCAATAACCGATACTGGCTTGCTTGGTAGAAAAGCCTCCGGTGGCGATGGTAGAGAAAGCGTGACAAATGGCATCGAACCAATTCATGCCACCAAAATACAACAAGATAGTAAGGACAACAGTAAGTGTCAGGTAAATAAACATCAAGCGCTTGGCTGTTCCGGTAATTTTGGGGTGAAGTTTGTCTTTGGTTGGTCCGGTGCTTTCGAACCCGAAAAGTTGCATCCCGCTAAAACCGAACATGGGCAACAGCGCCAATGAAATAACGATAATGCCGATACCGCCTATCCAATGGGTGAGCGCACGCCAAAAGAGCATGCTGTACGAAGCGCTTTCAATATTATCCATCATGGTGGCGCCGGTGGTGGTAAAGCCCGACATGGTTTCGAAAAATGCATCAGTGTACGACGGTATGGTACCGCTTACCCAAAACGGGATAACGCCTACCAAAGTAAATACAATCCAAATAAGGGTTACGATAATGGTGCCTTCGCGGCGACCGATTTCGCGCGGTGCATTTTTTCCCCGGAAAATAAATAAAAAGCCTAACAATGCTGCCGGAATACCTGTACCAAGAAAATATTGCCAATCATTCTCGCGGTAAATAACTGCAACAAGTGAAGTAAGCATGATGAACACACTTTCTATCACCAACAGGCTTCCTATAATTTTGATAATGAGTTTTATGTTTAATGTGGCTCTTTTCATTGTCCGGTTATATTATTGGGCACAAATATACATAAAAAACATTTCTGTTTTTATCGTATATAATATTGTATCCATCGTAGACAATTATTACCACAAAACAGATAAACTTTGTTTTATCATCAAATCATATTTTCCTTCATTAAAAGAAAACGGAATTATCCCTTTTACTCTTGTAAAAAAGGGATTCGTCATACCGCGCTCGGTTGCTGAGCAAAGTCGAAGTATGATCCGCAATCCCCCATTGATAGAGAGATGTTGAAACAAATTTAGCATGACGAAAACGAGAAAATCTATGCTAAATTAACAATGCCATAAATTTTATCAACACGGCAATTTATTCTTTGAAAAAAAGCATATTTTTTGTAATTTTGCACGATTTTACATACAAGTATCATTTACACCCAAAAATGAAGAATTTCACAAAAGCCAAGTTGGTTCTCGAAAATGGAACCGTTTTTGAAGGAATGTCGTTCGGATATGAAACATCCGCGGCAGGCGAAATAGTTTTTAGTACAGCCATGGTGGGATATCCCGAAAGTTTGACCGACCCATCTTACGCAGGTCAGATTTTGACAATGACTTTCCCACAGATAGGAAATTACGGCGTACCAAAAGACAATAACCAAAATAATCTATCTGAATTTTACGAATCGGAAGCAATTCATGTCAAAGGCTTGATTGTTTCCGATTATTCGTTTGAATATAGCCATTGGAACGGGGTGAAAAGCCTTGCCGACTGGCTAAAGGAATTTAAAGTTCCGGCACTTTTTGGGGTCGATACCCGTGAACTGACAAAGATCATTCGTGAATCGGGTTCGATGAAAGCCAAAATTGAATTCGAAGGACAACCGGTCGATTTTATTGATACTGCCAACACGAATTGGGTGAGCCAGGTAAGCTGCAAAGAAGTGATTACTTATGGCACAGGCAAACACAAAATCGTGTTTATCGACTGCGGAACCAAACACAACATTATCCGCTGCCTGCTTCGCCGAGATGTAACGATCATCCGTGTACCTTGGGATTACGATTTCAGCGTGATGGAATACGACGGTTTGTTTATCTCGAACGGTCCCGGCGACCCGAAACTATGCACGCCGACTATCAAAAATATCCAAAAAGCAATGGAAGCCAACAAACCGATTTTCGGTATTTGCCTGGGCAACCAGTTGCTTTCGATTGCCGGTGGTGCTTCTACCTATAAATTGAAATACGGACACCGCAGCCACAACCAACCGGTTATCTTGGCAGGAACGAACCGTTGTTTTATCACTTCGCAAAATCACGGTTATGCTACCGATAACGATACTTTAAACGCCGATTGGGAACCGCTTTTCATCAACCTGAATGATGGAACAAATGAAGGTATCCGCCACAAAACCAAACCTTGGTTCTCGGCGCAATTCCACCCCGAAGCCGCTTCGGGACCAACGGATACCGACTTTTTGTTTGATAAATTCTTCGAAGCGATTTCTACCAAAAAAGTAGAAATGAATGGTTTGTTTAAAGAGCCAATTGCCGAACATCCAAAGCCTAAGAAAGTGCTTATGCTTGGTTCGGGCGCATTGAAGATTGGCGAAGCGGGCGAGTTCGATTATTCCGGTTCGCAAGCATTGAAAGCATTGAAAGAAGAAGGTGTTGAAACCGTGCTTATCAATCCGAATATCGCTACTGTACAAACTTCGGAAGGTATTGCAGACAAGATTTACTTCCTGCCGGTTACGCCATATTTTGTAGAAAAAGTGATCCAAAAAGAAAAACCGGACGGATTGTTCCTTTCATTCGGCGGGCAAACGGCGTTGAACTGCGGTGTAAAATTATTTGAAACAAAAATTTTGGAGAAATACAATGTTCGGGTGCTCGGAACGCCTGTACAAGCGATTATCGACACCGAAGACCGCGAAATATTCAACCAAAAACTTTCTCAAATTGATGTTAAATATATAAAGAGTGAGGCGGTTAATTCGATTGCCGACGCTCGCAAAGCTGCCGAAGAGCTTGGCTATCCGGTTATTGTGCGGGCGGCTTATGCGCTCGGAGGTTTGGGCAGCGGTTTCTGCAACAATGCCGACGAACTCAACGCTTTGGTTACCAAATCTTTCAACTACTCGCCGCAAGTGCTGGTTGAAAAATCATTGAAAGGCTGGAAAGAAATTGAATTTGAGGTAGTTAGAGATAAATACAACAACTGTATCACGGTTTGTAACATGGAAAACTTCGACCCGCTTGGTATCCATACCGGCGAGAGTATCGTGGTGGCGCCTTGCCAAACTTTGACCAACAACGAAATACAAAAGCTACGCGAAATAGCCATCCGCATTGTGCGCCACATTGGCATTGTGGGCGAGTGTAATGTGCAATATGCCTTCGACACCGAAAGCGAAGATTACCGTGTAATCGAAATAAACGCCCGTTTGAGCCGTTCGTCGGCTTTAGCTTCGAAAGCAACCGGTTATCCGTTGGCTTTTGTGGCTGCCAAAATCGGTTTGGGATACGGATTGCATGAACTTAAAAACTCGGTAACCAAAACTACTCCGGCATTCTTCGAGCCTGCTATTGATTATAGTGTGGTAAAAATCCCTCGTTGGGATTTAGCTAAATTCCATGGCGTGAGCCGTGAGATCGGTTCGTCGATGAAATCGGTGGGCGAAATTATGTCAATCGGTCGTACCTTCGAAGAAGCTTTCCAAAAAGGTTTGCGTATGATCCAACAAGGCATGCACGGCTTTGTGGCAAACAAAGAACTGTATACCGACCAATTGGAGAAAGACCTGACCGAACCGACAGACCGCCGTGTGGCTTATCTTTCGCAAGCATTCGAGCAAGGATATACGGTTGATAAACTGTATGAATTGACTAAAATCGATAAATGGTTTTTGTATAAACTCCAAAATATTATCGAAACTTCGCACGAATTGGCAAGTTACAATGCCAAAGAAGATATTCCGAACGATTTATTTATTTGGGCAAAACGCATTGGTTTCTCCGACTATCAAATGGCGAAATTAGTGTACAAAAAAGCAATGCCGAAAGATACCATGCGAAACGAGCGTGTTAAACGCGGAATTTTGCCTGTGGTAAAGCAAATCGACACACTGGCTGCCGAATATCCGGCACAAACCAACTACCTGTATCTTACTTATGGCGGCACTTACAACGATGTGAAATACTTGGGCGACCGTCGTTCGGTTATCGTGCTTGGTTCGGGAGCTTACCGCATCGGTTCGTCGGTTGAGTTCGACTGGTGTTCGGTAAATGCGATCAACACTATTCGCAAGGAAGGCTATCGCTCGGTAATGATTAACTACAACCCCGAAACGGTTTCGACCGACTACGATATTTGCGACCGCCTTTACTTCGATGAATTGAGCTACGAGCGCGTTCGCGATATTATCGAAATGGAAAACCCACATGGTGTGATTGTTTCTGTTGGAGGGCAGATCCCGAATAACTTAGCCATGAAATTGGATGCTTCGGGTGTTAAATTATTAGGCACGCAAGCTGTAAATATTGACCGTGCAGAGGACCGGCACAAATTCTCGTCTATGCTCGACAGTCTGGGCATTGATCAACCACGCTGGAAAGAATTATCTTCGCTGGAAGATATAAATGTGTTTGTAGAAACAGTTGGTTTCCCTGTGTTGGTGCGTCCTTCGTATGTGCTTTCGGGTGCGGCGATGAATGTATGCTCGAACACAGAAGAGTTGGTTGAATTCTTGAAACTGGCTGCCAATGTATCACAGGAACATCCGGTGGTTGTTTCTGAGTTTATCGAAAATGCCAAAGAAATAGAAATTGATGCCGTAGCTCAAAATGGCGAGTTGGTTATTTATGCCATCTCCGAACATGTGGAGTTTGCAGGGGTACACTCCGGCGATGCTACTATTCAATTCCCATCACAAAAGATTTATGTAGAAACATTCCGCCGCATTAAATCGGTAGCCAAACAAGTGGCGAAAGAACTGAATATTTCAGGTCCTTTCAATATGCAGTTTTTGGCAAAAGACAATGATGTGAAGGTGATTGAATGTAACTTGCGTGCTTCGCGTTCATTCCCATTCGTGTCTAAATTATTGAAAATAAACTTTATCGAACTGGCAACCAAAGTAATGTTGGGCATGGAAGTAGAAAAACCTAGCAAAACTTCATTTGATTTGGACTATGTAGGTATCAAAGCCTCTCAATTCTCATTCACACGCCTTCAAAAAGCCGACCCTGTATTGGGTGTAGATATGGCTTCGACCGGTGAAGTAGGCTGTATCGGAAATAATTTTGATGACGCATTATTAACCTCAATGCTTTCAGTAGGATACCGTATTCCGCAAAAACGCATTTTAGTATCAAGCGGAGCTACCAAATCGAAAGTAGAATTGCTGGATGCTTGCCGATTATTAGCTGCCAATAATTACGAACTATACGCTACCGGTGGGACATTCAAATTCTTGCAAGACAATGGAGTGCCTTGTGTACAGGTAGCTTGGCCCGATGATAATTCGGTAGATTTGAAGGCGATGGATATGATTGCCGAAAAACAGTTGGATTTAGTCATTAATATTCCTAAAAACTTAACAAAGCGCGAACTGTCAAACGGTTACCGCATTCGTCGCGGAGCCATCGACTTTAACATTCCGCTTATCACCAATGCCCGTTTGGCAAGTGCGTTCATCAAAGCCTTCTGCAAAATGAACGATGATGATATCCAAATCAAACATTGGGGAGAATATAAATAGAAGCCTCCCAACGAGGGGTTTTCCTTAGTTATAAATTAAAGCTTCCTAAAAACCTCCCCCTTTGGGGAGATTGGAGGGGCTAAGAAATCATTTAATATATGTGTGGAATTGTAGGTTATCTTGGAAATAAAGAAGCATATCCAATCCTTATCAAAGGCTTGCACCGTTTAGAATATCGTGGTTACGACAGTGCCGGTGTAGCATTGGTCAATGCTGACAACACTTTAAAAGTATATAAAGCCAAAGGAAAAGTAGCCGATTTGGAAACTTACGCCAAAGATAAAAATGTAAGCGGGACAATCGGTATCGCACACACGCGTTGGGCTACGCATGGCGAACCAAACGATGTAAATGCCCATCCACACTATTCGCAATCTACTTCACTGGCTCTGATACACAACGGGATTATCGAAAATTATGCGCTTATCAAAGAAGACCTCAAAAAGCGTGGCTTTACTTTCCAAAGCGATACCGACACTGAAGTTTTGGTTCAATTGATCGAATATATCAAAACGACTAATAACCTCTCGCTCGAAAAAGCAGTTCAGTTGGCTTTAAAACAAGCCATTGGAGCGTATGCCATTGCCGTAATCGAAAAAGGAAACCCTAACCAAATAATTGCTGCACGCAAAGCAAGTCCGCTTGTGATTGGTATTGGCGACGATGAATTTTTCTTAGCTTCGGACGCTACTCCTATCATCGAATATACCAATAAAGTAATTTATTTGAATGATGAAGAAGTAGCTGTTATCCGTCGTGGTAAAGAGCTGAAAGTGAAAACTATTTCGGATGTAGAAATCACACACGAAGTAAAAGAACTCGAATTGAGTTTGAGCGAATTGGAAAAAGGCGGCTTCGAGCATTTTATGCTAAAAGAAATCTACGAGCAGCCCAAACGCTTGGAAGAAGCCTTGCGCGGGCGTATCAATGTAGATGAAACCGATGTGCGCCTTGCCGGGATTATTGATAATAAAGAAAAATTCCTGAATGCCAAACGCATTCTGATCGTTGCTTGCGGTACTTCGTGGCATGCCGGATTGATTGGTGAATATCTGATTGAAGAATTTGCGCGAATTCCTGTCGAGGTAGAATATGCTTCGGAATTCCGCTACCGAAACCCGATCATCAACAAAGATGATATTGTAATCGCTATCTCACAATCGGGCGAAACAGCCGATACATTAGCAGCTATTGAATTGGCCAGAAAAGCAGGAGCATTTGTGTATGGTATTTGTAATGTGGTAGGTTCGTCTATCCCGCGCAATACGGATTCCGGCTCGTACACCCATGTCGGTCCCGAAATCGGGGTTGCTTCGACCAAAGCATTTACTGCGCAAGTAACCGTTTTGTCACTTATTGCGCTCACTATTGGTAAATTAAATGGTGGGTTGAAAGAAGAATGCTATTTGAAGTTGGTAAAAGAGTTGGCTTCTATCCCCCATAAAATGGCAAAGACATTAGAAGTCAACCAACAAATACTAACTTTTGCACAGATATTTACTTATGCCCGCAATTTCATTTATTTAGGTCGCGGATACAATTTCCCGGTGGCATTGGAAGGAGCTTTGAAGCTGAAAGAAATTTCGTATATCCATGCCGAAGGTTATCCGGCAGCCGAAATGAAACATGGACCAATCGCCTTGATCGATGCCGAAATGCCGGTGGTTGTTATTGCGCCGAACAATGGGATGTACGAAAAAACCATCAGCAATATCCAGGAAGTTAAAGCGCGCAAAGGGCGTGTGATTTCGATTATTACCGAAGGCGACGAAACCATCAAAAACCTTTCGGATTTCAGTATCGAAATCCCCGAAACTGAAGAATGTTTTGTACCTTTGTTAGCCTCTATCCCGCTCCAATTGATGGCTTATCATATTGCTGTGGTGAAGGGCTGCAATGTAGACCAGCCACGAAATCTGGCTAAATCGGTAACGGTGGAATAATTTATGACTCAACCAATTGAAGAAGCAATTTTGCCTTTTAAAATTCATCAACTGACGAATGTTATTATGCAAAAAAAAAGTATCCCTTTTCAAGATGCTCTTCAATATTTGTGCGATTCCGAATTATACCATAATCTATTTGATGAAAAAGCTAAACTGTGGTATTTAAGCGGTTTGGTTCTGTACGAAATGTTGGAAAAAGAAAAATTTCCGCTTAAAAAGTCCGACTTAGAACACTCAAAAGAAACACTATTCTTGGTTTTTTGTTTTGAAAATTACAAGAATACATTTGAGAAAACGGCAGAAGAAACAATGTCTGTCTTTTCAAAATATCAAGTGTTTGATTTTTTAAGAAATAACTTTGAAATGCTTCATACTCAAAGCAAAGAATACATTATAGAAACGATTGCCGATTTTATCAAAGAATAAAAAAACAGCTTGTCAGATGAATTTATACCATGGTTCTACACAAGAAGTAACGCATCCGGTTTTATCAAAATGCCGCAAGATGACCGATTTCGGACAAGGGTTTTATACCACTACCCATTTCGAACAATCGGAAAAATGGGCTGTAATAAAGAAAAACAGGCAAAAAACAGATAGAGCAATCGTTTCGGTTTTTGAAGTAAAAGACAACTTGTTGAATGATGAAAAATATAAAATCCATCATTTTGAGAAAGCCACTAAAAAATGGTTGGATTTTGTAGTAAGTAATCGTCGAGGAATTGAGAATGAGATATTTGACATGGTAATGGGACCTGTTGCAAATGACACATTGTATGCCACCATTTTACTGTATGAACAAGGTATATTAACAGCTGAAGCCACTATTCAACAACTCAATGCTTATCTGCTGTTCGACCAATTATCGTTTCATTCACAGACTGCTATTGCAGAACTGAAATTTGTAAAATCAATTATTGTATAAACATATTAATGATTGATTATCAATAAAATAAAAAAAGGACTAATGACAAAAAATATTGTCATTGGTCTTTTTCTATTTATTAAAATAGTAAATTATCAAATAGTAAATCATTTTATGTGCGGAATCGCTGTAGTCAGGCTACTTAAGCCTTTAGAACATTATCATGTAAAATACGGAACATGGCAATACGGCTATCAAAAGCTGTATCTGTTGATGGAAAAACAACACAATCGCGGACAAGAGGGCGCCGGAATTGCAGCCATAAAACTGGATATGCCCGCCGGAAACGATTATATCTGGCGTGAACGGGCATTGGGATCGCAAGCTATCAACGAATTGTTTACCCAAAATGCCGAGTTAGCCTCCAAATATACTGTCGATCAAGTAACAGACCCTGTTTGGGCAAAAGAAAACCTGCCATTTGCCGGCGAATTGTACATGGGTCATTTACGCTATGGGACTACGGGCGATGTGGGACTTTCGTATGTACATCCGTTTTTGCGCCGTAATAATTGGCAATCGCGTAATTTAGTGTTGGCAGGCAATTTCAACATGACCAATGTCGATGAGATTTTTGCCGAACTGCTTACACAAGGGCAACATCCACGCCATTACAGCGATACATTTATGTTGCTCGAACAAATCGGGCACGAGCTGGACAGCCAAGTGCAACGCTTGTACGAAATACACGGAAGCAATAACGACAAGATAGAATCGGAACTGAATATTGCCAATATTTTGCGCGAAACTTCTCCTATTTGGGACGGCGGCTATAATCTTTGCGGATTGCTCGGGCACGGCGACTCGTTTGCTTTTCGCGACCCTTGGGGTATTCGTCCCGCATTTTATTATGCTGATGATGAAATTGTTGTCGTTGCCAGCGAGCGCCCTGTTATCCAAACAGCGTTGAATGTAGAGGTAGACTCGGTAAAAGAACTCCTGCCCGGACAAGCTATTATTATTAAAAAAGATGGTCGGATTATTATTGAACAAATACTTGAACCGAAAACATTGGCACCTTGCTCGTTCGAGCGAATTTATTTTTCGCGCGGCAGCGACAAGGATATTTATCAAGAACGCAAAAAACTAGGTTATTTGCTTACCGACACTATTCTGAAAACAGTGGATTATGATATTGACCATACTGTTTTCTCGTTTATTCCAAATACTTCGGAAGTGGCTTTCTATGGCATGTTCAATGGTGTTCAGGATTATATGATAGACAAAAAAGTGAAGACAATTACCGAAGGGAAAAATTTGCTGTCGGTAGAAGAAATGTCGTCAATTATCAGCCACCGCCCGCGCATTGAAAAGATTGCTATTAAGGATATAAAACTGCGTACCTTTATTGCGCAGGGAACCGGCAGAAACGAATTGGCGGCACATGTGTACGATATTACTTATGGCTCGGTAAAAGCCCATGGAGATAATATTGTAGTGATTGATGACTCTATCGTTCGCGGAACAACCTTGAAACAAAGCATTATCAAGATTTTAGACCGGTTGAACCCGAAAAAGATTGTGATTGTATCTTCTTCTCCACAAGTGCGTTATCCGGATTGTTATGGCATTGATATGTCGCGCATGAGCGAGTTTGTAGCATTCCGCGCAGCTATCGAATTGTTGAAAGAAAGCGGACAAGAGCATATCATTAATGATGTGTACAAAAAATCGAAAGCACAGCAAGAATTGCCCAAAGAGCAAATTGTAAATTATGTAAAAGAAATTTATGCTCCGTTTTCCGACGAGCAACTTGCGGATAAAATAGCTGAATTGCTTATTCCGGCAGGCACAAAAGCGGATGTAAAAATCGTGTTCCAAGATTTAGAAGGGCTTCACAAAGCTTGTCCAAACAACAAAGGAGATTGGTATTTCTCCGGCAACTACCCTACTGCAGGAGGAAACCGTGTGGTAAATAATGCTTTTATCAATTATATTGAAGGAAAAGACAATAGGGGTTATTGATTAAATCAAACTAAATTCAATTCTAATCCATCATAACTCAAAAATACATTTTCTGGTAACGATTTCTGAACCTCATCATGCAATCCCATATCGTGGCTCATGTGGATAAAATAAGCTCGTTTCGGGTTAATTTTATCCACCTGTTCAAGCGCCTGTTCGAGTGTAAGGTGCGCATGGTGTGGAAAGGTTCGCAAAGCATCTATTACAAGCACTTCCAAGTCAGTTAGTTTCGGATATTCTTCGTCCGGTATTTCGCTAAAGTCGGTCAGGTAAGCAAAATTATTTATCCGGAAACCAAGCACCGGCAAGTGATAATGAGTAGCACGAATGGGCTGGATTTCAATATTCTTTATCAATAAGGTTTCATTCTCTTTTATTTCGCGAAGCCGGATATCGGGTGCACCCGGATAAGGTCGCGCACAAAAGATATACGGCATATCCGATTTGAGAATATCCAACACTCGTTTTTCGGCATACACATCGGCTTCGCGCAACGGGCGCAACTCATCCAATCCCGACACATGGTCGTAATGTTCGTGGGTAAGCAAAATCCCATCTATCTTACTTACATTGTATTTCAATGCCTGTTGGCGAAAATCGGGACCGCAATCTATCAAAATATTCACCTCGCCCACCGATACCAACACCGACGAACGCAAGCGTTTGTCTTTTGCTTCATTGCTTTGACAAACCTTACATTGACAAGCTATTTGAGGCACACCCGTCGAGGTCCCAGTTCCGAGAAAAAGGATTTTCATAGTTTCATTTTACATATTTACCGCAAAGTACACAAAAAAAATCGCAAAGCACGCAAAACTTCTTTGTGTATTTTGTGTTTACGAATTTCTCATTCTTAATTCTTAATTCCTAATTCACTCGCCTTCTGCATCATAAACTGATACGCCGCTTCATATTCATTAGGAATAATTCCATCGAGAATAGCATCTTTAATTGCCATTTTCAGTTCGCCTACTTGTGCGCAAGGCGGCAGGTTGAAAGTTTGCATAATCAATTCGCCCGAGATAGGTGGCTGGAAATTGCGCACACGGTCTTTTTCCTCAATATCTTTGAGTTTTTGACGGACAATCTCGAAATTATATAAATATCGTTTTACCTTTTCAGGATTTTTTGAAGTGATATCCGCTTCGCAAAGCAGCATCAGTTTATCAATATCATCGCCGGCTTCGAAGAGCAAACGGCGTACGGCAGAATCGGTTATTTCATCTTCCGAAAGAACAATAGGGCGCATGTGCAACGACACCATTTTTTGCACAAACTTCATCTTCTCATTCATCGGCAACTTCATCCGGCGGAAGATGTGCGGTATCATTTTTTCACCAATAAAATTATGATTGTGGAAAGTCCACCCGAGACGATTATCCCAGCGTTTGGTCTGCGGTTTGGCAATGTCATGGAATATCGCCGACCAGCGCAACCAAAGGTCATCACTCTGTCGGCTTACATTATCGAGTACGGTAAGCGTGTGGCGGAAATTATCCTTATGCCCCCTGCCTTCTTTGGTCTCAATGCCTTTGAGCGCATACAGTTCGGGCATAATCAGTTCGAGCAATCCGGCAGCATCGAGTAGCAAAAAGCCGGTGCTCGGTTCGGGCGAAGCAACAATTTTATTCAGTTCGTCGGCAATCCGTTCTTTGGAAATAATGCTGATGCGCTCACGATTACGCGCAATGGCATCAAAGGTTCGCTCTTCGATAAAAAAGCCCAGCTGCGTGGCAAACCGGATAGCACGCATCATACGCAAAGGGTCGTCTGAGAAAGTAATATCCGGGTCGAGCGGCGTGCGGATGATCCTGTTTTCGATATCGCGCACCCCATTGAAAGGATCGACCATATCGCCAAAACGATTGCTATTTAAGCAAAGCGCCAGAGCATTGATCGTAAAATCGCGACGGTTTTGGTCGTCTTCGAGTGTGCCGTCTTCCACAATCGGATTGCGGCTATCGCGTTGGTACGACTCGCGGCGCGCACCGACAAATTCTATTTCGAGGTCTTTGTATTTGATTTGCGCCGTGCCAAAATTTTTAAAAACAGACAGGTAAGCTCCTTTCCCCAACTTCTGCGCCACCGCTTCGGCAAAAGCAATGCCGCTACCCAACACCACTACATCAATATCTTTGGATGGGCGTTGCAAAATTAAATCACGCACATACCCTCCTATCACAAAACACTCCATCGAGGCTGTATCGGCTGCTTCGGATATGAGTTTAAATATGGGATGTGTGAGGTATTGCTTCATTGTTTTTTAACTGTCGTAAAAACTTTCGTCATGTCGAGCTTGTCGAGACATCGCATTAAATACATGGTATCGCCCTTTGTGATGTCTCCACTACGCTTCCTCGCAAACTCGTTCGCTTCAGTCGACATGACGATGTGCTGCTCTATTTACTATGGGAATAATCTCTATCGTTCACCAAAAATAAAACTCCCAATGCGTATCAGCGTACTGCCTTCTTCAACAGCTATTTGATAATCGCCGGACATGCCCATCGAAAGTTCTTTAAAATCTGTGTTTTCGGGGAAATATTCTATTTTCAGTTTATCAAAAAGAGTTTTCAACCCGCGAAACTCTTTACGGATTTGGTTTTCGTCATCTGTATTGGAAGCCATTCCCATCAATCCGCAAAACGAAATATTTTTCAATTCGCGCCAATTTCCTTTTTGAAAGAAGGCAATTAATTCTTCTGTCGAAAAACCATATTTAGCTTCTTCCTGCGCAATATGTATTTCGAGCAGGCAACGCATTTTTTTGCCTATCTTTTCAGCTTGCTTATTTATTTCGGTTAATAAATGTTCGCTATCCACGCCGTGTATCAACGAAACAACGGGCAAAAGATGTTTCACTTTATTGGTTTGTAAATGCCCGATAAAGTGCCATTCGATATCCGCAGGTAATTGCTCGGCTTTGGTGCAAAGTTCCTGCACCTTGCTTTCGCCAAACACGCGCTGCCCCGCCGTGTAGGCTTCTTGGATTGCCTCCACCGGTTTAAACTTCGACACACAAACCAATCGGGTCGTGGGGGGAAGTTGGGAATTGATATATTGAATGTTTTTAGAAATCATTTGCCGTTCTGTAGGGACAGGTCGCGACCTGTCCGTGTATAAACATGGACAAATTGCGACCTGTCTGTTTGTAAAGCGGACAAGTCGCGACTTGTCCCTACTCTGTTGTTTCGCTATCTACTTTTGCATACGGAAACACATCCATAATCATTGTTTCAGTTATATTGGCGATTTCGTAATCAGCAAGTGTATTTTTCAGTCCTGTTAAAAGATTATTCAACGCGCCTTGCATATCTTCGGCTTTTACATACATGGTGCTTGGCACACGCTTTTCAATGCCTTTTTCTTCGTCCAACGAAACAAAGTTAACTTTCGAGCGATACCATTTATCGGCATTTGCATTGGTGCTGTCAAACAACTCGGCAATTTTTACCCGTTTGATATTTGCTACCAAAAACTCGCCACTGATAAATGGTTTCATCTCCACATTAATGCGCGCGTCGGCTTCGGTAAACGACAGCGCATCTACCAGATAATTCTCACTTACGGTTTTTATCATACCGTCTTCGGCTGTTTTATCGTACTTAATTTTACATTCAAACCAATTATACATATTATTTCTATTTAATTATCAATGATTTACAAACTTTAATATTTCATTGGTTTAATCTGTGGTTTAATAGAATGTAAAAAACACCTCTATTAAAACTTTTATAAAAAACCTCACAAAGATAAAATAAACTTAGGATAAATTGTTTATTGAAACTAAAATGTAATAGTCCATACAGAAAAAATGTATCAGAAATCATTAAAATATTATTCTGATACATTTTAGTTTATAAAAACATGTAACAATTTGATTTTCAATAAATAATATATTTTATTTTATTTAAACCCAAACAAATCAAATTTAATAAATTGATAATCAATTTATTATGAAATTATTTCATAAAATAATTTGTAATATTAAACTATTGGTAATTCTTGTTTAAATAGGAATTATATTTTAGTTTATTAAAAAAATTACTTTAATCGTCTAATTATTAATCAATTAATTATATTGGTATACTTTTTAATATAATTGATAACTAAGTGATTATATATAATGTTCTATTTTGAACATATCCTTTTTCTTAATTAAGTAATTTATTTTCAAAAAATTACAATCAAAAAAGAAGGGCTGACAGTTCTCTTTGTTAAAGGTCAAATATTGTTAGTATGTTACCTGTTTTTTTATCTTTAAATCTAATTAATCTATTTACAAATGATTTAAACATGTCTTCTAAAAAATTAAAATTGCCATCTCCCAAATAAGGTAACATCATTTCAATGTTTAAATCTTCATAATGATAAAAGTATTTTTGTAAGTTGGGATTATTATTTAAATGCTCTTTTAACTGCTTATATTTTAAGGATAACTCTGAACGATGAGGCTTCTTTAAATCAACCCAATCTTTTATATATTCTTTTCCTGAAACATCATTAATTTCATCTTCTTTATCATAGCACCTTAATTCAAACCCCTTATCATAGTTTTGCTTTAAATAAATGGTTAAATCTGTCATTCTTTTTTGGTTAGCTTTCATCAGGTACTGTATTTCTTGGATCACTTCATTTGGATCACTTCTTTCAGTGCCATTTACTATTGGTGTAAAGTTTTCATCAAATATTGCTTTTTTCAGTTTCTTAGCATAATTCACATTGGAATCACAAGCAATATCCATGTTGGTAAAGTTATTTATTTCCAAACCTAAATTATTGCTAATGTAATCTGTAAAAACAATAATATTTGTCTTTTTTAAAAATTCAGTATAAAACACCTTGTTATTATAATACAGCCAAATCAAAGTATCATTATTGCTCCCTTTTTTCCATTGGTCATAACATAATGTACCAAATAAAATAAACTTTAAATCATTGGGATTTTGAACATATATGTCAATACGATTTTCATTAACTATATTAGATTTAGTCCTTTTCAATTTAAAATCTATCAAATCTAAATCTGTTATATCATTTAGTTGTTCAATAATACTATCATTAGCTGTATAACAAAGTGTCAGTTTATCTAATGTATATACATGTTTAACACCTCTCTTTTTACTCATTTTCATTGGTTTTACTATCATTATCTTTTGAAGGAATGGTTGACCAATAAGCCCTTAATTTATCTGAAATCTTTTGCTTTACTTCATCTGGCATTGCCTTTCCATGTTGTGGGTTACAAATTCCCTGCTTCTTCACACTCATTTTCTGTTTAGTGGTATCACTAAGTTCTCTAAATTCTCTTTTACTCATTACTATCAACTTTATTGTTTTATCTTTATTGAAAAGCATTTTGAATTAAAATGCTCTAAATATAAATAGTAAGAACTTTATTGAAGTATAAGTTTTTGTTTAAAAAAAATAGAAAAAATTTTTCAACCTATAAAACAATACACTTTTCAAGTATAGCTCCGTTAAGGTACAAAACAGTTCTATACAGTACTTAACAAGGGGTTAGAGGATACCTGACAGAGGAAAGTATTTTAAAATTCATTTCACATCAACAATATCTTTCAACTCAACCCCCAAAGCTGAACATATCTTTAACAATGTACCAATGGTAAAATTACTCCTTCCTGCTTCCATTCTGTTAATACTTGATTTTTCAAAATTACAAGCTGCTCCCAAGTCTTGTTGACTGATTTTTCTTTCATCCCTTAATTGTTTGATTTTCAAACCAATCTTCTTTAATGCTTCATCTTTTTCCATAATTTTTCAGTTAACATATTTGTCAACAAAGATTATTGTATATATTTGCACTTTGGTTAACATAAATGTCAACTTTGAATATCTTTGGATGATATGAATGAAAAGGATTAAATGGCTTCAGGTTTCTTGGTAACAAGAAAATAAATTTGTAAAAACATAATTAAGGAGGTAAGCTGAAAATCCTGAAACAGAGTAGGCAAAATTTAAAAAAAATAAAACTTATGGCTTTAATTACATGTCCTGACTGTGGTAGGGAATTTTCTGAAACAGCAAGTGTGTGTCCACAATGTGGTTACAAAAAGAGAACTCAAGAGATTAAAAAGAAAACAGGTAATGGATTGAAAAGAACAGGGTTAGTAATCCTTATGATTGTCATTACTTGTATTGTACAAGGAATTTTAATGTCAATATTAGGTGACAGTTATCCAAAAGCTCTTAGATTACCTGTAACCATAGGAGTGTTGGGAATTGTTTTTGCTATTGTTAAATCAGCAGGATGGTGGGGTAAAAAAGATGAAAACTAAAATACTAACCATTGTATTGTTTTTAAGCCTTTTGTTGTTCTCTTGTAGTGGATTAACAACAGAGGGTTTAAGAGTTAAAATAAAAGAAGATATTGCTTCTGAAATAACACAAGTAGATGGTGTTAGAATGGTAGATTTTCAATTAGTCCACCAAGAAGGCAATTACTACAATGGCGTTCTTACCACCTCTGAAAATGGAGAAAAACAAGTATATGATGTAAAAGTAACTTATGATGGTTCAAACTATCAATGGGAAATATTAACAGAATAAAATGAGTGATTTAGAAAGCTTTTTATTGGGTTTCTTTGTTGTAGCTATCATACTTCTATTCATTTGGATTGAATGGGCTATTGGCAAACTTATAGGTAGGAATGTATCAAAACTGACAGGTGTTATATTGGGTGTTGTACTAATAGCATGTGGATTTAGCTTTTTGACAGGAATTGCTTGTATTATTTACAGCCAAAGAAATAGTGAGGGTGCAATAGATATTAATGCTACCATTAATCAACAAGTTTCATCAGATATTGAATGTCCATATTGTGCTGAAACCATAAAGAGAAATGCCAAAATTTGTAGATATTGTAACAACAAGTTATGAATATCTTTGGTTTTTGGGGTGTAAACTAAAAATGGGTAGACCAATTAAAGTTTACCCATTTTTGTTTTTATAAATATTAAAATGCTTCTAAAATATCTTTCTATTGGCTTCTATTATATCATTATCTATTACAAGATCTTTAATGTAACTTTCAATACCACTCTTAGAACGCCCCATTGTTTTAGCTATTAAAGCTCTGTTAGTTCCCTCATAATAGCTAACAGAAGCGTATGTATGTCGCATGGTATAAAATGTAATATCTGTATTGATGGTTGTATTATGTTTTTTATTACAGTCTTTTATAATAGCTTTCAAGTTCTTATTAACCAACTGTTGGGTTGTGTTTATTGCATTATCCCTTTGGTCAGTAGTTAGATATTGGTAAGTGTGCTTATTATTCTGCAATATAGGAAAAACATATCCATCTCTCAAATGAGCAGTCTGTAAGAATGGCTTAATAATAAATTCTGAAATTTCTGATTTTGGAATAATGATTGTCAGAGGCACATTTGTTTTGCTTCTTTTGGTTTCAATTTTATAAAACTCATTTTCTTCATCAATAAATGGTTCTTCCTCTTTGGGGTTTCTAATCGTTTCTGCATGCAAAAACACAGAAAACATTTCTTTTTTCAACAAGGCAATATCAATCATGGCTAAACCCTGTGCCATATATCCAAATAGAAAAGCTGCCAATGCAAATGTTTTAGTGTGCCTGTGCTGTAACTCTTCATTATAACTATTGGAATTCATACTAAGATACATATTGCCAAAGTAGGCATGTAAGGTAAACATATCTATTTTGGTCAAACTTTTCTTTTTTTGATCCACTTTAAAATGCACCCAATATTTGTATTTACGAAAGGGAAACATGTTTAAAGGCACTATGTCATCATCAATAGCAATATTATAAATTGAACTCAATTTGCTATAAATTGTATTAATAGACCCATTTTTAAGCCCCTCATTTTTCAGATAATTAGAAAAGTGCTGACACCAAAAAGTGTCTATATCTGTAAATAATAACTCTTTACCCTTTCTAAATTTATTTAGCCTTTTTAATAATGTAGAGTAGCTATTACGAGTGTGTTTGCTTGATCCTATCTGTGCTAAATTGGAAATATAGTTTTCTAAGTAATGAACAACACTTAACTTATTATATTGAACAGATACATCTTCTACACTATCAGCCAACTTTTTAGCTGTGTATAATATTTCATTACTTTGATAATAATTGCGTTTAGAAACAACCTTAGCTTTAAAATCAGATAGGTATTTATTTACCATATCAACATCAGGGTATTTGCGATTTTTAATAAACTCTCCCTTCTTATCCCAATCATTTTCTTTACATGAGTAACCTGTACTTTTATACACAGATTTACCATAAGTAATACGCAACATAATAGGGTGGTTACCATCAGCAAGTTTCTTGCTTGTGTAACATATAAGTTTAAACCGAGCTATTGACTTTACACCTGCCATACTATATTATTTTTTCACAAATATAGTATTTTAGTTTAATATATGGTTTAATGAAATATAATAGTTTAACACATTTAGTTTAATGAAATAACATTTATTATATTGACAATCAATTATTTAAATAAAACAATTGGTTCTACATTCAAACCAATTGTACATATTCTTTTGTTTTTAATTTTTTTGAAACGCAAAGATAGCGAAAAAGACGCAAGGGTTAAGAAACCCAAATCAAATAAAAAACACTAAAAAACATTCCATGTTTAACAAAGTAAGGGTTTCACTTTGAGTGAAACCCTTACTGTATAACAAGTGATTGTTTTTGTATTCACCTTATTTACAAATTATTTTCGTCCAACCAATCGCTTCAGATAATAGCTGTTTATTTTTCCGCCACACAGCGCACAGGAACTCCGGCTTCTCTATGACCGTAATTTAAGAAAACTACATACGGATAAACATCCTGACTATTAAAACCCAAATAGTGTCCATGTTTATCGTTAGTCCCATAGATCCCTTCATGGCTATAGCCGCATTCCCCATTATAGTTTTGACGATAACCTATTGCAGGTAGAAAAATAGAACTTCCGGTGGCTTTGTCAATAATCTGCATACCATTTACACCATTTTGGTTTATCCATTTACTCATTACTTTAGCAGTGTCTCGTAATGCCCATATTTCTTTCTCATTTGGCAAACGCCAACCCGATGGAAAAACATCTTTATCGTTTTCAAAAATAACGCTTGTGTAAAGTGTACCATTCCGTTTTGGATTGTCGGTAGTTAGTGTCCAAGCCTTTTTTGTTTTCCATTCGTAATACATTCCGTCGTTTTCGGGCTTGGCGGTAAAGGTGCCGGGTGCGTCCAAGTTGCGCGTTGCCCAGCACACACCGTTAATCATTACTCCTTCGTCTTTAAGTCGGGTGCTGTCGGAAGTGTCTATGTGAGGATACACTTTTTTTGCGGGCAATACACTGACGCTACGCACAGAACGACCATAAAGCGAAATATAACTGCATGTAATTTCACCACTTATAGAAAGTTCTGGAGCAAAATCTTTTTCAAAAAAGGAAAAATGCTGACCAAAATTCGACCAATAATCTCCAAATTTTCCTTTATCAAAAGTACCTTCTTTGCGTAGCTCTCCTGCCTTGCGATAACTTTTATTATAACCTCCAAAACGCTGTCCGACAGCAGGCAGGAAAATGGAATTTCCGGTAATTTTACAGCTAAACTTTGCGCCATATACACCGTTTTGTATTACCCATTCACTACTAACTCTGTCTTCTTCTAACAAACTCTTGAATTCTTCTTCGGAAGGTACACGCCAACCATCGGGGCTGGGGTCGTTTTCGGCTTTCCAACAACAACTAATAACAGAATGATAATATTTATCCCATTTCCAAACTCTGCCTGTTGTTTTCCAAGCCTTCTTTTTTTCATATTGATAAAATTTACCATCACTTTCGGGTGTTGGGGCAAATGTGCCGGGCTCGTCCACATTGCGCGTTGCCCAGCGCACACCGTTGATTACTACGCCTTCGTCTTGGGTATTGCTTTGTGCCGTTGCTGCAAGAGGCAGAATTGCAAACAGTAGGATTAGTAGTTCTTTCATAGTCAATTTTATTTCCAAAATATTATAATATCGTCATGACCCAAGGGTGAAATAATACAACATTGATCACTTTCGCTTGCCCTTATTCTAAAATTTATGCGCATAGAATATTTTGCATCGCATTGTATCGGTAATATTAGTGTTTTAGGAATAGATTGAAGTACCGGCAAAATTTCTTGGGCAAAATCATTCCCTTTAACAACAATCAATTCAACATCTTTAATGTTATAATCGGCATCAATGCTGAATTTCAAATCATTAGTGCCTGTACGAAGTTGACGAATTAACGAATCCGGATAGCGAATGTTGTCCATTAAATATCCCGAAAGATTATTCCATTCAAAACATCTTGTCTCATTATCAATTTGACCAACTATTGTATCTTTTCCTGTTTTGATATGATACGAAAAATGTCTTTCCATAACATAATATTTCCTTTGTATTTTGAATTTATGTATTCTAAACTTATTTGTTTTAGTTGTATCTCGCTGAATGGAATAATCCTTAATCCATTTGCATTTCGGGTATACATTTATTTCGGCGAGCACATATAATTCATCCAAATATAAAACAGAATTCTTTTGGGTACAATCGTATTTCGGTCTTGGGCAATCATAATCATTCGCCGTTTGCGCCATGGCTGCAAATGGGAACAATATAAATGATAGGAAAAATAATCGCTTCATATTGTAAAAAATTTATATTCAATCAAACTCTACAAATTTAATACCATTTTTAGATTTATTAGCAAATGCGCAGAACTTGTAACTCGAAACTATATTTACTACCTTTGCAACAATTTTCAACAAAAAAGAAATGGGCAGAATTGTAGCTATAGATGTCGGGCAAAAGCGTTGCGGGATTGCCGCCACCGACCCGCTGCAACTAATTGCCAACGGACTAACAACCGTACCTGCTGCCGAAATATTTTCTTTTTTAGAAAAATATGTGGAAAAAGAACCGGTGGACGAGTTTGTGGTAGGATTGCCCAAGCAAATGAACAATGAACCTTCGGAATCAATGCGGTTTGTAACGCCGTTTGTAAACCGGCTGAAAAAACTTTTTCCCAACATTCCGGTTGTGTTTGTTGATGAACGATTTACTTCTAAATTGGCACAACAAACCATGCTTCAAAGCGGAATTAACAAAACAAAACGACAAGATAAAGCGTTAATAGATCAGATAAGCGCAACAATTATTTTACAAAGTTATTTAGAGAGCAAAACAATTTGACAATTTACAATTTATATTCAATCGTAAATTGTAAATAGTCCAATAGTAAATTCATACTATGATCAGACCAATATTACTTTACGGAAACCCAATTCTTCGACGCAAAGCCGAAAATATTGATAAGAACTACCCCGAATTGTCGCAAATTATTGCCGATTTGTGGGAAACCATGTACAAATCGGGCGACGGCATTGGGTTGGCTGCTCCACAGATAGGGCTTTCTATCCGCCTGTTCGTTATCGACCTCGACCCGCTTGCCGAAGAAAATCCTGAATTGGCAGGATTTAAGAAAGCCTTTATCAATGCACAAATCATCGAGCGTACAAGCCATGATGTGAGCAAAGAAGAAGGTTGCCTGAGCATCCCTAAAGTTTACGAAACAGTTGTGCGCAAAGACAGCATTCGTATAAAATATTTGGACGAAAACTTTGTAGAACACGATGAAGTAATATCAGGCTTTGCTGCCCGCGCTGTGCAACACGAATACGACCATCTGGAAGGAAATATGTTTATCGACCACATCTCTCCTATTCGTCGCCAATTGATAAAATCGAAACTGACTAATATCAGTAAAGGAAAAGTAAATTGCGGGTATAAAGTGAAAAATTAATTATGATGTTGAATTGGAAAATCAGGGTCAGATCCTTATAATTCATATTTCATTAAGAAGTCCTGTAAATAATTGATTTGCAGGATTTTTATTTGCTTTTCATGATTGTTCTGCAAAGAGAGGGAATTTGTAACTTTCGAGTCGAAGTCAGGGCTTCACTCCGAGTGAAGCCTTGACTTGTTGGGGTTATGACTTCGACTACGCTCAGCCACCGGCGATACCCTGCAGCGAAAGGAATGGGCACGCGGCGGGGGCGCATTTATTCCCTTTGGTCATGATTCCCAATTCGACCTCGTTTAATGATCGCGCCCTGATGTTTTTTATTTGTTATTTCAGTTTCCGCCGCTCCACTTCTTTGACGCCCTTTATCGTTTTTATTTTTTTGATGATGCTGTCGAGGTCGTGCGTGTCTTTTACCAGTAAGGTGATGTTGCCTTGGAAGATGCCGTCGGCAGAGTCGACCGAGATGGAACGCATGGTTACTTTGCTTTCTTTGGAGAGGAGCGAGGTGATGTTGGTTACAATGCCGATGTCGTCTCTGCCTGTGATGCGCAGGGCGATGAGGTACTGCCCGCTTGACTTGCCCGACCATTGGGCTTTGATGATCCGGTAGGCGAATTTTTCCATAAAAGGGGCGTTGGGGCAGTCTTTGCGGTGTATCTTGATGCCACCCGATGAGGCTACGAAACCAAATACTTCGTCTCCATAGATGGGGTTGCAGCACGGAGCGAGCTTGTATTCGATGCCTTTTACATTTTGATCGATGACGAGCGCGTCGTCTTTGCGGTCTTTGAGTATAAGGTCGTTTTCTTGCGTAAAGTTGGCAGCGCTGCGAAGTTCGGCGTCGATGGCTGTTTCGGGCTTTTCGAGTTCGGCTTGCAGTTCGTTGCGCACAGTGAGCATGTCTATTTTCTCGAGTGCAATGTCTTGGTAGAAGTCGCTGATTACTTTGTAGCCGAGTTTTTTGGTCGTGCGGGTTATGTCGGCTTCTATGTAATCGATCTTCCAATTTTTGAGGCGGCGCAACAGTATTTCCTTACCTTGTTCGGCTTCTTTGTAGTCAATTTCTTTGAGCACTTGCTTTATTTTGGTGCGTGCTTTAGAGGTGGTTACGATGTTGAGCCAGTCTTGTTTAGGCTTTTGGTTGGTGGAGGTGAGTATTTCGATCTGGTCGCCATTTGCGAGTACATAGCGGATGGGGACGGCTTTGCCGTTAATCTTTGCGCCTACGCATTTGGAGCCTAAGCTGGTGTGGATATGAAAGGCGAAATCGAGTACGGTTGCTCCTTTTTTGAGGCGTTGCAGGTCGCCGGTGGGAGTGAAGACGAATACTTCATCGTCGTACAGGTCGAGGCGGAAATCGTCCATGGTTTCGACTCCGCTTTGGGGGTTTTCGAGTATTTCGCGGATGTGTTTGAGCCATTCGTCCATGTTGCTATCGCCCTTTACGCCTTTGTATTTCCAGTGGGCGGCAAGTCCTTTTTCGGCTATTTCGTCCATGCGCTCGGTGCGTATTTGTACTTCTACCCATTTACCTTCGGGTCCCATCACGGTGGTGTGCAGCGATTCGTAGCCGTTGGATTTGGGTATGGACAGCCAGTCGCGCATCCTCTTGGGGTTGGGTTGGTATTTGTCGGTAACGATGGAATAGACTTGCCAACATTCGGCTTTTTCGCGTTCGATGGGGCAACGCAGCACTACGCGGATGGCAAACAGGTCATAGATATGGTTGAGCGGCGTGCCTTGCCGTTTCCATTTGTTCCAGATAGAATGGATGGATTTGGTGCGTCCCTTGATGCTGAAATCGAAACCGGCATCGCGCAGTTGCTTTTTGAGCGGAGCGATAAAGTCGGCAATGTATTTCTCGCGCGAGGCTTTGGTTTCGCTCAAGAATTCTTTAATTTTGTTGAAATCGTCGGGGCTTGTGTAGCGCAACGAAAGGTCTTCGAGCTCGGTTTTGATTTTGTACAGTCCCATGCGGTGTGCCAGCGGTGCATAGAGGTACGAGGCTTCGCGGGCTATTTGCAGCTGGGTGTCGCGGCTGGCGTGCTTCACATGGCGGATGGTGTGGAGCCGCTCGGCAATGAGGATAAATATCACGCGCACATCTTCGGCAAAGGTGAGGAGCAGTTTGCTGAAGTTCTCGGTTTCGATGGCGGCGTTTTTGCGGTAAAGCTCGTTGGCGCGTATGAGTCCGCTAACAATAACGGCTGCCGAATTGCCGAAGCGTTTGCGCAAATCTTCGTGCGAGATGATGCCGCCCACCACCGCATCGTGTAGCAGTACGGCAATCACTGTGGATCGCCCCAGCCCGATTTCGGTAATGGTGATAAGCGCCGTGTGCAGGTTTTTGAGCAGCGATTGTTGCGACAGGTTTCCGTTGTCGATAGTCCGGCGCAGGATATGGCGCACATCGGCAGCGTCTTGTTTGGGTACGATGCGTTTGCCGTAAGCGAGGTATTGGCGGTATATTTGGCGTATTTCGTTCATTCAGTTTGTATATCTTTATTGACTTTTTCAAAAATAATGACTTATTTCGAAATGTGAAAAATTTTGGTTTGTTGTAGGTTATGGGGCTTTTAATATTGGTATTATTTTTCCTTCGACTTTGAGATAGTATACGCCTTGTAGCAAGCGACTTATGTCGAAGTTGGTTCGGTCGGTTTCGAGGACTAAACGCCGCGTAACATCGTATATTTGTATTTTCCCGACAGGTACATGGTCGTTGTCGATGGTTAACTGTCCACTGGTGGGGATTGGGTATATTTTCAGTGTGGGCTGCATTACTTCTGCTTCGTAAATTAGGGCTTGCGTGCTTATGAGGTTGGGAAAAAGCTGGTTTTGCATTTTGCAACGGAGTTTTTTGCCGCAGAAGTCGGGCGTGAGTGTGAAATTTCCCGAATTGCCGGTTAATTGTATTTGATTTTCGTTCCCGTCGGTGATATCATACCATGTGTATATGGTGTTTTTTCCGTCGATGGTGTATTCACGGCTTAAATCGATTGGGTCGTAAAAGTGAATGGTATTTCTGGCTCTTCTTTTTTGCGGATTATAGTTGTAGGTGGTTAATATGCTTGTTTGTACGGGCATGCCCGAAAACAGGAGATAGTTATTTTCGCAATATACTTTGCTTAAATTGCTGTTTGCGATGGCGCGGATGCTGTATAGGGAATTGTCGTTGCAATAGAGTGTGCGCAATGATTTCCAAGAGTTGGCGTCCATGTTTCCGCCTAATCCTCGTGCACGCCAATAGATGGCTACAATCCGGTTGGGGATGGAATTGTTCCACAAGATGCCCGAATTGGTTTCGTAACTGCCCATTCCTTTGGTGGTGCTTATTTTGTTTATCCATGCTTCGGAGTCATACCAGCTGAGGGTGTCTTCAGGGGTTAAGTTTAATTGTTCGAAATTGCGTTTGCTAGTGTTTGATGATATTTGGCGGAGGAAAATGCGTAATCCTTCCTTGTCGTCGTTGTTGTATTGGGTTGGTTGGAAGTTTACCCGGTTGTCTTCAAAATTGAAGGATACTAAGCCTGAAATATCCGTGATACCGGATATACGGGTTTTATTTTCGCTGTCTGGGGTGGCTCGCATGGAGGGGATGGTGTTGTCGCCGAACGAGGTGTTGCCGGAGCTTCCTGGAAATGGACAACCTGCTTTGTTTATTTCTCCATAAGATTCGGGCGTATTGCCGGAAATGGCATACGATGAGGAAGCACAGACGGGATATAGCATTTGCGGATAGGTTTCGTTGAGGTCGGACAGGTAGTTGGGCAAATCGGCATGTATGCGCCAAATAACTAGCCCGCTGCCGGGTAGTGCACTGTCAAAACCTTTTTTCTGTTTATTTTCCAGCAAAAAATAACCGCCGTCAGCTGGAGTATAGACTTGGTAAGAGAGTGGGTTATCGGCTGAATTAGGCATGTCTGTTACTGCTTGGTTGCCGGATAATTCGGTAGCTGATGTCCAGCCTAAACGAATTTTTTCGTACATGTTAATGTGTGCAGGACAATTGCCATTTTGACCCGATCCAAATCCATTCCAACTGCCGTCTCCCATCAAATCCCATTTTCCAGTGCCGAGAAAATTGCCGTCTATTTCCTCGTTTGTATCATAATAATCGGGCGAGTTGAACAACGAATGTGTCATTTCATGGCAAATAACGCCGATAGTAGTTATTTTGGTTTTGTATAATTCGGGCGAACAGGAATAAACTTGCAGCCATTTACCATTAAAAATCAATGTTTGTGCAAATGTCCATTTGTGCGACCAAATGCAATCGGCACCCCCTCCGGCTTCTTCGCCTCTGCCTGCAAAAATGATATGGAAACCGTCAATATATTTGTTATTATCGGCATCAAAAAGGCTGAAATCAAATGTTTTGGCTATTTCATTGGCGACTTCGGTAGCAAATTCGCGCCGGCGGATATCTCTCCCGTTATTGTCGTTAGCACCGTAATAGGCTGCATTTTGCGACAGGGTAACCATGCCGGCGACAGTAAACAAAATGTCTAATTTACCGTATGAATTTTCAATAAAAAAATCTTTTACCGAGCCTTGCGAACTGTCCACATTATATCCGTTTTGATTTATCAGATTTTCAAATTCTTCTTTTGTTTTGGTAAATTTTTTGTCTTTGAAATTGACTAGTACAACCAAAATGTTTTTTTGAGAAATAGCTCCTGCTTTAAATTGATGTAATATAGGTGGTTGCGAGGTGGTATCTTCAACCCAGTCCTGCCGTTGTTTTTCGCGTTGTTGGGGGCTAAAGGAAAGATGTTTCGGTGTTTGTTGCAAGAAACCGGACATATCTGCCGAGCGAAGTTTAGAAGTGTCGGTTGCTACCATGTCCGACGGCACCAGATTGCCTTCTTTGTCGAGAGTGGCATATACAATAAACCCTTGTTGATTGTACATAAGTGTATATCCGTCGGGTGTTTCCATGCGTTTGGACTTCTCATCGCCTCGCAGCAGTACGGTAATGTTTTGTCCGCCGGGCTGTGTGAAAGTAACAGGTTCGGGAGCTGCAGGGGCTGCTTGCAAACGATTGGCGAAAACTAGTATAAGTATAATCGAAGTAAATTTTTTCATAAAAGCAGATTTGATTTTCCCAAAGTTAGTTACTTATTTCGAGATGTGAAAATTAAGTTTTCTTACAATAAAGGATTAAGGGTTGTTGGATTAAATATTTGTTAATCCCCAATTTTATAGTACTTTCGTTGTATTATTTGTAAAATAAAAATTGAAAGATATGAGAAATCTAAATCCTCTTCGTTTGATGGGCATTTCGTTAATTGCCTGTTTGTTATTTGTTACTTCGTGTGGAAAGAAAGAGTCGGCGTTGAGCCTTGTTCCACAAGAAAGTCCGATTGTTATTACCCTTGATTTGAAGTCGATAATTAAAAAAGCCGACCTGAAAAGCATGAAGGACAACAAAATCTTTAAAGACCTGCTCGAAGGTATGGGCGGTACAACCACCAAACAATTGCTTGATGACCCAACCAAAAGCGGTATTGATTTTGATGAAGCGTTTGCGTTTGTCGTACCGCGCCAAGTTGACACAATTCCTTCGGCGGCAGATGTAGACGAATTTTATGCTTTCGAGCATCCGCAAACGGATATAGCTCTTTTGTTGAGTTTGAAAAGCAAATCGAAGTTTACCAGAAACATCGAAAATATTATCAAGGAGGATGGCAGGCTAATTAGTATTAAGGAGGAAAACGATGTGTCATATCTTGCGGACGATGGCATGGTGATTGCATGGGATTCGGACAGGGCAATTATAGCCCAAATGGATGTCCGGGAGGTTTTGAAACTTTTTGCGCTCACACCCGAAAAGAGTATTACGACGAATGCCGATTTTGCCGGGTTTTACAAAAACAAAACCGATGTAGGCTTGTGGATGAATTATGAGAAATTTATCACCTTTGCCGATGCGTTTAATAAACAAATGTATGGCAAGTCGCTTTTGACAAATGATCAACTGGTTGATGCCAAAGGGTTATATGTGCACTCAAACATGCAATTTAACAATGGGAATATTACCCTTACTTCGACTGCAACACCAACGGTTCAGGCTAAAAAATTATACGAAAAATATTATACTAAAAAGAATATCGACCCTCAAGTATTGTCGTATTTTCCGGAAGAGGCTTTTGCGTTGCTTGCTGTAAACCTGAATTGGGTTGAATTGACCAAGATGTTTGGCTCAACGGGAGAATATCCGCAAGAAATTCTGGATGTGGTAAACTCGTTGAAAGGAGATTTGGTGGGTTCGCTTTCCGAGTTCCCTAAGGAAAAAATGCCTGAATTTACAGTAGCCGCTACGGTGAACGACCACAAAATATATGATTTGATCTTTAAACAAATGGGTAATTTTCCTAAAAAAGAAATGCAAGGTTACACTGTTTTAGGCAATGAGAATTTTTATTTATTGATTGCACAACGAAACGATATCTTGTTCGTAACCAGCAACGAAGATAATATAAAGAAATTTACCAAGGACGAAACATTGCATAAAAATCTGACAAAATCATCGTTTAAAAAAGAACTCGAAAGCCCGGCATTTCTCTATATGAATTTGGATTTGGACGAATATCCACAATGGCTTCGGACAATGCTTTCGATACAACCGGGTAATGCGACTATGCTAAACTTATTTAAAGACCTGAAATGCACTTATGACGCCGAGAGTGTGAATGCAACGGTTGTGCTTCGCTTCAAAAACAAGCAAGACAATAGCTTGGCTATGATAATAAAAGCGGCGGAAGAGATGAGTAAATAATATTAAAAAAACAAAAAACATGATTGAAAATACTGAAATATTAGATGCACAAGAAATAGCAGAAAAACCAGTTCTTGTAGCCGGCTCGGGAAGGCGGTTTGCCAATCTGCTGCTGGATACCGTTTTTTTCTACATTATATGTATCATTTTAGGGATTGTTATAGCTGTAATTTCGCCAAGTTCCCTTTCATTTCTCGATGAAGATAACTCTCTTGTAAATTATTTGTTAGGTTTTTTGTTGTCAATGACTTACTACACAATATTTGAATATAACACTGGTAGAACAATTGCCAAATTTATTACTAAAACCAAAACAGTTACCGAAGCAGGCGAAAAACCTGAATTGAATACTATTCTTGTCCGTTCTTTGTGCCGCTTTATTCCATTTGATGCCCTTTCATTTTTGGGTAATGGTGTGGGTTGGCATGATACGATTTCTAAAACCAGAGTTGTTTTGGTGTAAAATTTGATCATAAATATTTAGAGGAATTTTATACAGAAGAGGTTGTTTCAAAGCAAAGCTTTTGAAACAACCTTTTGATAAATAATGTGAAATATCCATGAGCAAAAATGCACACCAAGCACAATGACTATAACCTCATGGATATTAACTCCTGTTGGTCGTTGACCTTCGGTTCCATTCTGACCATTAAAAAGAAAATTATAGACGATGAAAACAATCCAAATATCCCAAGTAGTACCTTGTCCGATAGCAGATATTGCTTCGCATGATTCGTCGGTATGGTTTACCGACCGTAGTTTTGAGTGTGGGAAAAGCTATCTTATACATGCCGAGTCGGGCACCGGAAAATCCTCGTTTTTCGACTTTCTTTATGGCAGACGAAAAGATTACAAAGGTTTCATTTTGTTTGACAATAAAAATATCAGTCAAAACAAAGTAACCGCTTGGAATCATGTGCGACAACGCGAATTAAGCCTTGTCTTTCAAGGCTTCCGCTTGTTTCCCGAACTAAGCGTATGGGACAATATACAGTTGAAAAACAGATTGACACACTATCTTTCGGATGAAAAAATCTGCACAATGCTCGACGCCCTTGGCATTGCTAATAAAGCAGACTCGCCGTTGCAAATCCTTTCGTACGGGCAACAACAGCGTGTGGCAGTAATCCGTGCGTTGGCACAACCGTTCGACTTCCTGCTACTCGACGAACCTTTCAGCCATTTGGATAAGCAAAATCAACAGTTGATTTGCAGCCTCGTTTCGGCTGAACTCAAAGAACGCAACGCCGGACTGATGCTTTGCTCGCTCGGTGATGAATATTTTTTTGATTATGATGAAAAACTAAAAATGTAAAACCATTTACTATTAGACTATTTAATCAATATCACAAAGTTTGAACAAGTATAGATAGTAAATTGTAAATAATAAAATTATAAATTTATTCTATGTTACTCTGGCGATTATTACGAAAAAACATAGTTATCGGGCAGTTGCTCGGATACTTCTTTGCAAGCTTGTTTGGACTCACTATTGTGTTGTTTTCCATACAATTTTATCACGATATACAAAATATTTTCTCTTCGCAGAAAAGTGTTTTCGGACGCGATTTCCTCGTGTTGAGTAAAAAAGTGTCGGTGCTCAATACATTTAAAATCGGCAATACCGGTTTTGCCGACAGCGAACTCGACGACTTGCGCACGCAACCTTTTGTCAAAAATATGGCGCGTTTTACAGCGTCTTCCTATCAGGTGTATGCTTCGGCATCATTGAGTGGAGGCAAACGATTTAGTACGCTGCTTTTTTTCGAGTCCGTTCCCGACGAATTTCTTGATATTAGCAGCAACGATTGGCATTGGGATAAAGGCAGTCACTTTGTGCCGATTGTGCTGCCAAAATCCTACTTAACACTTTATAACTTCGGCTTTGCACCCGGACAAGGTTTGCCGCAATTATCCGAAAGCATGATTAGCATGATTACGCTCGACATCGAAATTTCGGGGCGTGGGCGTGGCGATTTTAAAAGCCGTGTTGTCGGATTTACCGATCGGGTAAATACTATCCTTGTTCCGCAAAGCTTTATGGATTGGGCAAACGCCGAATATGGTACCGGCGCAGCTCCAAGTTCGCGTATTATTGTCGAGCCGTACAATCTGACCGACCCCGCTGTCGGTAAATATTTTGCCGTACACAATTACGACATTGCTAACGACAAAGCCACTGCTGGCGAAGCTTCATCATTTCTCCGCACATTAATTTTTATTGTAATGGGGGTAGGAGCGTTGATTACTTTGTTGGCATTGGGATTGATGCTATTGAGCATTAATTTATTAATTCAAAAAAATCATTATAAAATAGAAAATCTTTCATTGCTTGGTTACTCCGTGCGGAAAATTGCGCAACCATATCAAGCATTGGTTTTAGTGCTCAATGTGTTTGTGCTGCTGCTGTCTTTGTTTTTGGTTAATCGATTGCAGGTATATTATGCAAGCAGTTTTTCTTCTATTCAGTTCAATGTTGCAGGGTTTGCGTGGAATTTTATCTTGTGGGGAGTGGGTATTGTGGCAATGCTTACAGCAATTAATATCCTTTGGATTTGGATGAAAGTAAAAGAGATACGGAAATAAAAATCATTTTTTAGATAAAATGCTATTTCGTATTCGGCTGAAAAGAACTAATTTTGCACTCTAAAATTTTTATAACTCAAAAAGCAAATGACAGATATTAAAAAAGAAACAGGAACTACCCAAGTAAAACGCGGCTTTGCCGAGATGCTCAAAGGTGGTGTGATTATGGATGTGGTGAATCCGGAGCAAGCTCGCATTGCCGAAGAAGCCGGTGCAATTGCTGTAATGGCGTTGGAGCGTGTGCCTTCGGATATTCGTGCGCAAGGCGGTGTAGCTCGCATGTCCGACCCTGTGATGATACAAGAAATTCAAGCAGCCGTTTCTATTCCAGTGATGGCAAAAGCCCGTATCGGGCATATTGTTGAGGCTCGCATTCTCGAAGCGTTGGAAGTGGACTGTATCGACGAAAGCGAAGTGCTTACGCCTGCCGATGAAGTTTATCATATTTATAAAGAAGATTTCAAAGTGCCTTTTGTGTGTGGTGCACGCAACTTGGGCGAAGCGCTTCGTCGTATTGGCGAAGGTGCCGCTATGATCCGCACCAAAGGCGAAGCCGGAACAGGCGATGTGGTAGAAGCCGTTCGTCATATCCGTACGGTAAACGAAGAAATTCGCCGTGTAGTAATGGCTTCTGACGAAGAATTGATGACTATCGCCAAAGAAATCGGTGCTCCTTATCAATTAATATTGGAAGTAAAAAAATTAGGTCGCTTACCGGTGGTTAACTTTGCTGCCGGCGGTGTGGCAACTCCTGCTGATGCCGCTTTGATGATGGAGCTTGGTTGTGACGGAGTGTTTGTCGGTTCAGGCATATTCAAATCGGATAATCCTGCGAAACGCGCAAAAGCAATTGTAGAAGCTGTTGCCCACTACAAAGACTACAATGTACTCGCCGAAGTATCCAAAGGACTTGGCGAAGCAATGCGCGGTATCAATGTAGGTTCGATGGACGACAAAGAAAAATTTGCAGGTCGCGGTTGGTAATTGCCTTTAATTAGCAAATTAGATAATAAGCAAATTAGCAAATGAAAATACTTTGCTAATTTGCTTTTTTGTTTATAAAAGTTTTACATATTTCATTTCATATTTTATGTTTCATATTTTATGTTTTGAGGAAATGGCAAGTAACAAACCAATAGTTTTTGACGAATGTAAATTCCATTTTGCCGTAAGTAGAAAATGGATTTATCTCCATTTGTAGCATGATTTTATTGCATTACAACAATTTCGGTACATATTTTTCGTAATGCAAAATTTGTGATAATGTTTTTTGAATATCCATTTTTAGTCATAATCAAGAAAGAACCCAGCGGGTTCATATATTTATAGTGGTTGGTTATTTGTAGCAGTTCGACTCCAAAGGAGTCGTATTCGCCTATACAAAATGGTTCTATAAATATTCAAATCCGCTGGATTTGAAAAATGAAAAATTTCTTTTCTAAAATATCTTGTTGATTTTATCCACTATAACTAAAAACCGGATATTCAATTAATGTTTTTTGCGCTTTACCGTTTCAACGATTTCCTGTATTTTTGTGTGATTTTTTTAAGAATACATGAAAATAGGAATATTAGCATTGCAAGGAGCCGTCCGCGAACATCGGGTGGCACTGCAAAAGTTAGGGTGCGAAACGGTAGAAATAATTGACCCCAAAGATTTAGATGGTATTGACGGATTGATACTTCCCGGCGGCGAAAGCACCACGATGGGAAAACTGTTGATTCGCTATAATTTATTGAATCCGATTATCGAATTGGGTAAAAAAGGCTTGCCCATTTTTGGTACATGCACCGGTATGATTTTGCTTTCAAAACATATTATCGGCAGCGATCAGCCATCATTTGCACTGATGGATACTTATGTGGAACGCAATGCGTACGGACGGCAGTTGCAAAGTTTTGAGGCAGATATACATATTCCTGTTTTGGGCGAAAAACCACTTCATGCCGTATTTATTCGTGCGCCGTATATTGAAAAAGCAGAAAGAAATGTGGAAGTTTTGCTAACTTTGGAAAATAAAATACTGTTTGCTAAACAGGATAACCTGCTGGCATGTGCATTTCACCCCGAGCTGACGGATGATACGCGAATGCACGAATATTTTTTATCAATGATAAAATAATAATTACTAATGTTATGGATGTAAAAATCGAATCATCGTGGAAAACCGCCTTGCAACCGGAGTTTGAAAAACCGTATTTTGAGGCGCTTACTTCTTTTGTAAAACAAGAATATGCGCAAACACAAATTTTTCCACCTGCCAAACTGATCTTCAACGCTTTCGACCAATGTCCCTTTGATAAAGTGAAAGTCGTTATACTTGGTCAAGACCCGTATCATGGTGTTGGGCAGGCTCATGGGCTTTGTTTCTCGGTAAACGATGGGATTGCTTTTCCACCTTCCTTAATCAATATTTTTAAAGAAATTGAGCGCGATTTAGGCATTCCGATGCCACAGTCGGGAAATCTGGAACGATGGGCTAAACAAGGCGTTTTGCTCTTGAACGCGACGCTTACCGTTCGTGCACATTTAGCCAATTCGCATGCCGGCAAAGGCTGGGAAACTTTTACCGATGCGGCTATCGAGCATCTTAGCCGCGAGCGCGAAAATATTGTGTTTATGCTTTGGGGCTCGTACGCACAAAAGAAAGGTGCAGTTATTGACCCCTCCAAACATTTAGTTCTCAAGGAGGTACATCCATCCCCATTATCGGCACATCGCGGTTTTATCGGTTGCGGGCACTTTGGCGAGGCAAACCGATACTTAGTGGCAAATGGTCAAGAACCTATAAATTGGTAATTATGAAACAATTATTTTTTCTTTTTTCAATACTATTTTTATTTGTAGCAAATAGTTTTGCCGTCGAAAATCCGGCTGATGTCAAAAATACAGAGGTAAGCCTTATTACTTGTGGGAAAGGGGAGGAGTTGTACGCTGCTTTCGGTCATACAGCTGTTCGGGTGCGTGATACCGTTGATAATTATGATATAGTTTTTAATTACGGCATGTTTAATCGCTCGCAACCCTTTTTTATTCCCAAATTTATGCGAGGTATTATGGACTATGAGCTTGGGGTAGATAATTTCAATTCGTTTTATATCCAATATGTGGCTCGCGGAATTGCCTTGTGGGAACAAAAGTTGAATTTGACTCCAGAAGAAAAACTGCAAATTGTGAGCGTTTTAGTAGAGAACGCAAAGCCCGAAAACTGTAAATATCGTTATAATTTTGTGTATGATAATTGCGTTACCCGCCCCAAAATTATTTTTGATAAATCATTTATTGCTGACAAAGATTCTATTATTTACCCCCGAATAAAAGAAAAATACACCTTTCGTCAACTCATTGCACAATATCTGGGCATGAACACTTGGAATAAGTTTGGAACTGATATTGTACTGGGCAGCAGTGCCGATAAAATAGTAACTTTTGATGAACGAATGTTCCTGCCTGCCGAGTACATGAACACGCTGCAACAGGCTACACGAAAAGACGGAACGCCTATTGTAAAGAGTATCGAAGAAATTAATGTAACACCCAATCTGACTCCGACAGCACCGTTTCTTTCGCCTACATTAGTTTTCACTTGTTTGTTTGTTTTAGTTGCGTTTATTACCGCTTTTTGGTGGAAGAAATCGTTGATTTGGCTTGATGCGTTTTTGTTTTTAGTGTGTGGAGCATTAGGCGCAATTATTTTTTACCTAATGTTCTTCTCATTTCACCCGATTGTGGGCGGAAACTATAATTTATTGTGGATCAATCCGCTATATCTTATTTTCTTGTTCTTATTAATGTTCAAAAAAATGCGCAAAATTTTGGCATATTATCAATTGCTAACAGCTTTATTGCTGATTATCTCCATTGCCGGATTTATCTTTTTACCACAGCAATTCAATATTGCATTTTTGCCTATCATGTTGACTTTATTTGTACGGTCAATCCATTTTGTGGCTTTACATCGGAAGTAAAAAATATTGTAGAATAAATAAAAAAGACATTTCTCTATGACGGGAAATGTCTTTTTTGTTATTAAATGGGAAAAATGTTAGTTTTTTTCAGCAAAGATCTTAGCATAAGTTTCCATATCCTTGTCGCCACGACCCGAAACGGTAACCACCACTACATCAGTCGGTTTAAATTCCATTTTGTGTAGGGCAGCCAGTGCGTGCGAACTTTCGATAGCCGGAATAATTCCTTCCAAACGAGTAAGTTCAAATGCCGCATCAACAGCTTCGTTGTCGTTAATGGCAAGCACTTTGGTGCGACCTGTTTTGGCAAGGTATGCGTGCAATGGTCCGATACCCGGATAATCCAACCCGGCAGAGATGGAGTAAGGTTCTACCACTTCGCCCTTTTCGTCCTGTATCACCAACGAGTGGCTTCCGTGCAAAATACCTTCAGTGCCAATAGTAAGCGTAGCAGCCGTTTCGCCCGAATGTGCACCCAAACCGCCGGCTTCGGCTTCGACCAGTTTCACGCGCTCATCTTCCAAATAATGGTAAAAAGTACCCGAAGCATTGCTGCCACCGCCTACACAGGCTACCAAATAGTCGGGATAATCGCGTCCTTCTTTTTCGACTAATTGTTTTTTGATCTCCTCGCTAATTACCGACTGGAAACGAGTTACCATGTCGGGATAAGGATGAGGACCAACAGCCGATCCTAACAAATAAAAGTTTTCGGGATGTTTTGTCCATTCGAGCAAAGCTTCGTCAACAGCTTCTTTTAGCGTTTTAGTTCCGGTTGTGGCAGGTACTACGCGTGCTCCCAACATACGCATTTTTTGCACATTCAGGAATTGGCGCGCAATATCCACTTCGCCCATAAAGATATCGCATTCCATGTTCATCAACGCGCATACAGTCGCTGTTGCCACGCCATGCTGTCCGGCACCGGTTTCGGCAATGATGCGTGTTTTACCCATGCGTTTTGCCAACAGGATTTGCCCAATGGTGTTATTAATTTTGTGTGCTCCGGTATGATTCAGATCCTCGCGTTTGAGATACACTTTGGCACCTACTGCTTCCGAAAGCCTTTTGGCATAGTAAAGTGGCGAAGGGCGACCTACATAATCCCGCAACAAACTTTGAAACTCTGCCTGAAAATCGGGCTCATTCATAATTTTTAAATATACGGCTTGTAATTCTTCAATGTTTTTTTTCAAAATGTCGGGCACATATGCACCGCCAAATTCGCCGTAAAATCCGTTTTTATCTACTGAATATTTCATATATAATTATAAATTTAAAGTGAAAGAATTTAGTACATGACAAAAAATAAATTTTAATGCTTAAATCAATAGAGGCATCGCAAAGGATTTATTAATCAGGCTTCTGCGATTGCGGGTCAAGCCCGCAATGACAACACTTCTATTGCTTTTGTATTGTTCTTTTAATTTTTGTCATGTACTAAGGTGAAAGAATTAAAATGTTTTTAGTTTTTGTCTGATAAAATTATTCTTATGGGCGCAAAGCCCATGTTTTTATATAAGTTGTTTTCATGTTTTTTCGTTTTTATAATGAAAAAGGCTCGTCGTGAGTGCGACAAGCCTTTGTGTTTTTATTCTTTATTGGACAAACAAGACAGCGTTACTCACAAATATTATTCTGCAAGCTCCACCACCAATTGTTATTTAATAAAGATTTCTTCATGATTGGGTGAATTTTATTGAGTGCAAAGTTCGCAATTTTATTTTTATCTGCAAAATAAAAAGAATATTTTTTGTAAAAGCATCAAATTAAGAGCAATTTAATTATTTTTGTAAAAAATCATTTTCTAAAAATTTTGTGTATGAAGAATCTTACTTTATTTGTTGGTAAAGTTTTTAAATTTTTTCCGCGAGAAAGTCTTTATGTGTATAAAGATAGCTTGGACAAAGCATTTGACAACCTCGAGAATGGGACAGGGAAAGGGAACGATTTTTTAGGCTGGCTACATTTGCCATCATCTATAACCGAAGCTCAACTTGTGGAATTGGAAACTTGCGCCAAAGAATTGCAAAAGCACTGCGAAGTGGTTGTAGTTGCCGGTATCGGTGGGAGTTATTTAGGCGCTCGTGCAGTTATCGAAGCCCTTTCCGATAGTTTTTCCCACTTGCAGACCGAACGCAAAGCTCCGGTTGTTTTGTATGCCGGAAATAATATCAGCGAGGATTATTTGGCTGAATTGTCTAATTTATTGAAAAATAAACAATTTGGCATAATCAACATTTCCAAGTCGGGAACAACTACCGAGACGGCTTTGGCTTTCCGATTGCTTAAAACACAACTCGAAAACCAAATAGGCAAAGCCGAAGCAAAAAAACGAATTGTTGCCATTACCGATGCATCAAAAGGTGCCTTACGCACATTGGCTACACAAGAAGGTTACAAAACATTTGTTATTCCGGATGATGTAGGTGGTCGTTTTTCGGTACTAACTCCGGTTGGATTGCTACCTATTGCCGTAGCTGGCTTTGATATCCGTAAATTAATGGATGGCGCAAATAAAATGGAAATCGTTTGTGGTGACGGGCGACCATACAGTGAAAATCCGGCAGCTGCTTATGCCGTGATTCGCAATGAATTATACAAGCATGGCAAGAAAATAGAAATTTTGGTAAATTATCATCCAAAATTGCATTTTCTTGCCGAATGGTGGAAGCAGCTTTACGGCGAAAGCGAAGGCAAAGAAAATAAAGGGATTTTTCCTGCAGCGGTAAATTTCACTACCGATTTGCACAGCATGGGACAATGGATACAGGAAGGCGAGCGCTCTATTTTTGAAACTGTTCTTTCTGTTTCGGAACCAAATCAAAAAGTAATTATCCCATCAGACGATGAAAATTTGGATGGATTAAATTTCTTGGCAGGAAAACGGGTGGATGAAGTGAATAAAATGGCTGAACTCGGTACTCAATTGGCGCATATTGATGGAGAAGTGCCTAATATACGGCTTGAGATTCCACAATTGAATGAATTTTATTTGGGACAATTGATTTACTTCTTTGAAAAAGCCTGTGCCATCAGTGGTTATTTATTGGATGTAAATCCGTTTGATCAACCGGGTGTTGAAGCATATAAGAAAAACATGTTTGCTTTGCTTGATAAGCCCGGATTTGAAGAAGCTTCGAGGGCAATTAAAGCTCGGATATAAATCTTCAACATTATTTTCAAAAGGGATTTTAAACCTCATCTTTATGGTTTAAAATCCCTTTTTGTGTTTATTTATACTGATTGTCAGTTTTTTGTATTTATTTTGCGTAAATAAGTAAAAAAATAATTAAATATTTGTTTGTCTAAAAATTATATATAAATTTGCACCATGAATTTAAAACCAATTTTAAAACATATTTAATTTATACAATCATGAAAAAATTTATCTTATTAGGGCTTTTGGCGTTAACAGTTAGCGCAAATGCACAGTTGAGTCTTTCCATTCGCGATGGACTTTCGTTTCCGGTTATATCAACAAGCAATGGAGTTGATTACAAGCCATCGGTAAGTTATTTACCCGAGTTAGGTGTAGGGTATTCTTTGGGTGATTTCTCGATTAACACGGGACTTCAATTTACTTGGATTGATTTTTATGCCAATGTTGCCGATTGGTATTATTGGGCAGACAACACGCTGCAATGGCAGTACACTTATGTAGGTATTCCTTTGTATGCTTCTTATAAGCACAATTTTAACCGGATGTATCTGGGGGCAGATTTGGGTGTGAATTTTATGTTCAATACTTCGGCTGATTTTTATGCATATTATACAATATATGACCCTTATTGGTATATATATCAAGATTATGTATATTCAAAAGAAATTACTCAAGCCACTTCGTTTATTCCGACTCTCCTTGCCGGTTTAAAATTGGGATATGATTTTAGTCCTCATTTTTCGATGGATTTGATTTATCGCTTCAATTATGGTTTGAAAGATTTAGAACCTAATTACAAGAATATCCCAGCAGTAACTTCTAATGTTTATTCAAACTCAGTGATGTTAGGATTTAACTATAAGTTCTAAAAAAAAATACAAATAAAAAAGTCCGCAAACAAATCGTTTGCGGACTTTTTATTTTTTAAATTGGATTAGAATTTAAAGAACTCCTTAGCATTATAATAGCTGATATTCTCAACCATTTTGCCCATAAATTCAAGTTCAGATTCAGGAAGTAATCCGGCTTCTACATCATTACCAATAAGGTTACAAAGAATGCGGCGGAAATACTCATGACGAGGATATGACAAGAAACTGCGAGAGTCAGTCAACATACCTACAAAGCGGCTCAACAAGCCAAGTACCGAAAGCGAGTTCATTTGCGCTTCCATACCCACTTTTTGATCCAAGAACCACCAGCCCGAGCCGAATTGTATTTTACCGGCTACAGATCCATCTTGGAAATTACCAATCATGGTAGTGATCAAATCATTATCGCGAGGGTTCAAGTTGTAAAGGATGGTTTTTGCCAATTTATTTTCGGTATCCATGCGGTTCAAGAATTTCGACATCGCTTTAGCAATTGTAAAGTCACCAATAGAATCAAAACCGGTATCAGGACCTAATTGTTTGAATAAACGAGTGTTGTTGTTGCGGATAGCTCCGTAGTGGAATTGTTGTGTCCACCCTTTTGCATGGTCCATGATAGCGCCTTCGTACATCAATGCCGATTTGAACTTCAAGATTTCTTCTTTAGTTAATTCTTTTCCGGCACCATATACTTTATCAAAGATAGCGTCGATTTCACTTTGTGTATAATCTTCGGCATAGAATTCTTCGATACCGTGGTCAGACAATTTACATCCTACTTCGGCAAAGAAATCGTGGCGTTTTTGAAGTGCGGTAATCAAATCGGCAAATTTGCTGATTTTCACGCCTGACATTTCAGAAAGTTTCTCAACATAAGCGCGGTAATCGGCAGGAACTTCTACAGCCATAGCTTTGTCCGGACGCCAAGTTGGAAGTACTTTGATTTCGAAACCTTCGTTTTTTAATTTAATATGGTGTTCCAATGTATCGATAGGATCATCGGTGGTACAAACCACTTCTACCTTAAACTTTTTCATCAATCCACGAGCCGAATATTCGGGCGTTTGCAGTTTAGCAGTACACTCATCATAGATTTCACGAGCTGTTTTAGGATTTAATATTTTTTCCACACCAAAGGCAGCTCTCAGTTCGGAGTGCGTCCAGTGGTAAAGCGGGTTGCGCATGGTGTAAGGCACAGTTTCAGCCCATTTCTCAAATTTTTCCCACCAAGTAGTGTCTTTTCCTGTACAGAAACGCTCGTCGATACCATTGGTACGCATTGCACGCCATTTGTAGTGGTCGCCTTCGAGCCAGATTTGACCCAAGTTCTCAAATTTACGGTCGGAAGCAATCGACTCGGGGTTTAAGTGACAGTGATAATCGATAATCGGTAAATGCTTTGAATGCTCATGATAAAGCATTTGCGCCGTTTTCGTGTCTAACACGAAATTTTCATCCATGAATTTTTTCATAGTCTTTTCTCGGTTTTTTTAAGTTAGTAATATAATTGTGTTTAAATTTTTTGCGTTTGACAAAAATAGTCTTTTTTTTCAAGTATCAAAAGAAAATGATATTTTTGTGTAGATTTCAATAGAAAGGAAAAACATGAGAAGTCAAGTTGTCAAAGATTTTATACAGGAGCATCAAGAGTTGTTTTGGTACACGCCCGGCGACAAGTGCGAAACGGTTACCGATGAGTTGCTGGTGGAAACGATTTTGAATTATGGGACAATGCAGATGTTTTGTCTTTAATCAAAATTATGGGTAAAAAAGTGGTGGCTCAAAATGGGCGATACCGCGTCATACTTCGACTTCGCTTGGTTACTGTACTTCGACAAGCTCAGCAACCAAGCGAAGTCGAAGTACAGCAACCGAGCGCGACATGACGAATCTTCTTTTTCATAAGAATAAAAGGGACGATTTCGAATATTTTTCATACAGATTGGCGGTGAATTTTTCGTTTGCCGTCATTCTTTTTTGTTTATCTAAAAGATTTTGATATTTTTGTCTGCGCAATTCGCAAAAAAAGAAATTTTTTAATTAATCACTTAAATATTTTACTATGCAAAAATTAAATCGTGCCAACGCACCGGCGGCACAAAAGTATCCGGAGAGAATTATTCAGTTTGGTGAAGGTAATTTCCTTCGCGCTTTCGTTGATTGGATTGTGTGGAACATGAACAAGAAAGCCGATTTCAACAGTAGCGTTGTCGTGGTGCAACCGATCGGGCAAGGGATGGTTGATATGTTGAACGACCAAGATTGCCTTTATCATTTGAATCTGCAAGGGTTGGACAAAGGGAAAACCGTTGACAGCATTGATATGATTGATGTAATCAGTCGTGGACTAAGCCCATATAGCCAAAATGCCGAGTTTATGGCGTTGGCAGATCAACCTGAAATGCGTTTCGTTATCTCGAATACTACCGAAGCCGGTATTGCTTTTGATCCTGCTTGCAAATTGGACGATGCTCCTGCAGCTTCTTATCCCGGTAAATTGGTGCAATTATTATATCGTCGTTTCAAAACATTCAATGGCGATATGAGCAAAGGTCTTATCATTTTCCCTTGCGAATTGATTTTCCACAACGGTAAAGAATTGAAAAAATGTATCAACCAATATATCGAGCATTGGAACCTTGGTGCAGAGTTTAAAGCATGGTTTGATGGAGCTTGTGGAGTTTATTCTACTTTGGTTGACCGTATCGTACCGGGTTATCCAAAAGATACTATTGATCAAATCTTGGAAAAAGTTCAATATGAAGATAAATTGGTGGTAAAAGCCGAAATTTTCCACTTCTGGGTAATTGAAGCGCCTGAATCGGTAGCCAAAGAATTCCCTGCAGACAAAGCCGGATTAAATGTATTGTTCGTTCCGGACGAAGATCCTTACCACAAACGCAAAGTAACTCTTTTGAATGGTCCTCACACAGTGCTTTCGCCTGTTGGTTACCTTTCCGGTTTAGATACAGTTCGTGAGATTTGCGAAGACGCTGTATTGGGTAAATTCGTAAACAAAGCGATGAACGAAGAATTGATGAGTACTATCGATCTTCCTGCCGACCAATTGAAACAATATTCTGCTGATGTAATGGAACGTTTCCGCAATCCGTTTGTGAAACACTTTGTAACAAGCATTATGTTGAACTCGTTCCCAAAATTCAAAGCACGCGATCTTCCGGGATTGAAAATTTATACAGAGAAAAACGGTCAGTTACCGGCAGCATTGACACTTGGTTTAGCCGGTATCATTACTTACTACAAAGGTGGCAAACGCGGTAGCGACGAAATCACTCCGAACGACGACGCTGCAATCATCGATTTATTGAAAAACCTTTGGACTACCGGCGACATCAAGAAAGTAACCGAAGGTGTACTTTCTGCTGAGTTTATCTGGGGCGAAGATTTGAACAAAATCCCGGGATTAACTGCGAAAATCGAAAACTATTTGACAGCCATCCAAGAAAAAGGAATGCTCGAAGTAGTAAAGACTATCGTGTAAACCTCCCCCTACCCCCCTCCAAAGGAGGGGGAATGGATATAGAGATGCATTCTTTTCTTTTTTTTGAGTTCTTATCATAAAGAATAAAATAAGGACATAAACAAATTAAAACAAAATTCAAACAAATTCCTCGCCCCCTCCTTTGGAGGGGGATGGGGGGAGGTTATATTATGAGTACACAATATTTAAAAATAAACCCTGCCGACAATGTGGCTGTAGCCATTTTGGAGCAAGCAGCAGGAACAAAAGTGAATGTGGAAGGCGTAGAAATTACGCTTGCCGAAACCATTCCTGCCGGACATAAATTTGCCTTAAAAGCATTAGCCGTTAATGATAATGTGATTAAATACGGTTTCCCAATCGGGCATGCAATCAGTGCGGTTGCACAAGGCGGATTGGTGAACGAAAAGAACATTAAAACCAACCTCGAAGGTTTGTTGGATTACAAATACGAGCCGGTAAAAGTGAATTTGGATATCCCTAAACGCGATCTGAAATTCAACGGTTACAAACGCAAAAACGGCGAGGTAGGTATCCGCAATGAAATTTGGATTGTGCCTACCGTTGGTTGTGTAAACGGCATTGGACAAACGATTATTCGCGAATTCAAAAAAGAAATCGGCGAGTTGAAAGGCGTGGACGCGATGGAAGTGTTCGTACACAACTATGGCTGCTCTCAATTGGGCGACGACCACGAAACAACCCGCAAAATCCTTCGCGACATCGTACTTCACCCCAATGCAGGTGGTGTGTTGGTGCTTGGTTTAGGTTGTGAGAACAACCAACCGGACACTTTCCGCGAATTCTTGGGCGAGTTTGACGAGTCGCGCGTAAAATTCATGGTTACTCAAAAAGTAAAAGATGAAATTGCCGAAGGCGTTAAGCTGTTGAAAGAAATTTATGGTATTGCTTCGCAAGATAAACGCACGGAATGTCCTATCTCTGAACTTCGTGTAGGATTGAAATGTGGTGGTTCTGACGGTTTTTCAGGTATCACAGCCAATCCATTGTTGGGCGTATTCTCCGATTTCTTGGTAGCACAAGGCGGAACAACTGTTTTGACCGAAGTACCCGAAATGTTTGGAGCTGAAACCATCCTGATGAACCGCTGCGAAACCGTTGAAATGTTTGATAGAACCGTTCATTTGATCAACGATTTCAAAGAATATTTTATCAAAAACGAACAACCGGTGTACGAAAACCCATCGCCGGGAAATAAAGCGGGAGGTATCTCTACTTTGGAAGAAAAATCGCTTGGCTGTACGCAAAAATGCGGTAAATCGTATGTGAAAGATGTATTGATGTACGGCGAACGCTTAAAAACAAAAGGCTTGAACCTGCTGAGTTCTCCGGGCAACGACCTGGTAGCTGCAACAGCTCTTGGTTCGTGCGGTTGCCAGATGGTATTGTTTACTACCGGTCGTGGCACTCCATTTGGTAGCTTTGTCCCAACCATGAAGATTTCTACCAATACACCATTGTACGAAAACAAACCAAATTGGATTGATTTCAATGCCGGCAGCTTGTTGCAAGGAAAATCGATGGAAGATTTGCACGAAGAATTTATCCAATATATAATTAAAGTAGCCAATGGCGAATGGGTAAACCACGAAAAAACCGATTCGCGCGAGATTGCTATTTTTAAAACTGGAGTAACTCTGTAAAATATACTTCTTATTATTTAATGCCTCTGAATGGAATGAATATATTCTTTTTCAGAGGCGTTTTTTCTTTGGAAAAGGTCTATTGATAAAGAATTTTCTTTTCACATGTACTGCTAAATTCTAAAAAAGCATATTTAGAAAGTAGCCTTTTCAAAGTAAAAATTGCTTGAATGGTTGTGCAAGATGTGGGAAAAGATATTAAACATTCCATGTTTTTAAAACATGGAATGTTTTGTTTGAGACGCCTTTGCTAACCCTCGTTTCCTAACGAGGGTTGATTGTTAAAGCGTTTGAAACCCACAGCCACCGCTCGTCCTCGTTAGAAGACGACGATGAGTAGTATATTCATGTCATAATGTCAGCTTTTAAACCTGGCATTATTTTTGTGTATTTACTGCAATGATTCTCCATTGTAATTATTGTAAAAATCTAAAATCTCACTCAAAAAACACTTTCGGAATTTCCGAAAACAAAAAACTTCGGACTTTCACTCTTTCTCATGACAGTAGAAGCTTAAAAATTATTGTTATCCTTCAACCGGAATTTCCGAAAGCTTAAAATTCAAAGTATTCATTCTTTTTTCGAACTGTAAAAAGTTCAAAACCTCAATTTATTCTTCCTTCGGAATTTCCGAAAGAAGAACCCTGCTTTTATTTATCCAATATCTTCACAACTCTTGCATCAAAAACAAATCCTTGGGGGTACCAAGGATTCTATTATTAATATTTAAAATTTAAAAAAACTATGAGAATTGTAAAACTCAATCTGGAACATCTTCAAAATGAAGAATGGTACACTTATCAAACCTTTCTTATCAAGCTGATAAAAAAGACAAACAGCCTAATAGCGGCTTTGGCAGCTTTGCTCATATTGCTCGAAAAAAATGGGGTAGATGCCGTCACTGCACTGGAAATTATCCGTAAAAGCAAACTGTCCGAACCGATAGCCGAAGCCGATGCATTGCGCAAACAACTCATTAAAGGACTGAATAGCCATGTGGCTGCTTTCCTTCACAATGCCAATCCTGATAAGCAACGAGCAGCTAAGAATTTAAAAATAGTGATAAATCACTATAAAAGCATCTCCAAAGCCTCACAAGACCAACAAAGCGGAATGATAATCAATTTTATCAAAGAATTGGACGAAAACCACACGGCAGACATGGCCACCATAGGTCTGGAAGAACGCAAAGAACAATTAAAAACCACCAACGAGGAGTTTATAGCTTTGTTAGACCAGCGCACTGCCGAAATCGGCTCTAAAACCACACTTCGTATGCCGGACATTCGCCGTGAGGGCAACCGGATTATCCGCCATATTTTTTCGCAAATAGAAATATTGTTACTTTCAACTCCTGACGATACCGAACTAATCCAATTTGCCAATGAACTCAATGCCGAGAACCGTCGTGTAAAAGGAAACTTACACCGCAAAGGAAAAAATAAGAAAGACACTTCTGAAAATTCCGAAACAGAAACCGAAGCTACTCTGAACAAATAGAATGCTCCTTTTCAACCTTCCAAGTCTCCAAGACTTGGAAGGTTTTTTGCAAGAAAATGCTTTATCTTTGTGAATAGTTTGTAAAAATATTATGAGAAACGAAAAGAAAGATAACATTATTATTTTTAAAACCGAAGATGAGCAAGTCTCTGTTGATGTGCGGTTTGAAGACGAAACTGTTTGGCTTACACAGCAACAACTTTCCGAATTATTTCAAACTTCGCGTACTAATGTCGTAGAGCATATTAAACATATTTTTGACGAGGGTGAATTAAGTGAAGAAGCAACCTGTCGGAAATTCCGACAAGTTCAAACAGAGGGTAATCGATCTGTTACAAGGGAATTACCATTCTATAATCTTGATCTGATAATTTCTCTTGGTTATCGAGTAAAATCACGCATTGCTACACAATTTCGTATTTGGGCAACTGCTCGGTTGAAAGAATACATCATCAAAGGCTTCACTATGGACGACGAGCGCTTGAAAAATCTTGGTGGAGGTGGCTATTGGAAAGAACTTTTACAGCGTATTCGAGATATTCGTGCCTCTGAAAAAGTTTTTTATCGTCAAATATTGGATATTTATGCCACAAGTATTGATTATGATTCGCGAGCAGAAATCTCAATAGCGTTTTTCAAAAAAGTACAAAATAAAATTCACTACGCCATTCATGGACAAACAGCAGCCGAAGTTATCTTTAATCGTGCCGATGCCGAAAAAGAATTTATGGGTCTAATGACCTTTTCGGGTAATCGTCCGCATTTGACAGATGTTATAATTGCAAAGAATTATTTAGATGAAATGTCCATGATGTTAAAGTGTCATCAAACGAAATGATTATTGTGGACATTCTATGTGACCAATAAAAATAAAATTATAAACACATAAAAAGGAACTTCGCTCACTTGGGCAAATAGTTTCGGGATATTTGGATTTTGCCGAGCGGCAAGCCGAGCGTGAACAAGAAATGACAATGCAAGATTGGGCATCACATTTAGACAGAATCTTGACTATGAGTGGAGAAAAACTCCTGACCAATGCAGGTAAAGTCAGTCACGAGCAAGCCATAGAAAAAGCCACAACCGAATACAAAAAATATCAACAAAAAACATTGAGCGAAGTTGAAAAAGCATATTTGGAAACATTGAAACAATTAGAAAATAAAACACAAAAAGAAACATAACTGGTAGTGCATTCTGTGAAAAAGATAGCTTACTTGAAAAATAATATATTATCATTTAGCCAAAACACCGAAGGTATTTTATTTTCATAACCCCATGCAATCTGCCTTCTGGCCGAGTAGCTTGGGGCAAACAATGCTCTACGGCCACCCAATCCCGAAGTGGGTTGAACAAGTTTGAAATATATGTATTCATTGTCGAAAACTCTGATTATTATTTTTGAACAAAATATCCAAATCAATTGTTTTACTTTCAAATCAAAACAAAAACAAATTAATTTTTTTTCTTTTTCAAGATAAAAAGAAAGAATAATTACAATTTAAAACAATTTCGAGTAAAATATTTCAATTTTATTTTGGAAATTAAAAAATAAGTTATAATTTTGCAGTGTCAAATTAAAAAAGCGGCCACTCGATGAGAACAACTAACTATATTCAACTACTCGGTATTATTATTCTCTTGCAAAACAAGTAGAAGTGAGACCGGTATGTGTGTATAGTAAGCCATAATAAAATACAAAAGCCTTTCTCGCTTCCATGCAAGAAAGGCTTTTTTATTGACTATTGGACAATTTACTATTTACTATTTTCTCTTAAATTGTCAATTGTAAATCGTCAAATTGTAAATTATCAAACAAAATATTAACTAATAAACAAAATAAGATGTCAGACAAACTATTTATCTTCGATACCACCTTGCGCGACGGGGAACAAGTTCCCGGTTGCCAATTGAATACGGTGGAAAAAATCCAAGTTGCCCGGGCGTTGGAAGTGTTGGGTGTAGATGTGATTGAAGCCGGATTTCCGGTGTCAAGTCCGGGCGACTTTAACTCGGTAGTCGAAATATCGAAAGCCGTAACATGGCCTACTATTTGCGCCCTTACGCGCGGTGTGCAAAAGGACATTGATGTGGCTGCCGAAGCCCTTCAATATGCCAAACACAAGCGGATCCACACCGGTATTGGTACTTCCGATTATCATATCAAACACAAATTCAACTCTACCCGTGAAGAAATCATTGAGCGTGCGGTAGCAGCGGTGAAACATGCCAAACGATATGTGGAAGATGTAGAATTTTACGCCGAAGATGCCGGCAGAACCGACAATGAATATTTAGCTCGTGTAGTAGAAGCCGTTATCAAAGCCGGTGCTACCGTAGTAAATATTCCCGATACAACAGGCTATTGCTTGCCACACGAGTTTGGTGCAAAAATCAAATATTTGATGGAAAATGTGAACGGTATTCACAACGCCATAATCTCTACCCACTGCCACAACGACCTTGGCATGGCAACTGCCAACACCATGGCGGGCGTGATTGCCGGAGCACGGCAAGTGGAAACAACCATCAACGGAATAGGCGAGCGTGCCGGAAATACCGCGATGGAAGAAATTGTGATGACGCTTAAAAGCCATAAAGAATTGGGTATCGATACGAATATCAATACAAAGAAAATCACCGAAACAAGCCGTTTGGTTTCCAGTTTGATGAATATGCCGGTGCAGCCCAACAAGGCGATTGTAGGACGAAATGCTTTTGCGCATTCATCGGGCATTCATCAGGACGGTGTGTTGAAAAACCGCGAAAGCTACGAAATTATCGACCCAAAAGATGTGGGTATCGACGAAAACTCAATCGTATTGACAGCCCGCAGCGGTCGTGCCGCATTGAAACATCGCTTGAGTGTGTTGGGTGTGGAAATCGAACAAGAGCGTTTGGATAAAGTGTATGAAGACTTCTTGAAACTCGCCGACCGCAAAAAAGACATCAATGACGACGATGTATTGATGTTGGTAGGCGAAGACCGTGCAGCCAAACAACGCATTAAATTGGAACACTTACAAGTGGTTTCGGGTGTTGGCGTAAAAGCAGTGGCAAGCGTTACCTTGAATATCTCGGGCGAGAAATTCGAAGCAAGCGCTTCGGGCAATGGTCCGGTAGATGCTTCGATTAAAGCAGTGAAGAAAATCATCGACCGACAAATGACTTTGAAAGAGTTCCTCATTCAAGCCATCAACAAAGGCAGCGACGACTTGGGTAAAGTTCACATGCAAGTGGAGCACGACGGCAGCACTTACTTTGGTTTCGCCGCCAATACTGACATTATTGCTGCTTCGGTGGAGGCTTATATTGATGCTATTAATAAATTTGTGAAGTAATAATTTAACCGCATAGATACATAGTTTCACATAGTTTTTTTCTCTATGTGTTTCTATGTGCCTATGTGGTAAGAAGATTTCAGTACTATGTCAACCGAAAAACCATTATTAAACCAGCCGGATATATTTCCTACAAACGAAGTGCTAAAAGCAACCCTTGGGAAAAGTTTCGCCGCTTTTGAAGAACTATCAGCAATTGTTGCCGAACAAGGTTTGACGCTCGACTGGCAATATTACAACGACAGTAAAGCCTGGCTGTGCAGAGTTCTATCTAAAAAGAAAAATATCTTTTGGTTGTCGGTTTGGGATGGATATTTTTGCGCAGGTTTTTTTACAGTCGAAAGACATTTGGAAGGTATTATGGCATTAGGCATTGATCACGCCTTTACCATCGAAAAAGCATGGGGCAAAATGATACCGTTGTTATTCAATATTTCCCAAAGCGAACAATTGCCCGATTTGCTCAAAATGATTGAGTTTAAGAGGAGGGCGAAATAAAGAATTTCTCTAAAAATAAAATAAAAACAGACGAAATTTTTTCAAAATAGATAAAAAAATAGACGAATTTTTTTCAAAACAGATGAAAAAACAGACGAAATTTTGTTTTTAAAATAAGTTTTCATTATTTTTGTAGCAAATAAAAGGTTGAAAATCATGCTTCAAAGAGAAAAATACATTCGTCTGATAGAAAGAGGGCTTAGTACTACCTCAATGGTATTGCTTATCGGGTCGAGACAAGTGGGCAAAACGCATTTGATGAAAGCGTATCCTTATAAAGGGACAAAATATTTCATCAACGGGCAAGATCCGGAAATGGCGGAGTTATTTCAAAAACTATCGACCATCGAAATGTTTTTGAAAATACACATTAATGAGCCGTTAAACGGATTGCTTTTGCTGGATGAATTTCAGTTTATAGAAGGTGTTTCGACCATGTTGAAACTGCTTACGGACAAATATCCTGACTTGAAAATTATTTGTTCCGGCAGTTCGAGTTTGGATATTTTACAACAAGTGGAAGAGTCGTTGGCCGGAAGGATTCGGGTGATAGAGGTGTTTTCGCTCTCGTTTGAAGAGTTTTTGGAATTTTCGGACAAAAAACTATTTGATTTATACATGGCTTGCACAGCCGAAACGGAACATTCTGCGTTGACCGCTCCTTTGCTCGAAAAAATGAATGAATACCTAATGTATGGAGGTTATCCACGAATGGTTTTGCAAAAAGATATTGACGAAAAAACAGCGGTTTTGGACGATATTTACAAAACATATTTGATGAAAGATATCCGGAATTATATTAAAAATGAGCACACTATTGGCTTTAATAAAATGCTTCGGATTTTGGCTTCTCAAATAGGGAATTTATTAAATATAAATGAATTAAGCAGAGAAACCGGTTTGCCGTACAAAAAATGCGAAGAATATCTTTACTTGCTGGAGCAAATGTATATCATCAAAATGATAGAACCTTATTATACCAACAAAAGAAAGGTGATAGGCAAAATGAAAAAAATATATTTTGCTGATATTGGTTTGAGAAACATTGTGTTGTCCGATTTTTCTGTCATGGAATATAGGGCGGACAGCGGTGCGCTTTTTGAAAATTTTGTTTTACTGGAATTGTTGAAAAATAAAAAGGCAACCACCACTGTGAATTATTACCGGACAACCGATGGTGTTGAAGTAGATTTTGCAGTGAATGACACCAAGCAAAAAACAGCCTTGGAATGCAAGTATAAGAAGTTGCTCAAACCAATTGGAACAAGGGCATTGAACGCGTTTGCAGAACAAGAAAATATCCAACAAAAAATACTGATTAATCAAACATTGAATATGATGAATAATGATGTTAAATTTGTACAGGGGTATTTGATGAATAAAATTTAACAAAGATGGAAAAGCAAACAGCAATAAAATTATTTGAAGCAAAGCAAGTGCGTACCACTTGGAACGAAGATGAAGAAGAATGGTACTTTTCGGTAGTAGATGTAATAGAGGTATTGACAGATAGTCCAAGACCTCGTAAATATTGGAATGCACTGAAAACCAAGTTGAAAAATGAAGGAAGTGAGTTGTCCCATAATTTGGGACAACTGAAATTACCCTCAGAAGATGGTAAAAGTTATCTTACTAATGTAGCTTCGACAGAACAACTTTTTCGTTTAATACAATCCATCCCTTCGCCCAAAGCCGAGCCATTTAAACAATGGTTGGCACAAGTGGCAAAGGAACGCCTTGACCAATTGCAAGATCCCGAATTGTCCATTGAGCAGGCTATGACGGATTATCGCCGCTTGGGATATTCCGAAAGCTGGATAAACCAACGGCTCAAAAGTATTGAAATTCGTAAAGATCTGACTGACGAGTGGAAACGGCACGGATTGCAGGAAGGCGTACAGTTTGCTTCATTAACAGATATTATTTATCAGTCATGGTCGGGCAAGACGGCAAAGGAATACAAACAATACAAAGGTTTGAAAAAGGAGAACTTGCGCGACAATATGACTAACAAAGAATTGGTTATAAATATGCTTGCCGAACTTTCGACAAAAGAAATTTCGGAAGTAGCCAATCCCGAAACGATGACCGAACATGAAGATGTGGCAAGGCGTGGTGGAAATGTAGCCAAAGAAGCTCGACTAAAACTTGAAGCAGAAACCGGCAAAGAGTTGGTTAGTCCGCTCAATGCAAAGAATGTGTTGGAGATTGAGAAATAAATAAAACATGTATAGAATTTATATCATATTCTTTTTGTCAGTATGTACTAACATATGTTGGGGGCAGGTTGATTTTAATAAAATAGAGAAATTGAATGACAGCATTTGCAATTCTCTGACCAAATATGAGTATCCTAAAAGACAAGCAATTAATTTTCCTTCTGTTGATGTAAGTGATAAATATAAAATCAAAGAATTACATCGTGCTATACCCAAACCATCCAGAGATGATTATGATGGAATATATGATTATTACTTTGTTTCTCACTTGTCGGATTACAACCCAATAACCGACAGTATATTTCCAGTCAAAAGTAATGTTACTAGTTATAAATTAAAAGACACTTATTTTTTTGATATAAATGGGGATGGGAAATTAGATTTTATTCATTATCCGCTTTATTATAAAGCAATTTGGTTTGATCGTGATGTGTATGACATATTCATTCAAACCGAAAATGGATATAAACGGATATCTTTTAATGGATTTATTGTTGACATAAAATTTAATGAAAAAGGTGTATTAAGCGAAATGAAAACCTTTCAACCTGAATGTTGCGCCAGTGGATTTACAATGTTTTTTTATTATAAATTTGATGCAATGAAAAATGAACTTTTGAATACGAAAACTGAAAAAGTTTTGAATTGTCAATTTAACCCCGATAGCATAATTATACATAACCCAAAATAAAAAACAGATATAAACTTTGTTTGATAAAAGAAAGAATTATCGCAGGATAGTAAGTTATCAGAATGCAAAGAATGTGTTGAAGGATTGAAAAATGAAAAGAAAAATTAATGTTTTTGCTATCATTGTTGGCAGTATTGCTATTATTGCTTTTGCGATTCTAATACATTGGAATTTTGAGACAGAGGAAATTCGTACAAAAGGAAAGCTTATTCGTTGCCCTGTTTTAAGTGTTACTTATTCTATAAAAGGTACGGATCATGCAAAAGTGCTTGTTGATGAAAAAGAATTAAGTGCCCTTCATGTTGATGTTGGATTGAATGCTGGTGACACTATTGAGGTAAGATATATTGAAGGAAAGTCGAGAGTAGTGCCCGAGTGTGTAGATATTTGGCATATAACTTACTTGTGGAGAGGTTTAGTTTTCATTCCTCTTCTTTTAGGACTGCCTTGTGTAATCTATGGAATTTTCTTTCCAGATAAAATTACATATTATGAATTTGGAAAAAAGAAAAAGAAGAAAAAAAAATTAACTAAGAAAAAATAAATTTTAAAACAATGTCAAAAACATTATTCGACAAAATTTGGGATGCTCATGTAGTGAGCACCGTAGAAGACGGTCCCACACAGTTGTACATCGACAGAATGTATTGTCATGAGGTAACCAGTCCGCAAGCGTTTGCCGGGCTTCGGGCGCGTGGATTGAAAGTGTTTCGTCCGCAGCAGATAACGGTGATGCCGGATCATAATATTCCGACGATCAATCAGGAGCTGCCGATTGCCGACCCTGTGTCGAAGAATCAAGTGGACACGCTGGATAAGAACGCAAAAGAGTTTGGCGTAAACTATTATCCGATGGGACACCCGAAAAACGGTATTATCCATGTGGTAGGTCCGGAAAACGGACTTTCGTTGCCAGGCATGACCATGGTTTGTGGCGACTCGCACACTTCTACACACGGTGCGATGGGTGCTATTGCTTTTGGGATTGGCACATCGGAGGTGGAAATGGTGTTGGCAACACAATGTGTGTTTCAGTCGCGCCCCAAAACGATGCGTTTGAATTATAATGGCAAATTGAAAGACGGCGTTACAGCAAAAGACTTGGCGTTGTACACCATTGCGCAATTGACAACCGGCGGTGCGACGGGTTATTTTGTGGAATATGCCGGCGAGGCTATCCGCTCGATGACGATGGAGGAACGCATGACGGTGTGCAACCTTTCGATCGAAATGGGTGCGCGTGGCGGTATGATTGCGCCCGACGAAACCACTTTTGCGTATGTAAAAGGTCGCGAGTTTGCACCCAAAGGCGAGGAGTGGGAGAAAGCGTTGGCGTATTGGAAGACTTTGCAAACAGACGAAGGTGCGGTATTTGACAAGGAGATTTCGTTTGATGTGTCGAAAATGGAACCGATGGTTACTTATGGTACCAATCCGGGTATGGGCATGGGTATCAATGACCGCATCCCAACACTTGACAGTATTGATGAGGCGGGTCGTATCTCGTTTCAAAAATCGTTGGAGTACATGGGCTTCCAGGCGGGCGAACAAATTGTTGGCAAACCGGTTGATTATGTGTTCTTGGGAAGCTGTACGAATGGGCGTATCGAGGATTTTCGTGCTTTTGCCAATTATGTAAAAGGAAAAAAGAAAGCACCGAATGTAGTGGCGTGGTTGGTGCCGGGCTCGTGGTTGGTAGATAAACAAATTCGAGAAGAAGGCTTGGATAAAATCTTGATCGAAGCGGGCTTTGAAATTCGTCAGCCGGGTTGTTCGGCCTGCTTGGCAATGAACGACGATAAAGTGCCGGCTGGTAAATATGCTGTTTCGACTTCGAACCGTAACTTTGAAGGACGACAAGGACCGGGTGCGCGTACCATCTTGGCAGGACCACTGGTAGCTGCTGCTGCTGCCGTAACTGGGAAATTGACTGATCCACGGAATTCATAGAACACGGATTACACAGATTGCACGGAATAAACACAGATATTATGCAAAAAGAAATTGTTCCAAAAGAGTTAACAGAAATGATTTTAGCTATTTTCTATGAAATTCATAATGATTTAGGATATGGCTTTTTAGAAAGAGTTTATCAAAACGCTCTTTATTTTGCCCTTTTGGATAATGGATTGAAGTGTAAAGCTGAAATTCCGATAAATGTGTATCATAATGGGCGTGTGGTTGGCGATTATAGAGCCGATTTAATCGTCGAAGATTGTGTTCTACTTGAACTAAAAGCGTGTGAAGAAATAAATCCGGCGCATGAAGCTCAACTTATAAATTACCTGAAAGCAACTAATATTGAAATTGGTTTTGTCCTTAATTTCGGGAAGAAAGCTGAATTTTCTCGAAAAATTTATACAAACGATAGAAAAAGACATTTAATTAAATATTTTAATGACAGACGGATATAAGTTTTTGTAAAATATTTCTGCGAAAATCTGTGTAATCCGCGTAATCTGTGTTCAAAAAATTATGGAAAAATTCACAACAATAACAAGTACAATCGTGCCATTGCCGATTGAAAATGTAGATACAGACCAAATTATCCCTGCTCGCTTCCTAAAAGCGACTGATAAAAATGGTTTTGGTGATAATCTTTTTGCCGATTGGCGATACGAAAGCGATGGTTCGCCTAAAAAAGATTTCGTGTTAAACAACCCAACTTACAGCGGTTCTATCCTTGTGGGAGGAAAGAACTTCGGTAGCGGGTCGAGTCGTGAGCATGCCGCTTGGGCTATTGCCGGATATGGTTTCAAAGTAGTAGTATCGAGCTTTTTTGCTGATATCTTTAAAAATAATGCGATGAACAACGGCGTATTGCCCGTAGTAGTAAGCGAAGCGTTCTTGGCAGAAATTTTTAATAGTGTAAATGCCGATGCTAAAATCACACTGACAGTCGATTTGGAAAATCAAAAGATAACCAACAATGCTACCGGAAAGTCGGAAAATTTTGCCATCAATTCTTACAAAAAAGAGTGCTTCCTACAAGGATTTGACGATATCGATTATCTTTTGAGCAAAAAAGATAAGATTGAAGCGTATGAATTGAAACGCAAATAACGCGAATTACGCAAATTAACGCAATATTTACTTTGCGTCAATTTGCGTAATTCGCGTTCAAAAGAAAATAAATATATGATAGAAATATTAGATACCACCCTCCGCGACGGTGAGCAAACCTCCGGTGTATCATTCTCGGCACAAGAAAAGTTGAGCATTGCACAAATGCTGCTCGAAGAACTTCGTGTGGATAGAGTAGAAGTAGCTTCCGCGCGCGTGTCGTCTGGCGAGTTGGAGGGCGTGCAACGAATAACCTCGTGGGCAGCCAAGAAAGACCTTATCAATAGGGTAGAGGTGCTTGGTTTTATCGACGGCGGCGTTTCCCTGCAATGGATTTACGATGCCGGTTGTCGGGTAATGAATCTATTGTCCAAAGGCTCGTTGAAGCACCTGACCGAGCAGTTGCATAAAACACCCGAAGAACATATTATTTCTATCAAAAAAGAAGTGGAGAATGCTCAAAAGTTGGGTGTAACGGTCAATCTGTATCTCGAAGATTGGAGTAACGGTATGTTGCATTCGCCCGAATATGTATTTCAGTTGGTTGACGGGCTGAAAGATACAGCCATCAAACGCTTTATGTTGCCCGATACTTTGGGTATTTTAACGCCTGCGCAAACACTCGATTTTTGCACCCAAATGGTAACAAAATATCCTCAATTGCATTTCGATTTTCATCCGCACAACGATTATGATTTAGCGGTAGCCAATGTGTTTTCTGCCATAAAAGCAGGTGTAAAAGGCGTTCACTGCACGGTAAACGGATTGGGCGAGCGTGCCGGAAATGCACCGTTGTCGAGCGTTTTAGCCGTTTTGCACGATTTGTTGAAAGAAAAAACAGCCTTGCAAGAAGCTAAATTGACGATGGTAAGCAAGATTGTCGAGTCTTATTCCGGCGTTCGCATACCAAGCAATAAGCCGGTGATTGGCGACAATGTGTTTACGCAAGTAGCGGGCATTCATGCCGACGGTGACAGCAAAAACAATCTGTATTACAACGATTTAATGCCCGAACGCTTTGGGCGTATTCGTGCCTATGCTTTGGGAAAAACATCGGGCAAGGCGAGTATAAAGAAGAACTTGGAGGCAATGGGTATTGAGCTTGATGACGAATCGATGCGCAAAATTACGCAACGCATTATCGACTTGGGCGACAAAAAAGAAATCGTAACGCAAGAGGATTTGCCTTACATTATTTCGGATGTGTTGGGCAACGAGGGCGAAGAGTTGAAAGTGAAAATGCTGAATTATTCGCTCAATTCGGCTCAAGGGCTTAAACCGATGGCAACGCTCAAAATGGAAATAGATGGCAACCAATACCAAGCCACTTCGCAAGGCGACGGTCAGTACGATGCCTTTATGAAAGCTTTACACATTATTTACAAACAGCTCAAAAAGCCGTTCCCCGAACTGACCGACTATTCGGTAACCATCCCGCCCGGCGGTCGCACGGATGCGCTTGTGCAAACCATTATTTCGTGGAAAATGAATGGGAAAGCTTTCCGTACCACCGGTCTTGCTGCCGATCAAACTGAAGCGGCAATCATGTCAACGATGAAAATGTTGAATATGATTGAGAACGAAAAATAATATTCAAAAAGAAAGTTCCGGTCTGACTTTTCGTAATTTATTAACTGTTATTGATCCACTTGTTGTGCATTTGCAGATTATTTTTGAATAAAACTTTATTTTTTGACAGGATTAACAGAATTTACATATCTTTTATTTTGCCTTTGGCAAAATTTATCTGTTAATTTTGTGAATTCTGTCCAAAAAAATAGAAATTCATCATTTCATATATTCAAATAAAGTCTAAATGCACAACAAGTTGGTCTGACTTTTTGTAATTAACAAAGATATAAGTGTCGAACGCCAACTCGCCGGTAGGCGAATGCGCGAGGGATGACTTCGACTACGCTCAGCCACCGGCGGCACCCCGCAGCGAACCGGATGGGGATGCAGATAGAGACAAGGCATGCCTTGTCTCTACAAACCGGACAGGAATGTGAGCGAGGAGTACAGCGGATAGCCCGACCCCGATCCTTAAAAGGAAATTTTCTAAAATGAGTTTTTGAGGGGACGCGGCCTGATGATTTTTTTATTCTGCATTATAACCATTTCGTAACAAAGAAATGGTATTTTTGTATTCAAAAAAATAAAAACCGGTTTTATGAGTGAAAATAACCTGACTTCTGCAAAGAAAGGGCTTTTTGTACTTTGCACCGCAGCATTTTTAGTGCCGTTTATGGGGTCTTCACTCAATTTGGCTGCACCTCAAATAAGCAAAGCTTTCTCGATGAACGCCGTTACGCTTACTTGGGTTTCCACGATTTATCTCATTTCCACCGCCATTTTCCAAATACCATTTGCCCGTGTAGCGGACATGGTAGGGCGAAAAAAAATGTTCCTGTTGGGAGTCTCAATCTTCTCGCTTTGTACGCTTTTTTCAGCTTTTGCTCCCACAACCAGTATTTTACTCGTTTTTCGTTTCCTTGCCGGAGTCGGTAGCGCCATGCTGTTTGGCACCAATATGGCAATCCTCACTTCCCTCTTTCCTCCACAACAACGAGGCATGGCTTTGGGCATTAATACAGCCGTTGTTTATGCCGCATTAGCCGTAGGACCTCTTGTAGGTGGCGTTCTTACCCATTATTTCGGATGGGAGAGTATATTTATAACCTCAGCAATAGTTGGATTTCTGGCTGTAATTTTAGGAAAATTATTTTTGAAAGGCGAGTGGATCGAAGCCAAAGGCGAAAAATTTGATGTGCTTGGAAGTATTGTTTACGCCATCGCACTTTTAGGCCTTATTTACGGATTCTCTAAGTTATTCAATAAAGAAGGAATTAATTGGATTTCTTTAGCATGCCTTATAATAGGGGTTTTAGCCTTAACAGGATTTGTTTTTATCGAAAACCGGACAAAATCCCCCGTTTTCAATATCAAATTATTCAGCGGAAACAGAGTTTTTGCATTGTCCTCAGTGGCTGCATTAATCAACTATTCGGCCACTTCGGCCACCGCCTTTATGATAAGCCTTTATTTGCAATACATACGCGGTTTCGAAGCAAGCCATGCCGGAATAATTTTAATTTCGCAAGCCGCCCTGCAATCCCTTTTCTCACTATTAGCCGGTCGGCTTACCAATCGTTTCGCACCCGCCAATTTAGCCACACTCGGCATGGGAATTATTGTCTTTTCGTTGCTTGGATTAATCTTTTTATCACCAACCACTTCGTTATGGATTTTGATTATATTGTTAGCCCTTTTAGGAATAGGATTCGGCATATTCTCCTCACCAAATGTAACCGTAATAATGAACTCGGTCGATAAAAAACACTATGGACAAGCCTCCGCCACCACCGGCACCATGCGCCTTACCGGACAAGCCTTCAGTATGGGAATAGCCGGCATGGCAATCTCACTCTTTCTTGGCGACAATAAAATTATCCCCGAACTATACCCAAACTTTATGCAAAGCCTCAAAACCACATTTATAGTGTTCCTGATCCTTTGTTTAATAGGAGTGTATGCCTCTTCCGTCAGAAATAAAAAGACAAAACACAATACATGATAAAAATTACAAATAAAATTATCAGGGCGCGTCCCCTCAATTGCCTTTTTAGGCAAACGACCCATTGAGGATCGGGGTCGGGCTATCCGCTATACTCCTCGCTCGCATTCCTATCCGGGTTGTAGAGCCGTGGCGCGCCGCGGCTCTACTGTGTCCCATTTCGGATCGCTGCGGGGTGTCGCTTCTATCCCTCGCGCGACCGCCAAAGGCGGGTTGGAGTGCGGTAAGAACAATTCATGAATTGTCCGTTTTTAACATCAAATAATAAATAAAAATACACCAAATAAAACACCATGCTTAAAAAACTAACCATTGCCCTTGTGGCACACGACATGCGCAAAGCCGACATGGTCGATTGGGCAGTATTCAACGCCGAACTCCTTTCGCACCACAAACTAATCTGTACCGGCACCACCGGCAAACTCATCAAAAAAGCCCTGGAAGAAAAAGGCTACCACAACATTGACATCATCTGTATGAACTCAGGACCCATGGGTGGCGACGCCGAAATAGCAGCCCTCGTTGTACGCAAGCAAGTCGATTTAGCAATCTTCCTCATCGACGACCTGAGCGCACAGCCCCACGAAGCCGACATACAAATGCTCCTTCGCCAATGCCGCGTACACAACATCCCTATCGCCTGTAACCGCTACAGCGCCGACCTCATGATAACCAGCACCCTTTGGGACAACCCCGACTATGTAGCCCTCGAACCGCGCTATGTGAAATTCGACCGGAAATAAATTTTTAAGCAGATAAATTTAGGTTTATCTGTATTATTCAATCAAAATGAATCCATGAAAATTACCTTTGAATTTTGATGCGGTTGCCCTGTCGAAAAATTGGCAGAGGTTTCTGTATTAAAAGAAAAAGCGTAACTTTGTGGCTTTCCTTTTATAAAATAGATAAACATAATTGCATGAGTATCGAACTTTCCGAACAAGAAATCCTGCGCCGGCAAAGCCTTGAGGCGCTCCGTAATATGGGTATCGAGCCCTATCCTGCAGCCGAATACATTGTAAACGGCTATTCAAAAGAAATCAAAGAAACATTTGCAGATGATGCACCGCAACGCACTGTTACCATTGCCGGACGCATTATGAGCCGACGCATTATGGGCAAAGCATCGTTTGTTGAGTTACAAGACTCCGAAGGGCGCATTCAGGTTTACATAAGCCGCGACGACTTAGCAATAGCCCCCTCTAACTCCCCCAAAGGGGGAGAATGTTCCCCTCCTTCGGAGGGGTTAGGGGAGGCTTATAATACCGTATTCAAAAAACTATTGGATATAGGCGATTTTATCGGTATTAAAGGATATGTCTTCCGCACACAAATGGGCGAAATCAGTGTGCATGCGCAAGAACTGACTGTGTTGAGCAAGTCGCTCCGCCCGCTACCCATCGTAAAATACAAAGACGGCGTTGCATACGATGCTTTCGAAGATCCCGAACAACGCTACCGTCAACGCTATGTGGACTTGGTGGTAAACGATGGCATCAAAGACATTTTCTTAAAAAGAACCAAAGTATTTAATTCTATGCGCAACTTTTTCAACGAAAAAGGTTACATCGAAGTAGATACACCTGTTCTTCAACCTATTCCGGGGGGTGCTTCGGCGCGTCCGTTCACTACACATCACAATGCGTTGGATATTCCGCTTTATCTGCGTGTAGCCAACGAATTGTATTTAAAACGCTTGATTGTAGGTGGTTTTGAAGGAGTGTACGAGTTTTCGCGCAATTTCCGCAACGAAGGTATGGATAGAACTCATAATCCCGAGTTTACTTGTATGGAAATATATGTTTCGTACAAAGATTATAACTGGATGATGAACCAAACCGAAGAAATGTTGGAAAGAATAGCTATTGAAGTAACCGGTTCGACAGAAATACCCGTAGGAGATAAAGTTATTAGCTTCAAACGCCCATTCAAACGCATTTCGATGATTGACTCCATTAAGGAATTTACCGGAATTGATATCAACGGAATGAACGAAACGCAACTTCGCGAAATTTGCCAAAAACTACATATTGAGGTAGACGAAACTATGGGTAAAGGCAAATTGATTGACGAGATTTTTGGAGAAAAATGTGAGGGCAACTATATTCAACCGACTTTTATTACAGATTACCCCATTGAGATGTCGCCACTTTGCAAGCGCCATCGCGATAATCCCGAATTGACCGAGCGCTTTGAATTAATGGTAAACGGTAAAGAATTGGCAAACGCTTATTCGGAGCTTAACGACCCAATCGACCAACGCGCCCGCTTTGAGGAGCAACTCCGCTTGTCCGAAAAAGGCGACGACGAAGCGATGTTTATCGACCAGGACTTCTTGCGTGCGCTCGAATACGGCATGCCACCCACTTCGGGCATGGGTATCGGTATGGACAGATTAGTGATGCTGATGACCAACCAGCTTGCCATTCAGGAAGTGCTTTTCTTTCCGCAGATGCGCCCTGAAAAGGTTTTTACAAAAGACAGTATTGATAAATACACGGCTATCGGCATTCCCGAAGCATGGGCAGAAGTGGTGCAAAAACTCGGTTTCCAAACTGTAGCATCGCTCAAAGAGCAAAATCCGAATAAATTGCATCAAGACCTTTGCGGATACAATAAAAAACACAAGCTGGAGTTATCTAATCCTACAAAGGAAGATGTTGCCGAATGGGTGGAAAATTGTAAATAGTAAATTGTTAAATAGTAAATATTCGAGATGGAATTTCCGGGAAAAATAGCCGTTATGGGAGGTGGAAGCTGGGCGACAGCTATTGCCAAAATGTTGTTGATCAACAACAATCATATTTATTGGTATATGCGCCAGCCCAAACAAATACGGGAGTTTAAGCGATTAGGGAGTAATCCTTCTTATCTGACAGCCGTAAAGTTTGATACAAATAGAATCACTTTTACAAGTGATATCAATCAAGTGGTGAGAGAAGCTGATACATTGATATTTGCAACACCATCGCCATTCTTGAAAAACCATTTAAAGAAATTGACTGTTCCATTGTCGGACAAATTCATTATTTCGTCTATTAAAGGGATTGTGCCTGACGAGAATATGATTATGTCCGATTTTTTTAACCAGATATATGGTGTTCCGGAAGAAAATATTGCTGTGCTTGCCGGTCCTTGTCATGCCGAGGAGGTGGCGATGGAACGCTTGGCTTACCTTACGCTTGCCTGTAAAGACCGTGAAAAAGCCAAACGGCTTAGTTCTCTATTCTCATCTCATTTTATACAGGTAAATATCACAGATGATGTGGATGGGATAGAGTATGCTTCGGTGATGAAAAATATTGTGGCTATTGCTACTGGTATTTGCCATGGATTGAAATATGGGGATAATTTTCAAGCAGTGTTGGTAGCCAACTCGATACAGGAAATCAATCGTTTTTGTAATGCAGTGCATCCATTGCCTCGCAATATTAGCGAGTCGGCTTATTTGGGCGATTTATTGGTAACTTGTTACTCTAAATTCAGCCGCAACCGTTTGTTTGGCACAATGATTGGTAAAGGTTATTCGGTAAAGACAGCGCAGGTTGAAATGGAAATGATTGCCGAAGGGTATTATGCGACTAAATGTATCCAGGAGATTAATGACAAATATCATGTCAACCTGCCGATTGTGGATGCAGTTTACAATATTCTGTATAAAAGGATTTCGCCTACAATTGAGATTCGGGATTTAACTGAAAGGTTGAGGTAATATCCGAGAAGATAAAATTAGCTGTCATCCATTTTTTTGACAGCTTTTTTTATGTGTTTTCAACCGTTCGAACTTCTAAATAATTTGTATCTTTGCAAGCATTTTTTTAGTACATGACAAAAAACAAATTTTTATGCTAAATCAATAGAAGCATCGTCATGTCGACTAAAACGACGAGGCACGAGGAGTGTCGTGGAGACATCGCAAAAGCAGCATTAATCAGTCTTCTGAGATTGCGGGTCAAGCCCGCAATGACGATGCTTCTATTGCTTTCGTTTTGTTTATTTAATTTTTGTCATGTACTAAGAAGCATTTTATAAAATTTTAATGGATTTATTTGGGCATAAAAATATATTTGTTGTTTTTCTGGGTTTTCTTTTGCTTGTTCCTTTGTCGGGATTTGCCAAAGAGAAGCCTGTTGTTGCTGCAGATACAACGGCTAATGATACTTTGCAAAAGAAAGAAGCTAAAAAGGAATCGAAAATAACGGCTCCGGTGGCTTATTCGGCTGCCGATTCGATTATGCTTTCGATGGGCGGCGATATGTTTTTGTATGGTTCGGGGGTTGTTAACTATGACAAGTTGAATCTTACGGCTGAGTATATTCATTTTAATACAAATACTTCGATTGTTGATGCCGAAGGGCGAGTTGATGAGGAAGGAGAGCCTATTGGCGACCCTGTGTTGAAAGACGGCGACCAAGAGTATAATGCGAAATCCATCCGCTATAATTTTGTTACTAAAAAGGGATATGTACTACAAGGCGTTGTACAGCAGGGCGAAGGATACATTGTGGGCGAGCGTACAAAAAAGATTGATGATGATATTTATTGTATGGTAAATGGTAAATATACGACTTGTTCCGATCATGAGCATCCGCACTTTTATTTGAATTTGACAAAGGCAAAGGTTAAGCAAGGAAAATGGGTTGCTGCCGGCCCGTCATACTTAGTTTTGCTTGATGTACCTTTGCCGTTGGCTCTTCCTTTCGGTTTTTTCCCTTTTACCGATTCTTATTCTTCGGGTGTTATTATGCCGTCGTATGGAGATGACCTTTCGCGTGGTTTTTATCTTACTGATGGAGGATATTATTTTGCGATCAATGATTATATGGACTTGGCGCTTACGGGCGATATTTATACAAAAGGGACTTGGGCGGTAAGGGCTGCTTCATCGTACATAAAACGATATAAATTTAACGGGAATGCTAATTTTAGTTTTCGTCAGGATGTGATTAGCGAAAAGGGTTTGCCTGATTATTCTAAATATAGTAGTTTTGAAGCTATATGGTCGCATAGGCAAGATCCTAAATCAAGCCCGAACAGCACTTTTTCGGCAGGAGTGAATTTTTCGGGTGGAAACTATGACCGTAACTCTATCCTCAATTATCCGCAAGCAAATTTATTGGCTCAAAATACCAAGAGTTCAAGTATTTCGTATGCTTACCGTTTTCCTAACTCGCCGTTCAGTGTTTCTGCGAATTTATTGGCAAGCCAGCGTACAGCAGACTCGACTATCTCGCTTACCTTGCCCGATTTGACTTTTACCATGAGCCGTATTTATCCGTTTAAGCGCAAAAGTTCGATTGGTAAGGAACGATTATACGAAAAATTATATTTCTCGTACAGCGGACATGTTACAAACAGTATCACTACCAAAGAGAATTTACTGCTCGAATCGTCGTTTGCGAAAGACTGGCAAAAGAGTTTTGACCACACTATTCCGGTTGGAGCATCATTTAATGTTTTGCGTTATATTTCCATAACTCCTACCGTAAATTACCACGAACGCTGGAATTTCGAATCCATTGAACAAATGTGGGATTATACGAATAATACGGTGATGCGTGATACAATAAGTGGATTTAACCGTGTGTATGATTTTAATGCAGGTGTTAGCCTTTCCACAAAATTTTATGGTTTCTACACGCCCATACGGAAAATTTTTGGCGATAAAATAGACCGCATACGCCATGTTTTTACTCCCACATTATCATATAGTTATCGTCCCGATTTTTCAGATCCGTTCTGGGGATTTTACTCTTCATACATGCGACCTGTAAGCACCACAGACCCAACGCTGGTGCCTGTGAATTATTCCCCTTATCCGGGAGCTCCATCGGGTGGAGAATCGAGTGCTATCAGCTTCTCTATCAACAACAATATAGAGATGAAAGTGAAACATGAGGTTGATACAGTGCCCGAACCGATTTACAAAACAGTAAGTTTGATCGACGCGCTTGGCGTTGGGGGTGGGTATAATTTTGCAGCCGATTCGCTCAATTGGTCGAATTTCAGCGGGAATATCCGTTTGAAATTTACAGATCAATTCAGCTTAAGTTTGGGTGCAATGTTTGATACTTATATGTATGGTTTGGATATGTTTGGCAATCCGGCACACATCAATACACCACGCTGGGATGTAGGCAAATTCCCACGATTTATGGGGACATCCACTTCTTTTGGATATTCGATAAACAATCAAACTTTTAAAAAGAAAAAGGCGAAAACCGAAGAAGAACCGGAAATAGAAACGGAAGAAACAATTGTGGGTAAGGTCGAAAAGAAAACAAAAAAAACACCTGAAACAACAGGTGATAAGCGTAGTATCCCTTTCAATCTCGGCTTTAACTACTCCATCAATTACGCTTATTCCGATTTTAATAAAGATAAAATGGAATACAATTATGCTGTTTCGCAAAATATTGGGTTTAATGCGAGCTTGACTTTAACCGAAAACTGGAATTTCAATTTTAGTGCCGCTTACAATATTACAGACCGTCAACTGACTTATTCCAGCCTCGGAATCCGTCGAAGCCTCCACTGCTGGAGCATGACTGCCAATATTGTGCCATTTGGTGCTTACCAGACATTTAACTTCATGATACAAGTAGATTCAAGTTTGCTGGAAGACTTGAAATACGAAAAACGAAGCGATTATTCCCAACCTGTTAACTGGTATTAATTGATAAAAGAAATCGGCAATATTTCACTGGAATATTGCCGATTTCTTTTTATTATGCGTTTAATAGGCTTAATAATTCTTTTCGCAGCCTTGCCAGATTTTCTATCTTCTCCTTCTTCTTGTTTTTCAAGATAAAAAATCGTAAATCCAATCTATTGTTATGTAACCATTTCTTGGCATAACAATAGGAAAAATGACCTGATAAAGGTAAACTGAAAACGCCTATGATAGCCCACCAATTACATGAAAAAACCATAATCAATAATAAAATCAAATAATACAAAGTAAAAAGTACCATCCCCACAACAAAACTAAATGAACTTTTAAAACTAATATCTTTTACTTTGGATACAATGGGCAATAGTGCCATAAGAGGTATTAAATTTCCAATCCAACCAATTAAAAACAAAGGAAGGCTAAGCAATAATCCTACACTTTTTAAAATGGCTTTACCGATATTTAATGATGAGAAATCAGTGTCTTCCAATTTCAAATGGTGTAATAAAGCGATATATTCTTTCTGTTTTGCAAAGATTTCGTTGGCAAGAGCAGGTGAATTTTTAATTTTTTCGTCTAACGAGTGTGTTATTCTTCTGCGTTTTTCCAGGTTTCTGACTAAATCCTTTTCTTTTGAACTTGCTATTTTTGACAATTCAAATATTTCTTCGTAACGCTCTTCGACTTGGATGTTTTGAATTAAAGCATCTATTTTTCCCCACAAATCTTCTCGAATTACATTCAATCCTTTAGCTTGATTTTCTTCATAAATCGGCAAATATTCTTTCACCGAAATAGGTTTTCCGAAACGCACTGTTAAAGCAGAAAATGGATTGATATAATCTTCGTAATCGATTCCTACCGGAATGATGAATACTTCTTTACCGGGCATTGCTTCCTGTGCTCGAAATGCGATGCGAAACATTCCTTTTACCAACGGATACAAAGTACGGGCAAAGCTTTGTTTGCCCTCAGGCATCAGGCATAAAGGTATGCCGTTTTGCAGTGTTTCAACAGATTGTTGGAATATGGCTTCGTTTTTATCTAATTCACTATACCCATCTCGTATCCTGAAAATAGGCAAAATGCGAAAAAAGCGAAGGATTGCAGCTACTTTCGGATTTTTAAAAATATCTCCCCGAGCCAAAAAAACAGTTCGTTGTGGAATCGCATTCAATATGACTAATGCGTCCATCAAAGCATTTTGATGATTTGGAGCTAGGATTACAGGCTGGTTTGGGGGAATATTTTCCATTCCTTCCGTTTTTATTTTTCCGTAAAAAAATCGAAACCAAAAATTGACATACGGGCGCAAAAGCCAATATCCCAGATTAAACTCGTATATTTTCTTCATTTTTCAAAAATAAAAAGCCAAAAAACAAAAATACATTTTCTTGCTTTTTGGCTAATGATTAAAAAGGTTTGTTATTTTGCTTCTAAAGCACTTTGATCGATTACATATTTTGCTTTTTTATTTGCTTTATACCGGTATACAAATGCGATGAAAAGCCCTGCTATAATATGCCATACACCCCACCATGCGGTAACTGCAAGCATTCCTCCGGGTACTCCTGCAGGAAATATCCGCTTGTTGAGTAGAAATGCTAATCCGAGGCCTGAGTTGTGTATCGAACTTTCGATAGACATGGTCTGACGGTTTTTACAGTCTAATTTAAACAACCGGGCAAAATTGTAACCTATAAATATGGCTGCTGCATTATGTATCAGTACAATGATAAATAATCCCAATATGTTGTTCCAGAATATCGGAAGATTTTTCGCTAATGCTATTACCAAAATAGCAAAGAATGCCAGTAGCGAAATTATCTGCAATGGTTTATGTATCATTTCCTTTATCTTAGGTAAATAATAGGCACATGCCATACCCAATATTAATGGGATTAGCAATACAAAGCTTAATACACGGAACATATCAATTGTATTTATCTCCAAATTTTGTTGAGAAACGGTAATAATATTAGCATCTGGCCGAGTACTCATAAAATCGACAAACTGAAGATAAAGCCAACTGAAGAGTTTAAAACTGAAAGGAGTAGTAATAATTGCCAAAACAGTATTGACAGAGGTTAAACTGACCGAAAGGGCGACATTGGCTTTGGAAAGCGCCGACATAAAATTTGCCATATTCCCACCCGGGCAGGCTGCTACTAATATCATCCCCATAGCTACACTTGGCGGGATGATATTATGTCCAAAAATATTGTAGCCTATCATGGCGAATGTCAAAGTAAACAGAGGTACAACGATCAACTGCGAAACAAGCCCGACAATAAGTGGCTTAGGATTATAAAACAAGGTTTTGAAATCGGAAATTTTTATCTCGAGGGCTACACCAAACATGATAACTCCCAAAACGATATTGACGGCAAGATCGCCTCCTTGTGGAAAATTGAGTTGTGTGTTATCCAGAACCGCAACATTAAATAAAGCCATAGTATACTTTTTTGTATATTGATTTGCAAATGTAAAAAAATATTTGAGTTTCGTTTGTTTCTATTTCAAAAACTTATCGACAAAACAAAAAAACTCTTGCCTCGAATGGAGACAAGAGTTTTTTACTTTAGAAAAATTCAAGTAATTATTTTACGATCACTTTAGTTACACTTCCGTTTACAAGTACAATGTATAATCCTTGTGTTGCAGGAATAACTGTTGTATTGTTTACTGATTTTCCGGCAAAAATTTGTTTTCCGGCAGCATTTACAACATTGATAGTTGCACCTGCTTCAGTTTCTACCACAATATTTGACGCTTGAGCAAATACTTTAACTGCAGTTACTGATGCATCCTTTATATTTGTTGTTACTTCAGTAGTTCTTGTTGTTGTTGCAGTTTGAGATGCAGTAGTTCCATCGGCTTTATAAGCAACTAATTCAAATACATAATCAGTGTTTGGATTTAAGCCTTCAATTAATTGAGAGGTAGCCGTAAGTCCTGTATAAGGAGTACCAACAATTGAACCATTAGGTGCATCTTTCACAGTCAAAGTGTAAGTAGCTGCGTCTGTATAAGCATTCCAAGCAATATTTACACTATTTTCTGTAATATCTCCTTCTACTTCATCAACAAATGTTGGAGTACCTGTTATAAATGGATCATCTGCAATAATAAATGTTACATAATATGTGTTTTGAATAGTTTCATCTTCAGCTGTTACAACAACAGAAGCGACGCGGCTGATGCCCAGAGTTGCATCATTAATAACTCGGCTTGCATTTGTATGTGTACAAGTAGCAGCCGAAATTGTTGGAAGTGAAGTAGTACCATAAGGCAATTGCACTTCATAATTATTTTCAGTTGCGCTAAACGCAGGACTTAATGTGCCGGTGCTTACTGACAAAGAGCTTAGAGTAGCATCAGTGCTCTTTAGTTTTGCAGCAAGATTAATGTTCCCAATAGTTGCACCACCGCCTCCAATATTTTCAATCGAAATTTTAGCTGCACCTGTTAATTCTGATGCATCGAATGTTACAACAACCTTTGTATCGCTATTAAAGTTGCCACCACCCGTTTTTTGAAAGTGTGCTTTTTCTACATCATTAATATACAGTTTATATTGACGGCCTCCTGTTGCTGACACATTCACGGTTATCACACCTAAGTTTGTTATATCTGCTAAATACATATCAAACTTCTCATTTGCACCAATACGCAATACATCAGCACCACTACCTAAGTTAATAACATCAGAGCCATCATAAGCACCATTAAATAGTAATGTAGGCGAATCCATCCAACAAGGTATTGCAAAAGCGGCAGGAATATCCGTTGTATAAGGGTATGTCCCTGCATAACCAGAAGTACAGACAGCTCTTTTCACAGTAATCTTACCAATAGCTGTTGCTGGAGGTACGCCAGCATCTAAAGCTGTTGCTTCAACTGTAAATTCATAATTGCCAAGAGTAGCTGCTGCATTTACAGTCCCGCTAATAGTTACACTTGTTGTTGTAATATTAACTGTTAATCCGATTGCTTCTAATTCTGCTTGTTTATCGACACTAACGCTTGCAGCATTTGCAATATCGAAAGCAATTTCTACGATTGCTTCTCCAGCACCTACTTCTTGCGTTTTATTTGTGCCTCCTGTAATTGCCGGAGCAGGATTGCTTGCTACACTTACAGTAACTACATAATCATTAGTAGTTGCTAAATCTTCAGATTGTACAGAGAATGTTACCGGAGCTGTAAAGTCGATACCCGTCAAAGAAGCTGGAGCCAATAATGTAGCGCCACGAGATTTTGTCAGATTAACATCAAGAGAAGATATATCTGTTCCCACAGGCATAACCACATTGATTGTTTTATCTACATTTATAGTTCCTTCAGTTTCGCCAATAAAGAATGCTGTAATTTCAGCTTCTGTGCCGGCAGCCGGAGCAATACCCATTAAATAGTCGCAAGCATTTTTGACAAGAGCCAATCCATTGGTATTCAAAGCATCAAGTGATGAATAAATAATCCCAATCAATAAATATTTTTTTGTACCATCTATTTCAGTAATAGTAACCCCTCCTGTATTTATAGCACTTGTAGCAAGGGTAGTTCCATTAGTTGCAGCATCAGACAAATGACGAACACCACCTGCAGAGGTAACCAATCGAATACTTCCGTTTTCTTCAGAAGATAATCCTGTGAAAATTTGGTGATTTTCTTGTCCTGACACAAGGTATATGGCATTGTTAGCATATTCGGTTGATGCACTTGGATTTACATCTAATGTTTTTTCTGCATTTTTCCCAGCACCTCCTCCAGGCCAGTTTAATTTGGTGTGCATGTGTACTTTTGTATTCAAAATAGGCACTTGACCAATAGATTTACCTAATTCGACAGCTGCTGCATTACCACTTGGTACACTTTCATGTAAAATAATCAAATCATAATTTTCGGTTATGATATTTTGCATATCTGTAGCCGTTTTTTGATATAGATCATAACCTGCAACATCATAATCGCCCAATGCCGCAATCATTTTACCTGCTGCTATAGTCATAGCAGCAGCCGAAGCACCACTATTGGCATTACTTTCATACAAGAACGCTACAGTTTTTTTATCAGGATCTTTCACTGTAATTTTGCCTGTTTTAGTAACTAAATCGCCTGTATATCCGTCAAGAGCTACTGTAGTAATAGTATAATCAATATCTGTAGGATAAGTTGCTTGTGTAGCAGGAGTTAAAGTTATTGTGATTTTGCCTGCAGAAGAATCCCATGCCCATTCGCTTGCATCTAACCCTTCTACTGCTGCACTTTGTACATTCGCAATTGTATATTCAATTGGTGTAATAGCTACACCTGCTTTTTTCTTTTGAGCATCTGTGCCAGTCGCCGAAGTTAAAGTGATTGTTGGGGCTGGTGTTACATAAGCTGTTAAAGTGATTGTTCCGGTAACCGGAGTACCATCAGCAGTGCCATTATTTGGCGTAATAGTATATGTGAAAGCACCGGCAGCATCTGATGTTGTTGCCGATCCGCTAATAGTAATTGTACCTTCGGTAGTGGTATTGTCTACAGCAATCCAAGATGGTTGCGATGGGCTCCAATTAATTGTAGTAGCAGCATTAGTTGCACCACCCGCTAAGTTAAATGTAATAGCTTCCAGTGTTTCGGTTTGCATGATAGTTTGAGTGCTATCACCTACTGAAGTTTTAGAAAGTTTTACAGAAGGACCATTTGCTTTCAATGTTACTCTTAATCCATAAAACTGAACGGTTTCTTGTCCACCAATAGTAGTCTTTGTATCATAAGCACCCACAGCAACTCCTTTTACTGCACGATAAAAACGCACTGTTGTCAAATCTTTAGAAGTCAAATCATAAGTAAACCATAATGCATTTGCTTTCCCCTTATTAGATACAATCTGTGATAATTGGTCTGCTACAAAATCTGCAGAAGTTGTAGAAACAGTACCCTCCCAACCAAGCACAGCCGGCCTCATTACTTTTCCACTTCCATTCCCTGTTATCAGGTACTCTACATTAGCAAGAACACCTCCTGTAACTTTTACTTCAATGTAATTGGCACCGGCATTGCTTGGGGTAGTAGATTCGGTTACAAAATAATCACCACTAGAAGAACTCATACCTTGCGGAGATGCAACTGTAACAGTTGCTGAACCAACCGAGTATGTTTTGAAATAATCACCTATTGTATTGGTAGTTATTTCAAACGATACATCTTGTGCATTCATTTGCCCCATTCCCAGCAACAGCATCGCCGTTGCCAGTAAAACTTTGTAAAATACTTTTTTCATAAAATAAATATTTAGTTAAACATAAAAATATATTAAAATCTGTTATCGAAAAATAACAGCCACAAATTTACAAAATAAAAACAAAACGCCCTAAAAAAATCAGGGCGTTTTTTTTATGTTTTACAACATGTTTTTCAGATGTATTTTTTATTAATAGCGCAAATACTCAGGAAAAGTATTTACCACTAAGCTGTTTAAATACACTTCCAGGTTTGTATAATGACTGCCAGCTACAACGGCTTTGCCATCAGCCGGATTGTTTTTATTCAATCCGTGGGCGTCTTCCCATTCGTTTGGAATACCATCACGATCAGTATCGTATTCATCAAGATTGCGTGTTTCTGAAACTAAATTAGGCCAACTATCAACATCTTCTTGCGAATCAATTAGTCCATTTTGACTTCCTTTAGAGCCTGATTTATAATATGTTCTATTTCTTACATTATCTATCACACGCATATCTACGGCATCACGCTTATTTTTATAGTTAACCCCAGCAAAATCTAAGACACTTCTATAGGCTTCTTCCGCCGATTGTGTTTTTATAGGAGTAATATCAACTGGAGCATTAAGTTTAATTTCATCAATTATTTGACTTATTGTTTTTCCAGCATCTCTAACGGCTAAAATTTTTGCATTAGATGTCGTTTCCTTACCTGACAATTCTGTCGCTAATTTCGGTTGAATTCCTTCCCAATTATTAGCTGTAACAGAGGCACTTTCATTCATGTAATTGCCCACTACATAAAATTTACCCCACAAACTATTTAATCCTTGGTTTTTTAGCGAAGTCCATAATGGAGATTTGTCTCCTCCATTACTTGGATCAGAGTCAGGTGAAAATATCCGAGTTTTAATATTTCCTCCTCCGTCAGTAGCAGGTCCTGGCTTGTAATAGTTATTCACAATATTGTAATAGCCCCCTTCACCACCATAAGCACCGTCTCCAGCCCAATTATAAATTACATTATTTGTAAAATCGAGTTTTTCTTCATCGGGTCTATTTGAGAAACGAGCACCACAAAATCGAGGGGTGCGGCTTTTGTGATGTGCTAATAAGTTATGATGAAAAGAAACACCACGACCACCCCACATACCTCCATAACCATGTTTTCCTTTAGGATGCTTGGAATTGTTCAGACTTTCGGTTAAAATACACCATTGCATAGTCATTTTTTCATTGTCATAAAAAGAAGAACATTCGTCCATAGACCAACTCATGGAGCAATGATCTATAACAATATTACTACCATTTCGTCCTTCCAAAGCATCTTCTGCATTATTCTCAACTTCAGTGGCCAAATCACCTAACCTAAAACGAATAAAGCGAATAATAATGTCACTTCCTGTAATTATTGTAGTGTATTTTTTTAAGGTTATACCTTCGCCGGGTGCTGTTTGCCCTGCAATAGTAATACTTGTTCCTGTTATGTTTAGAGGACCTGCAAGTTCTATTGTCCCTGATACTGAAAAAACAATAGTAATTCCAGAACCTTGTTGTAAAGCCCAACGCAGACTTCCTTCGGTAGGATTTGACGCATTGTCAGTAAGATTAGTTACATATATAACTCTACCGCTTCTACCACCTTTTGTATATGATCCGGCTCCTTCTGCACCTTGAAATGCAAGTACTTTTGTTGTTGGAATATCTTCGACTACATCATCTTCTTTAGAATTACATGCAAAAAAAGACAATAAAATAGGAATAAAAAATAGTTTTTTCATGTGTGTATAATTTTATTTGTTACATGGAATGAAGGTAAATGACCAACGAGAACTAATATCCATGAATTATTTATTCATCGCACTTGGTATTTTTGTCCATGAATATTTTTATTTTAATAACAAAAATAAGCAATAATAAGTTCAAAAAATAAAGGTGCACATAAATATGCACACCTTTATTCATTTTATGGCTTAATAACCATAAAGTTTATCAGGAATTGTTCCTCTACTATTTGTTATTACTGTTGTAGAAAAAGGCAACAAACTTCTTAAATCAGGATTAACACTTGAACTATAAAATCGTTGTTCATAGAACACATCATTTTTGCTTCCCCCTCCAGCTATAGGTGTACTCCACATGCTAAAACTCATCCAGTCACGACCAGTCCCTTTAGCTGGAGTCTCTCCTTCCGGCAAAATTTCACCTTTATTCATGCCGTAAAATTCTATTTTAGTTTTATCCGGATTACTTTTTGTGCCCGCATATCGCCACCATACATGTTTAGGAACAGTACTATAATCATACCCATGTATGCTAGAGTTTCCATCATGGGCTGCTTGTAAATCTTCCAAACGATTACGAGCTTCATCCATAGCTGATTTTAAAGTTCCCCAACGCACTAAATCGCGTTTACGAATACATGGTTCCCCTGCAAACTCAAATTTACGCTCATCCATAAGATTTTCCCATGTAAGATCTACACTTGATAAACCGGCACGGTCTCTAATTCTATCTAACGAAGATTTTCCTTCTCCCGCTTGATCTAATGCTAAACATGCTTCAGCATGCATTAAATAAACATCGGCAGCACGAATAATAACACGACCTTCGAAAGAATCACCAGCATCATTAACGATCATATTTGGATTACCCGAAGCCCATTCTAAACGAAACTTACCAAAAGAGACATCAGAAAATTTACAAGGAGTTAAAGTATCAAACCACTCAACGCATGGGATTGTTACATTCCGACGAGTGTCATTTGAAGCATAATCCCAATATAAATTAGCTACAGCAGCTCCTCTTGTACCAGCACCCTTACCTCCGTTGAGGTATGGAGATGCCGTTTTAGTTTTACCATCAGATGTTGTTCCTGCAGTATTATGTTTCAGCCCCCAACCATAAATGTATTGATGACGATAATTCATACTCCATAAAACTTCTGATTTTGCACTGTTTCCCAACATACCTTTACTTTGTTCTTTAAATATATCTTCAAAAGAAAGAAGAGGTAGTCCTTCAGCGATAAGTTCTGCACATTCGGTTTTTGCGATCTCATAATAAGCATCTCTTTTACCTTTACTAACTCGTCCTACAAATGCAAATCCATTAGCTATATCAGGAGTATGGTGCTCGAAAGAAGTAGTTTGGCTTATAGGTCTTTGGGCATATCCTGCAGCAGACAATGCTACTCTTGCTCTGAATGCTTTGATTGCTTTTCTATTAGGAAGATGAGTAATATCAGAATTAGCATTTCCCATATAGGTTGCTGCCTTTAAAAGATCTGATAAAATATGAGTATAAATTTCGTCTCGATTTACCGGCGAAATATATTCATTTTCTACAGAAAGCGGTACCCAACGAGCAGGAACATCGCCCCATAAAGAAACTAAATCATAATAAAAAAACGATCGCATAGCTAACGCTTCAGCATACAAAGGATCAAATGCTGATTTATCAAATGTTTTGTTGCTGGTATATAAAGAGTCAATTCCTATAATAACTTGATTACAAACATCAATATTGTTATACGCAGACTCCCATACCTCTGCCAGTCCATCACCTGTTGAAGCCTTATCTATTGTATAAAAAGCAAGACCGGCTCCATTTGAAGCGTTACCTGAGGTTGTATTTTTTACAGAGATATTTCTTTCAATATCAGTATTAGCTATATAAAAAAGATCAACTCTATTTCTATATCCACTTGCTATACCCATCCCTTTATTGGTTTGAGAATAGATTCCATCTAATGTTTGTCGGATAAGATCCGGGTTTCCACTTATCATTTCAGGGCTCAATCCTGCTTTAGATGTATCTACTTCCAGAAAATCAGTATCACACGAAGTAAACAGAATTGGAAATAATATGAACAAACTATATTTTAGATATTTCATATTCGTATTTTTTAGTTTATTGATAAATAAATTAATTGTTGTGAAAATTAAAAAGTTACATTTAAGCCAACAGTAACAGCACGACTTTTAGGATATGCAGACCAATCTACGCCTGGAGATAACGGATTTTTTCTACGAGTACTTGATTCTGGATCCATTCCTGAATATTTTGTCAGACAAAATAAATTTGTTCCTGAAACATAAAACCGAACATTATTTAAATATATTTTTCTTACTAATTTATTAGGCATGGTATAACCTAATGTAAGAGTACTCAAACGAATAAAAGAGCCATCTTCCAACATGCCAGAATGCATAAAGTATTCACCTTTACCTGAAAGTACAGGTAAATATTCTGTAGTGTTAGCATTCATTTCTGCCAAACGGGTTGGGTTATCTCCAATATATTTACCATAAGTAGCAGATGCTGGATCTGAATCAATATAAGTAAATCTTTCGCCTGATTTTAAGGTAGATGAGATATTCCGAAAACGATTACTTCCTTGATTTTGAGTTAATTCTAACAAATCTCCATTATATACATCTACATCATACACAAATGCAAAATTAGCTGAGAGATCAAAATTCTTATACTGTCCACTTAGGTTAAAACCACCGGTTATTTTAGGGATTGTATTTCCGATTACTTGTTGATCTGCATCTGTAATTTTTCCATCCCCATCAATATCTTCAAATTTTATTGCTCCCGGTATAGCATTATCTTTAAGGAGTTGGTTTTCACTATTTAATAGTTTCCATTTCCCATTTACAAGATTAGGTTCGAAATCGCTAACTTCATATCTGCCTGCAAGGACATAACCCCATACTTGACCTAATGCACTACCTGGTACCACTATAAAATCAACAGCTTTATTGGCAGCTCCTGAAACTACTTGCAATTCTTTCACTCCTAAACTATCTACCTCATTCTTATTGTATGCAATATTAAAATTCGCAGTTAAAGAATAATCTTTATTAGATAAAATGGCTCCATTGATAGTAAATTCGACACCTTTATTAGAAACGCTACCTAAATTTTCAAATTTATATTTACCAGCTGAATTTTGCAAGGCAATCAACATATCCGAAACAGAATTCCAATACAAATCTATCGTACCTGATAAACGATTTTTAAATAACCCGAAATCAACACCAATATCTCTGGTTGTAGTTGTTTCCCATTTCAAGTCTGGATTTGCAATAACCTCAACTCCGTCGTATGTAAGACCTGCTTTCCATGATTTTTTTCCTTTAGAATCAATATATGGCACACGATAATCGGTAAATGCACCTGCAGGTATATCATTATTACCGGAAGTTCCATAACTTGCCCGAATTTTTAAATCGTAAAGCCATGATTTTTTTGCACCACTCATAAATCGTTCTTCTGAAATTCGCCAAGCTCCTGATAATGAAGGGAAATATCCCCATGCATTTTCATCTTTAAATTTACTGGAACCATCTGCACGCAAAGAAGCGGAGAATAAATATTTACCTTTAAAATTGTAATTTGCGCGACCAAAAAATGAAAGTAAATGATCACTAATAGGATAATTATTATCTACCAAAACAGCATTTCCTGCTCCTGTGAAATTTTTAGCATTGTCGTATGTGAATTCTGCAGGCAAATTATCAACATAAGTTTCAAGATTATGATAATTGGTTATCACCATTTCTTCACCAAGCAACACATTGAAATTATGATCCTTTTTCCATTTTTTCTTATCAAAACTGATTGTATTCATATTACGGAAACGATCTGACATTTCTGTATTAAAGCTTACAATTGGTTTCTTTCCCCCTGTATCCCGAGATTTATAGCTTGTAGGTCCATAATAGCGGTAAGTATCTCCAACTCGAGCGTCATATCCACCCTCAGTACGAAGAGTTAACCCTTTTATAACAGTCCAACTTAAAAATCCACTATAACTATATGCCTTTTTAGTTACTTCTTTATAATTATCATTTATGTAAGTAAGGGGATCTGTTAATGCACTGATATCGGCTATATCGGCTGACCCTAAACCATCCTCAAGGCTTCCTGCATACATATAAGATGGTATAGGACTATAAAGATATGCGCGTTTAAACAAACTTTCACCCTTTGAGGATTCACTACCTGCATCATTTACTACAGAACCTACTGTTTTAGTAGAAGAATAACGAGCAGTCATTCCCAATTTAAAATTTCTTCCGTCTTTGGCTGTAAAAGGCTGAGCATTAATTTTGGTTTGTAAATAGTTTTTTACATAATTAGATCCCTCCAAGATAGAGTTGTCGTTTAAACGGCTATAATTCAGATTGTAATTAAGGGTCTTACTTCCACCCGTAATTGTTATCGAGTTATTCCAAGTAGTTCCTGTATTGGCAAATAATTCATCTTGCCAATCAATACCCGATCCTGCATAAGTATTTTTAACAAAGTCAAAAATATTACCAGCAGAGGGATCGTATTTAAAATAGGAGTTGTAGTTTTTTGTTTCAGATCCGGTAGCCAATCCTTTGTCTAAAATAAGAGCTCGTTCATATTCCCACAAAGCATATTCTTCATCATTTAAAACATCTAATTCTTTAGCTAACCACTTCCATCCTACAGAACCGGCATAATCGACAGATATTTTATTGCAACTTTCTATGGGCTTCCCATCTTTATCCTTTGTTGTTCTAACTTCTTTAGTAGTTACAATAATTACTCCATTTGCTCCACGAGAGCCATAAATAGCTGTTGCCGCTGCATCTTTCAATACATCAACCGACTCTATTACACTTGCTGGTATATCTGATATACTTGCAACAGGCATTCCATCGACTATATACAAAGGCTCTGTTCCTTGTGTGATGGAACTTGTTCCTCTCACATTCAACTGAACTTCTGCATCAGGAGAACCTTCTGTAGTTCTTACAGATACCCCCGCCATTTTTCCAGCTAATGCTTCTGCTACATTGTTTACTGGACTTTTTGCCAATTCATCGCCCCGAACTCCGGCAACGGATGTTGTCAAGTCCTTTACTGAAATTGTTTGTCCTAAACCAATGTTAACATCTTGAACTGTAACTACAGTCAAATCTTCTGCCGGTTTAAACGAAGCGTCCGGTTGTTTTGCATCCTTTCCTATTGTTGCTTCTACAACATCAGTTCCTAATGATATTTCCAATTGGGTGGCATCATCCGGTACTGTTAGTGTATAAACACCATTTTCATCTGTTTCCGTGCCAATGGTAGTTCCTTTTACTTGTACTGTCGCATAAGATGCCGGATTACCTTTGTCGTCTTTCACTACCCCCGTTATCTCCCGTTCTGCAAAAGCCTGTAAAGAAGCAATTGCAAACAAAAGAAACACAAAAATTGAGCGTTTTATGCTCAAATTCATCATCGTTTTTCTTTTCATAAAAATTGTTTAAGGTTTTGTTATTTATTATGTTTATTTAATTTTTCTGTCAATATTAAATGAGCAATTTTTACCTGAAAATATTTGACCGACAAAAATATTAATTATTTATTAATTTGCAAGTGAAAAATGATTTTTTTATTTGTTTTAAACATGTATTTTAGCTATTCGCAGAAAAAATAATTGTTATTTAACGAAAAAACACTTTCTTTGCAAAATTACACTTATTAAACTTATGCCATGAATACAAATGATTTGTTATTATTGCGGAAAAAAGGCATTTCGGAAACTATATTACAACAACAATTAGAATATTTTAAAATCGGTTTCCCATATTTAACTATACAAAAGGCAGCCGAAATTAGTGATGGTATTTTATTGTTTGATACAAAGGAAAAGGACAATTTTATTTCTGTTTGGAACAATTACCTGAAAACGAGTAGGAAAATCATGAAATTCGTTCCCGCGTCGGGAGCTGCAAGCCGGATGTTTAAAGATATGTTTGAATTTTTAGGTGCTGATTATGATGTTCCCACTACAACCTTTGAACGCAATTTTTTTGAAAATATTGCAAACTTTGCTTTTTATTTAGACTTAAATGATATTTGTCTTAAAAATGAACAAAAAAACATTGATCAACTGATCTTGGAAAAACGATTCAAAGCAATCGTTAAAAATCTGTTAGAAAAAAAGGGGTTGAACTATGGAAGTTTGCCAAAAGGATTGCTGAAATTTCATAAATATGGCAACGAAAACCGTACGCCTGCTGAAGAACATTTGGTTGAAGGGGCATTATATACAAATTCGGAGGACAAAGTAAATATTCATTTTACGGTTTCGACTGAACATCGCGAGTTGTTTGAAAAACATATAAAGGAAATTCTTGCGAAATATTCCAATATATATAGTGTGGAGTATTCAATTGGTTTTTCGGAACAAAAACCTTCGACAGATACGGTTGCTGCAGACGAAAATAATGAACCTTTCCGCGAAAATGGCGAATTGCTTTTCCGTCCGGGTGGACATGGCGCTTTGATTGAAAATTTGAACGACCTGGATGCTGATATTGTTTTTATCAAAAATATAGATAATGTAGTTCCCGATCATTTGAAAGCGGATACTGTTGAATATAAGAAACTTATTGCCGGAATTTTAGTTGAATTGCAAAAACAAGCTTTTGAATATTTACAATTGTTGGAAAAAGATGAAATAGGGGCAAAATCTCTCGATGAAATCGCGAATTTTTGTGAGAAAAAGTTGTTTAATTTTAATCCGAAAATAAAAGAATTAAACCCCCATGAATTGAAACAATATTTATATCAAAAGTTGAATCGACCTATCCGGGTTTGCGGTATGGTGAAGAATGAGGGTGAACCGGGTGGAGGTCCTTACCTGGTGGTAAATTCTGATGGTACAATCTCACCGCAAATACTGGAAAGTTCGCAAATAAACACTGCCGATCCCAAAGAAAAAGCTTTGATGATGGGAGCAACGCACTTTAATCCGGTAGATTTGGTTTGTGCTGTAAAGAATTATAAAGGAGAAAAATTTGATTTGACGAAATATGTAGATAAGAATACAGGATTTATTTCGGAAAAATCAAAAAGCGGGAAAACACTGAAAGCATTGGAATTGCCCGGATTATGGAATGGCGCTATGAGTGATTGGAATACTGTTTTTGTAGAAGTGCCGATCAGTACTTTTAACCCTGTAAAAACAGTCAATGATTTGTTGCGAAAAGAGCACCAGTAAGTGTTTGCGCTTTAGTTATTTATAATTTTACAGCCAAATAAAAGCGTTTTTAACTTGCAAAAACTCTGATTTTATAGTATTTTTGTATTGAAGCCGACGGCGAGAATTGGAAAACTCAACATTTACAATTTACCGAGACTCTAAATCAAGTTTTTAATGGCGGGCTGCACCTTCGGGTTGTTCTTCGGGAACGCGGCAGATTACAACGAAAACCGATGTCTCAAATCCTGTTTACAGGAGTTTTCTCAAATGCCGCTCGGCTTTTTTCTGTTTATCCCACTCTGATCTCTTGTATCCCAACCCTCAACGGTAATCTTCTGTGTAGTAAAAAAGGTTCTGTCTTTTTTCTGTGGGAATAAATTTATTTATTTTAAAATAAAAAACTATCGGAATTCCCTGTTTTTGGTTTACTGTACTAGGGCAAACGCACGAAATTTGCGATGTCTCGTACCTTTACCAAAAAAAAAAATACCGATTAATCACAAGAGTTGTATTTTTATTGATAAATCGGAAGGAGGTAAGAGCTGTGATGTCTAGATACACAAAAAATAGTGATATCGTTGTGGAGAAATAGC
>JAVBLE010000019.1:0-100421 GCA_031553685.1 Paludibacteraceae bacterium | reverse complement strand
GGGGGAAAAGATTGGCGGCAAAGCCGCCAATCTTTCCCCCCCCAATACATAATTTACATTCGTCATGTCGAGCGAAACGCAGTGTAGTCGAGACATCGCAAATATAGGTATATGATTAGGATATAATTTCGTGCGTTTGCCTAAATAATGGCACAACAACGATGGATTGGATAGAGCGTTTGGATATTATTCTAAATCTCAACAGTCGGGAGCTACTGCATCATTCCGGTACAATTACTCATGAATTGGCATTACAAAAGTCAAATGAAGAATTTGAAAAATATCAACAAAAACAATAGAATACGAACAAAGCTTGAAAGAAATAGAAGATGATATTAAACGATTAGAAAAATAAAATTTATGCCAAATACTTCTCCCAAAGAAAAAATTGAAGCCCTCCGGGCAGAACTTCACCAACACAATTACAATTATTATGTGTTGTCGCAACCGGTGATTTCCGATTTTGAGTTTGACCAAAAAATGCACGAATTGCAAGACTTGGAAGCTCAATATCCCGAATATTACGACGAAAATTCGCCGTCGTTGCGGGTGGGAAGCGATATAACCAAGGAGTTTGTGCAGGTAAAGCATAAATATCCGATGCTTTCGCTCAGCAATACCTACTCGCAAGGCGAAGTAACCGACTTCTACGACCGTGCCCGAAAATATATCAATGAAGAAATAGAGTTGGTATGCGAATTGAAATACGATGGCACTTCGATTTCGCTCACTTATCACGATGGCGAACTGGTACAAGCCGTTACGCGCGGAGATGGTGAAATGGGCGATGATGTTACCAAAAATGTAAAAACGATCCGTAGCATCCCTCTGAAACTGCATGGGTCGGATTATCCCGATGAATTCGAGATTCGTGGCGAAATTCTCATGCCTTGGGCAGTGTTCGACGAGTTGAACAAAGAACGAGAGGAGCAAGAAGAACCGTTGTTTGCCAATCCGCGCAATGCTGCTTCGGGAACGCTAAAAATGCAAAATTCGGCAGAAGTTGCCAAGCGAAAATTGGACTCGTACCTGTATTATTTGCTGGGCGAAGACTTGCCTGCCGAAACGCATTACGAGAATTTGCAAAAGGCACACCATTGGGGCTTTAAAATTTCGGAAGCTACCCGAGTATGCAAAACCCTCGATGAAGTCTTCGATTTTATCAATTATTGGGATATTGAACGGAAAAATTTGCCTGTCGCCACCGACGGTATTGTAATCAAAGTCAACTCATTGCGCCAACAACACAATTTAGGATTTACAGCCAAATCTCCTCGATGGGCGATAGCTTACAAGTTTCAAGCAGAGCGGGCATGTACCCGCTTAAATTCAGTCGATTACCAGGTGGGTAGGACAGGGGCGGTTACACCCGTTGCCAACCTCGACCCCGTCCAACTTTCGGGAACAACCGTAAAGCGGGCTTCACTGCATAATGCTGATATTATCGAAGGACTCGATTTGCATATTGGCGATATGGTTTTTGTAGAAAAGGGCGGCGAGATTATCCCCAAGATTGTAGGAGTAGATACCGAAGCTCGTCATTGCGGACTCGATCCGCAATCTGATAAAACTCACGATCTGTTCTCGGCGATTGTGGGTCAAACCTGCAATGCCGAAAAGGTTATTTTTATAAATAAATGCCCTGTTTGTGGAACAGAATTAATTCGTGTAGCCGGCGAAGCTGCGCATTATTGCCCGAATGAAGACGGTTGTCCGCCACAACGAAAGGGCAAGATTGAGCATTTTGTGAGCCGTAAGGCTATGAATATCAATGCCGGAGTAGAAACAGTGGATTTATTGTACAACAAAGGTTTGATACATGATGTGGCAGACTTGTATAAGCTCCGGTTTGATGATTTGGTTGGTTTGGAGCGTTGGGGCGAGCGGAGTGCACAGAATTTGTTGCAAAGTATTGAGGATTCAAAAAAAGTGCCTTTTGAACGAGTACTTTTTGCATTGGGCATTCGGTATGTGGGCGAAACGGTTTCTAAAAAACTGGCTTCTACTTTACATAATATTGACGCAATAAGCACCGTTTCTTTCGATGAAATCGTACAAATTGATGAGATAGGGGACAGGATTGCGAAGAGTGTGCTTGATTTTTTTGCGAAGGAGCAAAATAAAGTATTGATAAACAGGTTGAAGGAAGCTGGTGTGCGCATGGAAATTGACCGGAAAATTATAGAGAAGAAATCGACTAAACTGGGAGGATTGTCTATTGTGATCAGTGGTACTTTTGAGAAATTCTCACGAGATGAGCTTAAAGATATGATTGAGCAACACGGTGGAAAAAATGTGGGTTCAATTTCGGCAAAGACAAATTTTGTATTGGCAGGAGCTAATATGGGTCCGGCAAAATTGGAAAAGGCAGAAAAGTTAAAAATACGCATAATTTCCGAAGATGAATTTATAGAAATGATAGAATAAAAGGATATTTTTATTTTAAACTTTTGGCAGAAATTCCTATTTTTGTAAATCGTTAAATGCAATTTTGCCAAAAATAATACTTGAAAAGGATGTCTTTTACGCAAAATATAAAGAATAAACTGGCGGTTCGGGCTATCCGGAAGGTGCTTGAAAGGCAAAACAGAAAGACACATTTTGCTGATTTTAAATCGGTTAAAAGTGTTTTGATTTTGTTTGAGGCGGATAGTGAGGACAAGAATTTTTATGTAAAAAATTGTGTGAAGGAATTGGAGGGGCTGGGCAAAAAGGTATTTGCGTGGGGATATTTGAACCAGAAAGAGATTGTTTCGCCTGTTTTTCCTCAGTGCCGGTTGTTTGCAAACAAGGATTTGAGTTTCGCGGGTGTGCCTAATGATGCTTTGTTGAACGAGTTTGCGCAGGTGCCTTGTGAAATGGTGATATTGTTGTCTGTTCATGATGTTTTGCCGTTGGATTTTTTGCTGGCAGTTTCCAAAGCACCTTTTAAAGTATCGAAAACGAAGCCTTACAAAGGGATTACTGATTTTATGATTGAATTGAATAAGGCTTCGACCGAGTCGTTTTTGTATAAGCAAATTTTGTTTTATTTGGAAAATATCAAGGGCAAATAGCGAATTATTTCGTAATTTTGGCGTGTTTTTAGCAATTATTTTTTTTGATGATAAAAAATAAATTAACAGGTATGGGTGTGGCGCTGATCACACCTTTTAAAACGGACGAAACGGTTGATTTTGAGTCGCTTGGCAAGTTGATTGACTATCAAATCCAAAATGGCACCGATTATATTGTGGCACTGGGCACGACTGCCGAAACGGCTACGCTAACCAATGACGAGAAAAGGGAGTTGACGGATTTTATCACTCAACGGGTAGCTGGCCGAATTCCCGTTGTATTGGGCATTGGCGGCAATAATACGCGGTCTGTTGTGGAGCAAATCCAACAAGTGGACGAACGCAAAATTGATGCTATTCTTTCGATTACTCCTTACTATAATAAGCCTTCGCAAGAGGGGCTTTACCAACATTACAGGGCGATTGCCGAAGTGTCGAAACTTCCTGTTATTCTTTATAATTGTCCCGGACGCACGGGTGTGAATATGGCAGCGGCTACTACGCTTCGCCTTGCCCGCGATTTTCAAAATATTGTGGGTATTAAAGAGGCGTCGGGTAATATGACACAGATTGATGAGATTATTAAGAATAAACCGGCTGATTTTGTGGTGATTTCGGGCGACGATGCGATTACTTATCCGCTTATTACACTTGGGGCTATTGGAGTTATTTCGGTGATTGGCAATGCTTTTCCGCGCGAATTCAGCCGTATGGTGCGTTTGGCTATTGAGGGCGATTATGCGAGTGCTCGCACTATTCATCATCAATTTAACGAACTGATTGATTTATTGTTTGTGGATGGCAGTCCGGCTGGGGTGAAATGTATGCTTTCGATGATGGGTTTTGTAGAAAACCAACTTCGCCTTCCACTTGTGCCAACTACACTTACTACGCTTGAGAAAATGCGAAAGGTACTTGATAATTTGAATATTAAATATTGAAAAATAAAAAGCGTGCAGATTTTTGATTTGCACGCTTTTTGTTTGTTCATTCTTGGTGACCTCGGAGGGGCTCGAACCCTCGACCCACTGATTAAGAGGTAAATATTAACACTTGTAATGGCTTGATTTTAAAATAAATATGTTTATTTATTTTTTATTTGCAGGTAATTTGCAGGTTTACTTTTATTTATAACAATACCCACAAGGCTTATATCCTCTTTTTATTGCTTCAGACTGATCCATTATGATAGTGAGATGTTTGCAATTTTTCATTCCCCTGCAATTGCTGCTGTGATAAGCATAAGCATTTTTGCTTTTGCATATTATTACATCTCCAGCAAAAACGACAAGTGAGATGAATAGTAGAATGGTTGTTAATGTTGTTTTCATTTTGTCGATGCTATTTTGTTGTATGAATTTATACTCAAGCATAAGAATATGATTGTTATTGCTAATGTTGTGAATTGGAGAACATAACCAACAAATAAAAACGCAGATGCTGCAAGAAACACAATAGCGATAAATGATATTACAACAACTAATACAAACACATAAAACCAATCTTTCGTATTATTATCGGTTGTTATCTTTAATGCGTCAGCTATTAATGCAATAATTCCCATTCCAAAGAGACATATTGGAAATGTCAGCAGAATTATTGGGGAAAGATACATGACAAGCAATATATTATTTTCAAGTGAATATTTGTTTACCCCAAGAAGTATGTTAGGAAAAAATAAAATTCCGAATACATAAGAGAAAATAGCTATAAATAAGAATGTTATTTGTTTTTTCCTCATATTGATTGTTTTTTATTTATTCGTCTAAATTTATTTGATTTGAAAAAAGAATATAACAAGATGCTATAATAATGCTTATAGAAGATATAATTGATTGGAGAGTGCTTACATAACATAGGTGCCCAAATACAATAGATGTAATTCCAATTAAAATAAAGAACGAGCAAATTATTTGCTTAGCCAACAATTTTCTGTTTGGGGCAATTTTGACTCCGAACATTCCACCCATTATTATTCCTGTAATATTTCCAAGCACCATAAATATATATTCCCAAATAATAGAACTTGAAAAATATCTCCACATAAGTATGGCTAAAATATAAGCAATGGTGTATGCTACTAATGATACAGGTATTACGGCTATCCAACGAAATATTCTAATAAAGGTGTTCTCTTGTTTCATATTTTTTCACAATATTTTTTTTAACTTAAAATTATTTATTAATTTTGAATGCTCCTTAAAGGAAATTTAATCCTAAGAAAAGGTCTTGTAGGCTCGCACCTGCACATTAAGCAGTCCGGGCAGCATCTTTGTCTGCTTTTGGTTGCACACACTCTGCCCCTTTTTCGCCAACTATTCCATCAGGAATATTAATGCCGTTCTGAATTAGTAGGTCAACTAATTTTTCAAGTGTTTTACTATTCCGGTTAAACGCTGCAGCCATTTCTTGAATACTCACACTATTTCTATCGGCAGTTTCAACCATTTTTATAACTGATGATATTAGGGAGGCGTTATCTTCTTTTATTGATTGTGTTTCTTCGTTATTTTGTCTTTCCATTTGTGATTTTAGCATTTCACCTTCGCCAGTCATAAGCCAACCGGTATTTAGTTCGGGATAGCGCAGAGATATTTTCTGTAATTTGTCGGGCTGAATGGATTTTCGTATGTTATTTACATAGCCATTGGACAGCCCTACCTCTTTTTCAAAAGCTCCTTGTCCTATTCCTAACGATTTTACAAATCGTATAATCCGCTCTTTTACAGTCATATAAAAAATATTTTACAATTTTACATCAAATTGTTCTGTAAATATTTTTTATTTACAGAACAATGCTCTATATTTGCATCGTGAATAAGATGTTTAGTTAAAACATTAATTAACTACAAACAGCAAAAATATAAAAAAATATGGAAACGAAAGAGATATTGGCAAAAAAAGCAAATGAAGCCGCACGGGCAGCAAAAGTGGCTAAGATAATGCAGGATTGCTACAAGCTATATGTTGGCGAAAGCTGCGAAGCTAAAGGAGATGCAATGACATTATCTACAATCAGAGTGAGGCTTACTCAAATGAAATCTGAAGGCGTATGTTTTACCACTTCAATGAATGGAAATAAAATAAAAATAACTCGCCTCGAAGATGAGGTGGTAAGATAAATAAGTGAACATTATGATAACAACAGAACCACAAATAGCCGATACCTCACGCTTGTCTATAAAACAAGTTTGCGAAGTTCTTGAAATATGCAGAACAAGTTTGCAAAACTATACAAAGGCAGGTACAATTAAATGCGGGCATAGAAAAGCAAATATGCGTCCTTTTTATTTCGGGCATGAGGTGAAACGATTTTGGAAAGCAACATTTTAATAAAATATTATGGCTTATACAACTACACACACCGAAGCTGAACATACGATGAAGCACGAATTTGACAATGGCTACACTGTTATCGTGCATTGGAAGCTTAACCGAGCTTTTAAAATATTAGGGTTTAAGACTGACAACTTCTCAATCGAAGGGTTGAGTCCAGAAGAATTTCACAACATATTATTGAACATAGATAAAGAAAAAGTATAGCGCAAAGGAAGAAAACCATCTGAATTAAAAAATAATTAATCATTGGTATTGAGATAATAAAAGTTGTCTTTAGATGCGTTTTTCTTCCTTTTAAAAAATTAAAAAATTATGAAACAAAAAGAATTATCATTAGAAATCATCGAGAAATGGTTGAAAGACAGCGATTGTGATGTTCGTGCTGCTGCTATGAATGCTTGCCAGAAGAACGGAATCGAGATTCCAACAATTCGCACTATTGAACCGCCAAAACGAGTATATAAAAAATGCTTATGTGGAATTATTGTCGTTGCCGAGATCCCTATAACGGCACAAGTTAGAGGTAAAGAGAATGCAAAATGTAGAGCTTCCGAAGCTATTATAGTTGATGTTATCGGGGATATATGCGGAGAAAAAGTAGGAATATCGAAACATGATCCAAAAGTAATATACGAAATTGGAGACCTTGTAATTATAGACGATTTTGATTATTCAAACGAAGAGTGCTCTACCGGATTTCACTTTTTCTGTACTGAAAAAGAGGCTAAAAATTATAACTAAAATCAATCTAATTATAAACCATTTAAAATTTAAAAAGATGACAGTAACAATTTTATTAAGTGCAACTCCTGAGTTGCTTGATGGCATTAACTCATTAGTTAGTGCCTTGACCGGAATAACCGGCGTACAAAATGTGAGAAGTGTAAAAGTTCGACCCGAAGCAGAGCAACAAGAAGATGCTCCAACACCTCCGAAAAAGAAACCGACAACGCCTGCAAAAATGGAAAACGAAGAGGGACCTATCTCAGGTCAAGTAGGAAATAAAACTTACTCTTTGGAGGAAGTAAGAGCTGCCGCAACCAAAGTGTCGCAAAGTGGTAAACGCGATGATGTAAAAGCCTTGATAAAAGAATTCGGGGTGAACGCCTTACCAGACATTGCTGCGGAAGATTATACCGAGTTTATGACCAAATTAAACGAACTGTAATCATGGGCGGACACGCAGTACTCTCTCCATCATCGGCAAGCAGGTGGTTGGCTTGTACACCATCTGCCCGATTGGAGGAACTATTCCCCGACAGTGCAGGAGAATTTGCCAAAGAAGGCGGTTTGGCTCATGAATTAGGTGAAACAATATTACGCTTTAAAACAGGTGAAATAAAAAAGGCTGCCTACCAGCGACAAAGTAATGTAGTAATGGAAAGCAATTTGTTTTCTGCCGAAATGTGGGAATATGCGGACAACTACGCTGTGTTTGTATTAGAAGAACTGAACAAATCAAAGGCGGTAACAAAAGATGCCGTACTGTTCATCGAACGCAAATTGGATATGACCAAATTCGTTCCCGAAGGATTTGGGACAGGCGATGCTATCATAATCGCTGATGGTGTAATGAAGATGATAGACCTGAAATACGGCAAAGGTGTAGCGGTATCTTGCAAAGAAAACAAACAAATGATGTTGTATGCTCTCGGAGCATTAGAGGAGTTTGATTTGCTATACGATATTCAATCAGTACAAATGACAATCTACCAACCACGCCTTGACAATATCTCTACTTGGGAAATGTCGGTAACGGATTTAGTGGAATGGGCGACAAAGGAACTAAAACCAAAAGCCGAATTAGCTTTTGAAGGTAAAGGAACATTTGTATCGGGTGACCACTGCCGATTTTGCAGAGCCAAAGCAAAGTGTAAAGCATTAGCCGAAGATAGCTTGGAGATAGAAAAGTACCAAAGGACAGACGGGGCGTTGCTCTCTGATACAGAGGTAACTGATATTCTAAACCGCGCGGATGCAATTAAAAAGTGGCTTACAAGTGTTGAAGAATACGCCTTGAAAGAGGCTGTCGAGCACGGAAAGAAATGGCCGGAAATGAAGTTGGTGGAAGGTAGAAGCGTAAGAACTTATACAAACCAGGACAAAGTAGCAGAAACGCTGCAAGCAAATGGCTACGAAGCTGCATTGATTTACAAACGCTCTTTGCTTGGGATTACAGACATGGAAAAACTACTGTCAAAAAAAGGTTTTGAGGAGCTGTTAAGTGATTTGGTAGTAAAGCCACAAGGTAAACCGGCACTTGTACCTGAAAGTGATAAACGCCCTGAGTGGAGTAGCGCAGCTGCGGACTTCGCCGGTATTGAAATAGAAGATTAATACTTCGACAAGCTCAGCAACCATATAAAGATTTCAAAATTCAATATTTATAAACCAATTAGATTTTAAAAAAATGGCAAATGACAATCAAGCTACAAAAGTAATTGTTGGCCCTGTAAGATTTAGCTACTTACACATTTGGGAACCAGCAGCTATCGGAGAGGGAGATGATAAGAAATATTCGGCTTCTCTTATTATTCCGAAGAGTAACAAGAAACTAATCAAAGAAATTGAGGCGGCTGTACAAGCAGCTATTGAAAGTGGAAAGAACTCAAAATTTGACGGTAAAATACCTAAAAAATTAAAACTACCTCTAAGAGACGGAGACGAAGAAAGAGAAGACGAAGCATACGCAGGCGCTATGTTCCTAAATACTACTTCAAAAACAAAACCAGGTATCGTTGACAAAAACAGCAAACCAATCCAAGTACAGGATAATGTATATAGCGGTTGCTACGGATACGCTTCTGTTAATTTTTACGCATTTGACTCTAACGGAAGTAAAGGTATTGCTTGCGGACTCAATCACATTATGAAAATAAAAGACGGAGAACCATTAGGAGGCAGAAGCACTGCCGAATCAGATTTTGAAGGGTTGTCGTTCGATGATGACGATGATGATAATTTCTTATAAATAGAAAGGTATGTGGTGGTGGAATGGTAGACACTTATCGGAATCTTTCCTTAAATGCGAATGTGACAACGGTAATGCTGACGAGCAGTGCGGGTTCGAGTCCCGCCCACATGACAAAAAAAACAAAGAACTTTAAAAGAAAGGAGGTTATTATGTATGCAACTAATCAAAAACCGACTACAGGTAGGCTAATATACAACTACCCTTCGGGAAGAAGTGAGGTTTTAGAGGCGAATAAACCTTTTGCCTTGCTACAACAATTAAAAAAAGAATATACTCTAAAAGGGTATACAAAAGAAAACTTGAAAATCACTTACTAAAATGGAAGCAGAATATAGATTACTTACCAAGTTGATAAACGAACAGGCTAAAGGTTTGAAAAACGATCAAGTGAAATTTGAGGATTTATACTTTGATGTTTTTTTGGAAACCCTGCCTACTGAGAAAGAGCCTTACAATGCTGCTATTAGCAACTACCTTCATTGGTTAGCCATAAACAATATCACATTGAAATATCCTCTTTCGTTCTTCGATTTCACAGGGCGGGAAATAGGTGAGTTGAAAATTGAGCCAGTGTCAGTAAAGCCGTTAAAGACTACCGGCATTGAAAGCCTCAAAACCATAGCTGCCAAGAAGGATGAATTGAGTCCGAAAACCGAAAGTATTTGCTTTGCAGATAATGATACGGTTGCGTGTGATGGGTTTGTTCTCGTAGTGCTGAAAGATATTGAACACGAATATGAAAACAACAAAATGTTCAATCTTCGTACGAAAGAGTACTTAAACGAAAAAGTATATGATTACCAAGGTATGTACGGGTTACACAAACAGAGGGCTTTAAATTTTTGTAAAGAACTCGGCATACCTTACAGAAAAGCAGATATTGAGGAAGAATACCTTTTGGATAATGAACTGATAGGTTGGTTGGAGTGCGCTGTTCGTACTTATAAAAACATTCAAACAAGTCGCCTCCCTACAATAACTCTATCGGTAGCCCAAGCCCGAATAAAAATTGATGCCAGACTTTTAATTAAAGTGTTGAAAGTATTGCAGGCTAATGGTGTAACAATTATCACACTTATATTAAGCGAGATGTATAACACAACTATGAACAGCGGTGCTGCCCTTAAAATAGAAACCGATAAAGGTCATTGGGCACTAATTTCGCCCGTAGCTAATTCAGCTAACGCGGAAAGCGAGTGTGATATACCGATATTTCAAATGGATGGTGAAGTTCAAAAAGTTGATACCCAAAAGTGTGAAGAAGCCAAAAAACGAAAAGTGTTAGGCATCGATATTGAAACTTACAGTCCGATTGATTTATTAAAGTCCGGCGTGTATCCTTATGCCGAAGGTAGAGATTTTGAAATACTTCTTTTCGCGTATGCTTTTGATGATGAGCCTGTACAAATGGTGGACTTGGCACAAGGAGAATTAATACCTACCGAAGTGAGAGATGCACTTGAAAATCCGCAAATACTGAAAACAGCTTGGAACGCTCAATTTGAAAGAGTGTGTATGAAAAACAAAGGGCTTCAAGTTTTTATCAACGAGTGGGAATGTACTATGGTAAAAGCGGCTATGTTAGGCTTGCCCTTATCGCTTGATGCAGCGAGTAAAGCAGTAGGGCTGTCGGAAGAAAAAATGGCATCGGGAAAAGCTCTTATCAATTATTTCTCTAAACCCTGCAAACCGACACGGACTAATGGTGAACGCACCCGTAACCTTCCACATCACGATCCCGACAAATGGGAACTTTTCAAAAAATACTGTAAACAAGATGTGGAGGTTGAACGCGCTATCCGCAATAAGATAGCTTTCTTCCAAATACCTGAGCAGGAAAAAGAATTGTATGTGCTTGACCAATCTATCAACGATAGAGGTGTACGGCTCGATGTGGAAATGGTAGAAAACGCTATCCGAATAGATAACCACCACCGTGAGAAACTGATTGATGAGGCTGTAAAATTGACCGGATTAGACAATCCTAATAGTGTAGCTCAACTGCGTGATTGGGTAGAGAAAGAAACGGACGAAGAAGTAGATGGTTTGCGAAAAGGAGATATTCCGGACTTGATAAAATCCATAGAATCGGATAAAGTGAAACGGGTGTTAGAGCTTCGCCAAGAGTTATCCAAAACATCTGTAAAGAAATATACTTCGATGATTAATGCTGCTCGTGAAAATGGGCGTGTGGGTGGACTTCTTCAATTCTACGGTGCCAATCGCACAGGTCGTTGGGCAGGACGATTGGTGCAAGTACAAAACTTACCTCAAAACCATTTACCCGATTTAGATACTGCCCGTGAAATGGTAAAAGCCGGAGACGGTGAAATGCTTGAAATGATGTATGGCAGTGTGCCTGATACCCTTTCACAATTAATACGGACTGCCTTTATCGGTGGTGAAGATAAAACATTCGTAGTTGCCGACTTCTCGGCTATTGAGGCTCGTGTGATAGCGTGGCTCGCAGGTGAGAAGTGGCGGCTCGATGTGTTCAACTCACATGGGAAGATATATGAGGCTTCGGCAGCTCAGATGTTTAAAGTGCCCATAGAAGAAGTAACCAAAGGAAGCCCATTGCGCCAAAAAGGAAAAGTGGCAGAATTGGCTCTCGGTTATCAAGGCGGCGCAAATGCGCTTATCGCAATGGGCGCTTTGAAAATGGGGCTAACCGAAGACGATTTAAAACCGCTTGTTGATGCTTGGCGAGGAGCGAATAAAGCTATCGTACAGCTTTGGGATATAGTTAATAAAGCTGCTATCCATACCATAGAGGAACGAAGCCTTTGTACTGTGATAAATCGGAACATCGCGTTCAGTTACAAGAACAATATCTTTTCTATTGAACTCCCATCAGGACGAAAACTGTCTTACCTACGCCCACAGATTGGCGAAAATCGTTTTGGTAGCAAGTCGATAATATACGAGGGTATGGACCAAACAACAAAGAAATGGTGCAAACAGGAAACATACGGTGGTAAGTTGGTGGAGAACATTGTACAGGCTATTGCCCGCGATTGTTTGGCAGAAGCCATGTTGGAAGTGGACAGAGCGATGATACCTATTGTGATGCACATACATGATGAAATAGTTGTAGAAGCATTAAAATGTGATAGCGAAGATGTTTTAGAACGCCTTTGTACGATTATGGGAAAAAGCCCTGCCTGGGCACCTGAACTTCCTTTGAGGGGAGACGGGTATATTACTGATTATTATAAAAAAGATTAAAGTATGAACAACAATGTAGAAAAGCCAACGCACTATACCTCGCATCCTTCGGGAATTGAATGTATTGAAATCAGCGAGCATTATGACTTCTGTGTAGGGAACGCTATAAAATACTTGTGGCGGGCAGGACTAAAAAAGGAACAAGGATGCACCAATATAGAAAAAAAATTGAAGACTTGCAAAAGGCAAGCTGGTATATAGAACGGAAGATAAGAAGTCTTGAAAAACAGAAAAATTATGCTACGAAAAATACTGATTAAGCTAATAGGCTGTATTGTTCGGTGGTTTAAACTGCCATTTTATCGCAAAGATAATCTCGGGGAGACAATACCTCATGAGACCAACAGAATAGAAGTGTTTCGCAGCGAATACAGGGTTTCTGAAAATAAAATAATGTTTTCTCCTCTTTGTCCTGAAAATATTATTGTCAACATAAAACGGGAATTGCGGATAGGCTAAAAAATGAATTGTTTAAAAATGATTTTATCAGATTCAAAGTATTTGAATATTCTCACAGGCATAAATATGAGAAAGATTTAGTAGTAGAAGCTGAAATTACGGTGGTAAAAAATGAAGAACGGGATCAAGTTAATAACAATAGATAGTTTTTGTGGAGCTGGTGGAACAACAAAAGGTTTTCATGATGCCAAATTTGATGGTGAAGCCTGTGTAAGTGTGATAATCGGAATAAACCATGATGCCAAAGCAATAGCGAGCCATGCGAGTAACCACCCCGAAACATATCATTTTGTTGAAGATTTCAGAACACTCGACCCGCGTAAACTGATTGCTATTATAGAACGCGCTAAACAAAATTGTCCCGGAGCTAAGGTGCTATTTTGGATGAGTGCCGAATGTACCAATCACAGTAAAGCCAAAGGAGGTTGCTCGCGTGATGCAGACAGTAGGAGTTTACCGGAATATGCTTACAAGTACATTGAAATATTGAATCCTGATATAATCGGTGTAGAGAATGTAGTTGAATTTCTTGATTGGGGACCGTTGATGATAAAAGTTGTAAAGGATAAACAAGGCAACGAATTGTATTGCCCGATTGAGATTAAGAAAGATAAAAAGACAAAGAAGGTTATCGGGGTACAGCCTAAATGTGTTCCGATACCTGAACACAAAGGAGAGTATTATAATGTGTGGGTAGAAAAAATACAATCGTATGGATACCATTATGGCTTTGATAAACTGAATGCAGCCGATTATGGTGCTTATACATCGCGTATTCGTTATTTCGGCTTTTTTAGCAAAGACTCTAAACACATTGTTTTCCCTGAAAAAACGCACAGTAAAGACGGTAAAAACGATTTGAAAAAACACATGGCTGTGAGAGAAGTGTTGGAGTTGGATAGAGAGGGTGAAAGCATATTTGATCGCAAAAAGGAGCTGTGCGAGAATACAAAAGACAGGGTGCTCTCAGGACTGATCAAATATGTTGCCGGAGGTAAAGACAAATGGTTATTAAAGTATAATTCTGTTAACGGTAAAACCGGAAAACATATACCGCCAAGTGTTGATGAGCCTTGCCCTGTTATCAGTTGTCAAAACAGATTGGGTGTTGTAAGTACTCAGTTTCTATCAAAGTATTTCAGTGGCAAACCTGATGGTAAAAATATATCGATCGAGCAACCTTGTGGGAGTGTTACGACTGTAGATCATCACTCATTGGTAAGTGCATCATTCATATCGGTTTATTACGGTAATGGGTACACGCAATCAATAGAAAAACCTGCACCGACACTTACAACAAAAGACCGGTTGGCTTTGGTAAAAGGAGAGTTCTTTGTAAACCATTATTCAGGAGGAGGGCAAACAAGTTGCGTGACGGCACCTTGTCCAGCATTGACTGCTATACCTAAACAGAATTTAGTAACATACGGCCGTTGGCTGATGAATACCAATTACCATAATGTAGGAAGCGGATTAGATGTTCCGGCACCGGTGATAACAGCTAACAGGAAACATCACTATTTAGTGAATCCTCAATATTCATCATCGGGCGGAAGTGTTGAAGTTCCTTGCTTTACTCTAATCGCGAGAATGGATAAAAGACCTCCAAGCTTGGTAACAGCGAAAACGGATTGTGTGAAGCTACCTTCTTTTATTAAAATATCCGGCAACACTGTAATCTACGAGATATACGAAACAGACAGCCCTAAAACGAAGCAAATAAAAGAATTTATGGCGTTGTATGGCTTGACTGATGTAAAAATGAGAATGCTGTTGGAACTCGAATTGCTCAGAATTATGGGATTTGGTGATGATTATGTTCTTCAAGGGACACAAACAGATAAGAAAAGATTTATAGGAAACGCTGTTGAATGCAAACAAAGTAAAGCCTTAGCAGAAGCAATAGCGGCAACTGTGTAACTAAAAATAAAAACTATTATGGCAAATGCAAATAAATATCAACTGTGTGTAGCTGCTATGAGTGGCAAAACCTATATCGCCGCAATCGGTAAAGATAAATTAATGACTGATGATCGACGCATATTAGAACCGGCAGAGGTACTATCCTTTATTCATCAATGGGCAAAGGCAGAATCCAAACGGACAAACAGCAATGAGATATTTATTACCGGCAACGGCAAGAAGTTGGTTAAAATAGAATTGTTGGAAGCAGATGAACAACGAACAGAAGATAGCTCAACTGAAAAAGAACGGGTATAAAGTTACCAAATTAGGTAAGAATATCGGGGTTGTGAAAAATGATGCTGATTACAGAGGTAGCGTACACAGTGTGCATAAATGGATTTTTGGATATTGAGTAGAAAAAGATAATGAGAATAATTCGTGTTTTTCCAACAAAAACAAATGCGACTCCCACAGATAGCAATGCAAGGATACGAACATTACCAACATTTTTTGATGATGCTGATGAAGTGCATATATCCGTTGTTTTTACTTGGGATATAGAGTGGGCTGAAAGGGCGGCTAAACAGTGGGAATTCGTTGCTCCTGTAAAAATAGGTGGTCCGGCTTTTAATGAAATAGGTGGAGACTTTATTCCTGGAATGTATATGAAAGAGGGTTATGTAATTACTTCGCGAGGCTGTCCTAATCGCTGTTGGTTTTGTTCGGTTCCGAAGCGTGAAGGTAATCAACTAAGAGAGCTTCCTATTACAAATGGATGGATATTAACTGACGATAACTTATTGGCTTGCTCTGAGAAGCACATACAAGCTGTTTTCGAAATGTTGAAACACCAACCTAAAAAACCTCAATTTACAGGAGGATTAGAAGCTAAGTTGCTTACAGCAGACAGAGCTAAACAAATACGAGAATTAAAGCCGGAAACGGTGTTTTTTGCATACGATACGCCTAACGATTTGGAGCCTTTAAAGCAAGCTGGAAAATATCTATTGGATGCAGGTTTTTCTAAAAGCAGTCATGTACTTCGATCCTATGTATTGTGTGGCTACAAAGGAGACACTTTTGATAAAGCCTTAAAACGAATGTTGCAATCGTGGGATGCCGGATTTATGCCAATGGCTATGTTGTATAGAGATTTTAAAGGTGATTATTCAAAAGAATGGAAACGATTTCAGCGAGAATGGGCAAGCCCTGTTATAACGGCTTGTAATTTAAAGAAATATGGAAACTAATATAATACATAGTGGGGATAGCGAGCTGGTATTAAAAACATTACCTGATAACAGCATTGATTGTTGTGTAACCTCCCCTCCCTATTACGGACTGCGAGACTATGGCAAAAAAAAACAGATAGGATTGGAGAAAACACCCGAAGAGTATATTGATCGTTTAGTTGCAGTATTTATAGAAGTGTACCGCGTATTAAAGCCAACAGGGACACTTTGGTTAAACATCGGCGACAGCTATGCCGGAAGTGGTAAAGGAGCTGCTACACATGCCGATAATGCAAAAAGATACAAACAAGGAACTAACAAAGGTACACTTTCTCCTTCTACCGCTATAAAAATACAAGGGTATAAACCGAAAGAACTTATCGGGGTCCCTTGGATGTTGGCTTTTGCTTTGAGAAGATCGGGTTGGTATTTAAGACAAGATATTATTTGGAACAAAAAGAATCCTATGCCTGAAAGTGTAAAAGACCGTTGTACAAAAGCGCATGAGTATATATTCCTGCTGACCAAATCTAAGAAGTACTATTACGATTACGAAGCTATAATGGAAGAAGCTGCTTATGATGGTAGAAAGGATACACGGTCGAAAGGGAGCCATAAATACTCGCAAGGCGTAACAGGATTAGCACCTCAGAATTTTGCAGCGAGAGCACACGACCGTTGGGTAATAAAAGACGGTAAGTTTATGCGGAATAAACGCTCGGTATGGACGGTAGCTACGAAGCCTTTTAAAGAGGCTCATTTTGCAGTATTTCCTGAACAGCTAATAACAGACTGTATAAAAGCAGGTTGTCCTGAAAACGGTATTGTGTTAGACCCTTTTTTTGGTGCCGGAACAACTGGTGTAGTTGCTCAAAGACTAAACAGAAATTTTATAGGCATAGAGTTAAACCCTGAATATATTGATATTGCAATCAAAAGAATACGATCGAATGAACAGCGAATTTAGAAATATCTATCAAGAAAGAAATAAACACTCCGGTTGTGGGTGTATGCTGTGGAGTGCTATTGTGTTTTGTGTGATAATTGCGACAATGTTAATTGTTATTCTCTTTATAAATTAAAAAATATGAGTAGAAAAATATATCTCCTACACATCACAAAACACAATGAAACGGCTAACTGTTGTTGTGCACAATATTATAACTTTAAAAAAGGTATGGAGTATTGCTCGAAAAGAGAAAACTGCCCATTATATAAAGGCTATGTTGCTAATTTAAAAAAGAAAGATGCTGGTATGAAAGTATTAAAGTTTGAATATATTGATGATTTTAGAAACTGTGAACGCTTCCGATTATGGGCCGAGAGATAACTATACACCACAACGGGTCGTTTGATATAGCGACGGGTAAAAACCGGAAAGAGACGCATTGGCGGAACAGGGAAGTCCAATGGTCGGAGTTTCTGCGAAAGATATGCGAGACACACCGGACAGCAGAGAAGTACAGCGAGTACATGAGTGCCAAGAAAAGCCGACAAGATGAAATTAAAGATGTAGGCGGATTTGTAGGTGGGTATGTAAACAACGGTCGCCGGAAGTCGGAAAACATACTGCACCGACAACTTATTACACTTGATATTGACTTTGGGACGAATAACGATGTGTGGGGAGATTTTACCCTGTTGTATGGCAATGCAGCTGCTGTGTATTCTACACACAAACATAATCCGGTAACGCCTCGTTTACGGCTTATTGTGCCACTTGACCGTCCTGTTGGGAGTGATGAATATATTGCCATAGCTCGGCGCATAGCTGACAATTTGGATATTAATATATTCGATGATACGACTTTTGAGCCTTCACGGTTGATGTATTGGCCATCGACTGCCAAAGATGGTGAATATGTGTTTGAGTATCAAGATGGCGAGTGGTTGTGTGCTGATGAAGTACTTGCTACTTACCGGAATTGGCAGGATGCGAGCGAGTGGCCCGTGAGTGATCGGGTTGGTGATGTGATACGCCGCGAGATTAAGAAGCAAGGAGACCCATTGGAGAAGCCGGGTGTTGTTGGTGCGTTCTGCCGGACATACAGTATTGACGAAGCTATTGAAACTTTTCTTGATGATGCCTACGAGGCTTGTGATATTGAAAACCGATATACTTATAAAGAAGGAAGTACCGCCGCAGGGTTAGTGATATATGATGAAAAATATGCGTACAGCCATCATGGAACTGACCCTGCGAGTGGGAAACTCTGTAATGCTTTTGACTTAGTGCGGCTTCATTTGTTTGGTTTACGAGATGAAGATGTGAAAGAAGGTACTCCTGGTAATCGTTTACCTTCTTATACCTCTATGGTCGACTTCGCGACAAAAGACAGCCAAGTTCGTAAACGCATTGGTATAGAGAAATTGAAAGAAGTACAGGACGACTTCGCGGGTATTCTTGATGATGAAAACAACGAGAATACGCCTGATGTGGATTGGTTGGAAAAAATGGATGTGGATGGCAAAGGCAATTATTACTCGACTACGAATAATATCAGGCTGATATTGGAAAATGATCCACTGCTTAAAAAGCGTTTTGCCAAGAATAATTTCGAAAAAAGAGAATTGGCTTTGGACTCTTTGCCCTGGCGAACAGTAAACAGAATTACCAAATACTTGACAGATGTGGACGATGCCGGATTGAGAGATTATTTAGAAACAACTTATGATATAACAGGTATGCAAAAAGTAAAAGACGGGTTAGACCTGACAGTAGAAAAATTTTCCTTTCACCCTGTAAAAGATTATCTGAACTCGGTAAAATGGGACGAGGAAAAACGGGTAGATAGGCTGCTTGTAGATTATTTAGGTGCGGAGGATAGCGCGTATGTTCACGCGGTTACCCGTAAAACATTGGTAGCGGCGGTATCCCGCATATTCGAGCCTGGTATTAAGTTCGACTATGTATTGACGCTCATTGGCGGTCAAGGTGTGGGGAAAAGCACTATTGTAAGGAAGCTCGGTAAAGAGTGGTACTCTGACAGCTTTGGCACTGTGCAAGGCAAAGAAGCCTTTGAGCAGATACAAGGCGTGTGGATACTTGAAATGGCGGAATTAGCAGGCTTAAAGAAAGCCGAAATGGAAACCATCAAACACTTTATCAGTAAGCAGGAAGACCGTTACCGTGTGGCTTATGGAAGGCGTATAGAGAACTTTCCGAGACAATGTATATTCATCGGCACCACCAACAATAAAGACTTCTTAAAAGACCCTACGGGAAACCGCCGTTTTTGGCCGGTGGATACAATGGAGAAAGAGCCGCTTAAAAGCGTATGGGACGACTTGGATAGCTACGAAATAGATCAAATATGGGCGGAGGCTGTGTGCCTGTACAAGGCAGGAGAAACCAGATACCTTGATAAGGAATTGGAAGAAGTGGCATACAACAAGCAAAGGGAGCACAGCGAAATAGACGAACGGGCGGGAATCATACAGAAATACCTTGATACCCTGTTACCAACTAATTGGGGAGAAATGGACTTGTATCAACGCCGCAATTTCTTACACGGTGATGAGCTGGCAGCAGAAGGCACCAAACAACGGGATAAGGTTTGTGTAGCTGAGATTTGGTGTGAATGCCTTGAAAAACCAAAAGCCGATATGGACCGCTATAAAACACTTGAAATAAATAAAATTATGAGGGGTTTTGAGGATTGGAAAGAACACAACGGGGGAAAAGGCACCGCTAAATTTAAACTTTATGGGACGCAAAAATGCTTTGTTAGAATTGACTGATTTGTTAATATCCGTAAAAAGCGGGGTAAACAAGATGCCCGAAAAAGGTAAACAAGAGTAAACAAGATTTTAGAGGGGGTGGTAAACAAGGCAAACAAGAGTAAACAAGAAAAATGAAATCTTGTTTACCACTGAAAGAAGCTAATAAAAAGGGTTTGAATATGAAAGTAAACGAAGTAAACAAGATTTTACCTAATATACTATATTTTAATATTAGAGAGAAATATGGGCGTATATTACGCTCAAAACGCTCAAATGCGTATACCCCCTCGCGCGTACGCGTGAGTTTACTTCGTTTACCTTGTTAAAAAATTAACGATTATGAATGAGAAGCTAATTGAACGAAAACTAAGAGAAGCTGTAAAACGACAAGGTGGAATAGCTCTTAAATTCTCATCGCCTTACTATGCAGGAATGCCGGACAGAATTGTACTGATGCCGAATGGACGAGCAAGTTTTGTAGAGTTAAAGACGACCGGTAAGAAGCCAACGGCTTTACAGGTAAAAAATATTAAGGTGCTTCGTAAGTTGGGATTTAAAGCCGAAGTAATAGATGATCAAGAGAGTTTAGATAAATTTTTACAAAATGAAATATATACCACATAACTACCAGGACTTTGCCACGCAACATGTGGTTGATAATCCGTATTCAGGGTTGTTTCTTGATATGGGTTTAGGTAAAACGGTTTCAACATTGACAGCTGTAAACAGGTTGATGTATGAAGATTTTGAGGTAGATAAAGTTCTTGTGATAGCACCTAAGCGTGTTGCTGAGGATACATGGACTACCGAAGCGACTAAATGGGATCATCTGAAACACCTTCGTGTGTCGGTGGTGCTTGGCAGCGAAGGTGAACGCAAAGCGGCATTGAGGGCAAAAGCCGATGTATATGTGATAAACAGAGAGAATGTAGCTTGGTTGGTGGGGTTTTATCAAAGTGCTTTTCCGTTTGATATGGTTGTGATTGATGAACTTTCGAGTTTCAAATCATCAAAGTCGATCCGGTTTAAAGCCTTACGAATGGTACGGCCAAAGATGAAAAGAGTAGTCGGATTGACAGGTACTCCGGCACCTAACGGATTGATCGACTTGTGGCCTCAACTGTATCTGCTTGATATGGGAGAGCGACTTGGAAAGACAATTACCGGATACCGGCAACAGTACTTCACTCCCGGACGAACAAATGGGCAGGTGGTGTTTGACTACAAACTTAGAAACGATAGCGAGGAACGGATTTATGAGAGAATATCCGACATCTGTATTTCGATGAAAGCCGAAGATTATTTAGAACTTCCTGAGTGTATTTACCAAACTGTCAAAGTGAAACTGTCTCCCAAAGAGAAAGCAAAGTATGATGCTTTTGAAAAGGAACAGATTTTGGCTTTGGAAGATGCAGAGGATATTTCGGCAGTAAACGCAGCTGCCTTGACAAATAAACTTCAACAATTTGCAAATGGAGCTGTGTATGATGAAGAACGGAATGTACATGAGATACACACAGCTAAGTTGGAAACGCTGGAAGAAATCATGGAAGAAGCAAACGGCAAAGGTGTGTTATGTTTCTACAATTTCAAACATGATTTATCCAGGATAGAACGAAAATTGAAGTCTTATAAGCCTGTACGATTAGAAGGTAGCAAAGATATAGCAGCATGGAACCGGAGAGAGATCGAATTGTATTTGGCGCATCCTGCTTCTGCCGGACATGGATTGAATTTGCAGGAAGGTGGAGATGTGATTGCGTGGTTTGGACCTACATGGAGTTTGGAGCTTTGGCTACAAGCTAATGCAAGGTTAAAGCGACAAGGACGAAAGAGACCTGTTTTGATAATTGTATTTGTTGCCGAAGGGACGATAGATGAAGATATTATGACAGCTGTTGATGGTAAGAAGGATAAACAGGATATTTTGATGGAAGCTGTAAAAGCGAGAATACGGAAATATAAAAAGTAAAGATCATGAAAACAATAAAAGAGGCACAACAAGAATTTTTCAGGAGTAAAAGAAGATTATGTAGTAAAGAGTTTTTAAAAGAAATTAAAGAATTACTAAAATGAGCAAAAAATTAGCAAAAGAAATTTTATCATTTGGAATAGATATTTTAAAAATACAAATTCAAAATCTAAAGAAAGAAAACGAGCGCCTAAGCCTTGAAAATCAAGAGTTAAAAAAGAAGATAGAAACCCTTAAGATATTGATACAATGAGCGAAATTAAACATCCAGAAACAATTCAGGAATTAATAGAGAATTATCTGCCGAACTACAAAGAACAATTTGCTGAATTTAACAAAGTTCATTCCTCTAAATTTGAATTAGAGGATATAAGTAGAACATTCAATATTCTTACTTTCGGACATGCTATTCGATGTTATCGTCTTGCTTGTGAAAAATCAGCTTGGGAAAGAGTGTGTAAAAACATGAGAGATAAATGCACTAAAGAAAGAATTTCAAAAAAAATAAACCAGTATGAAAACAATTAATGAAATAATGAGAGAACATTTGCCACAATGCTACCTTAAAGTTGGGGATGGTTATTGTCAATGTGATGATAGTATTGAAATTAGCCCCGATTTAATTCGGGAATTGATGATAAAATATGCTTTAGGGGTACAAAAAGAACAAAAAAGAATATCTTCGATTTGGGGTGCAGCGTTATTTTACAACAAAAATCATCCATCCGAAAGCCTTATAGATGAGTTTCATAAGGATATGCTTGAGGCTCCCAATGTAATAGAATAATCTTTTAACCCATGAGCCACGACTTCACTCACTGTAACAACACAAAATGCCCTAAACAAAAATCCTGCAAACGGTTTTTGGGAAATTATCCCGAACTGCCGATTAAGGATTTGAGGTATATCTCCATGCAGACATTTGGATTATCGGATGGGGAGTGTGGGTTTTTTGAGAAAATGAATGAATAAAATGCATGAATAAAATGACAAACACTAAAAAATATGGAAAAATTAGAACAAGTAAATCTACTAAGATCAAAAAGAAACTCATACGCAACAGCGTTAACAGACTTAGAGATGATGATTAATATTTGGGAGAATGAAAGCAGGTCAACTATTGGATCACTATTTTATACAATATTTAAAATGTTCAAAAATGGAGAATCTCCAAATAGATCTGTTCATTCGTTTCTAAACGAAGATGAAGAACTTTACAATAAAATACGAGAACACTTGAAAAATAAAATAGAAAATTTAGATACAGAGGTTAATAATTACTTTAAGTAAATCTATGAAAAATAAAGATTTATCAGTATCTTTGTTACCTGTGATCGGCAAGGTCTATTGTCCCATCTGCGGAAAATTCTTATTAGAGAATGAGAATGCGAGAGGGGTGATAAAACCGTTCTGTAAAGAGTGCCGAAAGACTGTACGAATTAACTTGTAAAACATGTTTATTTAGAGCCTTGAGCCGTAATTTTCCTACTTGGGAGAGTTGCGGCTTTTTTGTTAAATACAAAAGAATACAAAAGATGGATGTTGCGATAAAAGAATATGCCGAAAGACTTTCTGTCAAGTTTGATGATTTGATAGGCAGCAGTCGAAAAAAAGAGGTGGCTTTGGCGCGTGAGTACTGCTGGTATCTACTTCACGAGAAAGGAGTTAAGTATCGTAGTATTGCTGTGGCGTTTGGGAGGCGGTCTCATACAACCATTTTGAGTGGTGTGCAAACTATAGAGGGACTTATTGAGATAAAAGACAGGACTGTAAAAGAATTAGCAGAAAGGATTAATAATTATGAGCAGAATTAAAACGCCTGCATTAGGTATATCGACCACATCTACTTATGATGATGGTGAATGTGTGGAGCTTGTGAATATGCGACATAAAAATGGCATTTTGAAACCTGTGTCTCCCAGAAAGGTAAAACAGAGCATGATGATGTATGATATAGTTTTCGTCCATAAAACTTCAACCTACGAAAATTATATAGGGGTAACCAATGATACTGTTACATACAATGGTATTCCTTATGATGAATTTTTCGTCAAATCTGATGTGCGAGATTCTGATCCTATATGGATTAACTATAGACCGAATGAAAGGACAGGAACAATAAAAGAAGTGCAGCAGATTGGGAACACTCTTAGTTTAATAGCCGAGAATGAAATTTATTACATGGTTTTTTTAGGCGGAAAATATACTTTTTTAGGGGCTCTTCCGAATTTACCTAAAATTTCATTTAATACAACCACAAAAAGTGGAGATTCTCAATCTAATGCAACATGGAGCGTGAGGCTAAAGTATAGTGATTATTATGATTATAGTTCTAATTACAATCTAATGCCACAAGAACACATTCTTAACTCAACAAAAGGATTAGTAAACATTGGATTAAATCAAATAAAAAATGAGTGGAGCAGCGAAGTTCTTCTTACAGACGCACATTTAGTTCGGTGGGCTTTTAGGTTATACGATGGAAGCATAGTGAAATGTTCTCCTCCAATATTACTTATGCCACAAGAGAACATTCTTACACATAGAAGAACCTATCAAGTTTTTGACAGAGGAATGTTAGTTACGCCATCTTCTTATATTTATGTCTCAGGATATTCTGTTGAAGCGTATGTTTCTGGAATGGCAACAACATGGAGTGATATTATTGAGTCAATAGATATCTTCCTCTCGCCGCCAATAGGTGTTTTGTTGAACGATAATATTGAAATCAAGGGCGTCGGTTCTGCGGGGGCAATTTATAATCTTATTCCACAAATACCTTCAGGGAGTAAAAAAGCGCTATCTGAGATGTCTAATTTTTACTATTTAAAGAGTGTTAAAATACAGAATTATTCAAGCACTGTGCCTTTAACACAAAAATCAGATATATCAATCTCAGATGTTTCAAACTTAATTTATCAGGAATTAATGCCTGATAGTGGGCACAATAAGATAGGAGCTAAAGAAAGCTATGTTTACAACAATAGATTACATATAGCTAATATTTTAACTACATTTTTTAAAGGTTTCTCACCTGGTTATTTTTTTTGGTCTACGCACAAATCTTCCTCTATCCCGTATAATGGATATACCGGATATCCATATTTTTTCCAACCAGGAGTAGATGTTATTTTTGAAATTGAATTGAATGTTGGTAGCGATGAAAAATATTGTTATGCCATTGATCTTCTTTCAAACCACGATTATAGCGCTAAACAAAAATTACTAAATCCCTATTTATCCTATCCTGATTCTCGAGCTAAAAAACTCTCGATATACCAGATAGTCGGGCAAACAACATATAAATTAGCTGAATATAACTTAAGACCACACGCTTTCTTGGATATTGCTTATTATATCGACCCTAACTTATTGCCTGCATACAGGAATGAACAACAACCTCCTATTTATACTGGAACAATAGATACAAGCGCTAGTGTAAGAATAATCGAGCAAAATAAAATAAAAGTATCCGAATTAAACAACCCTTTTTACTTCCCAAATAAACAAACCTATATGGTAGGTGATGGTTCGATATTAGCGTTGGCAAGTAATATGATGAATGTGTCTGATAGGAACTATGGTCAGTATCCCTTGTATGTGTTTACTGATAAAGGGGTGTGGACTATGAATACCGGAACAGGTGATGTGGTTTATTCCACGCTGTCTAACCCGGCATATTTGGAGGCGGCTATTAACGGTATTGTTTGTAGTACTCCTTATGGAGTTGTGTTCAGCACGAAGCGCGGGTTGTGTGTGATAAACGGGCAACAGGTACGGCTTATTTCGGAAGTTTTAGAGGATGATGGCGTAGCGTACAGTATACAAATGCCTTCACAGGTACAGGAGCAGCTATTAGGTATTACTACTCTGTCAATGAAAAAATATCTACAAGGGTTATCTTTTTTGATTTATAACCCTTTAGAAAATGAAGTGATTGCTGTAAATAAGTCAGTAGGATATAACTATGTGCATGACTTTGACAGCAAATCATTTTGGCAGTCGACGGAAAAAGTTGATTTGGTGGTGGGCAACACTTTTCCCGAAGTACTTGTGATTGCAGATAATAAATTGAAAGACTACTCGCAAGCCGAAACAGATATGGCGAAAGTAGTTATTGTTACGCGCCCGATAAGATATAGTAATGATGATGTGAAGGTTCTTGTTAGGACTATTCTTCGCGGGTTAATATTTAATACCGATGTGCCGGAAAATAAAAAACCGGTTATTATGATTAGTCATTCGGACGATGGTGTGAATTTTTATCCAACAAAGGGCATTGCTTTACAAAAATCCAACTTGAAAGATATTGATATGGGCATGTTTGCTAAGACGAAGTACCGGCAGTTTGTTTTGACTTTTGCCGGGACGATAAAGGATAAGAGCCAAATTCAATATTTGGAGAGTGATGTACATAAGGAGTATGAGGATTCTAAAATGAGATAAAGAAATGATGCTAAAATATTGTTTTCCGCTTGTGTTCTTGATTGTTTTTCTGTCATTCGACACGAGCATTGGATTTACAGATGATAGTGCGCTATGGACGCATTTTACTTATATGTTTCAGCATGCCGGATGGTTGCACTTAATAATTAATTCGATTGCTTTTGTGGGTATGTTCATGACATTGGGGCGGTTTGTTTCTAAATGGTGGTTGGTACTGATGTGTTTACTTGGTGGGTTTACAGCTTCGTTTGCCGGAGAATACCATTTGCCTACCGTAGGTGCTTCTGGAATGGTGTATGTGATGATTGGTATCTATATAAGTTACACATTGTTTTCGAAAGATGTAAAGATAACAAGTGTGAAGAAATACGCTTGGTTTGTGGTATCAAGTATTGCGATGCTTGCCGCCGGGTGGTTTCTACATGGTGTTAACTTTTGGTTGCATTTGTGTGGGTTTGGATTGGGGTTGGTATGGGGAACAGTTAATGATAGGACGAATGGGATAAACAAGACGGATAAGAGATAGATTACAAAAGCCTGAACTATTAATTTAGTTCAGGCTTTTTCTTAACAACTAATTATGAAAAAAAGTAGCATGTAGCTTCACATGCGCGGTTATAGTTTGTATTTTTTTGAGTACTGTATGTATCGCTGTTTGGCTTCTTGCATTTGTTCTTTACTCATTTTATTGTTGAGGCTGAGTGCGGTGTAGTAGAAGCATTTTTTTTGCAGTTCGAGAAATCCCATTCGTTTATCAAATAACTTCAACCGTTTGAGGCGGTCAATATCATCATTGTTGATGGCGATTAATTTATTGTTTGGAGCAAGAACTACAAAGTATCGTTTGTTGAATGCTTGTTGCTTCATGTCGGCTAATCTGATGGCAAGCTTTAATCGGAATGCACATCGGCGAAGAAATACACACTCTTTAATCCACTCGTAGGCATCTTTGAAATCGGAGATTATTTGTTTTAGCATAGTTTATTTGTTGAAATGATAATTAGTGAAGAATTCATATTTTCCTATGTAATATGGCAGTATAAATTCGATTGCAAACCGTAACACAAGTAGGATGATTATACCTACCACAAACCAGTTAGCTATTTTATTTAGGATGCGGTCTATTGAACTTTTTGCCTTTATTATATTCATAACCTATTGTTTTAGTTTTAGTAGCTTGTAGTAAAGGGTAGTGGCTGTTTTCTCGGTAATATAGAATCGGGGAGCTTTGCTATTGATAATCATTTGCGCATATTCTATAGTTCTATAGTTTGGGTGTTTTTCTTTCAATTCAATGTACCGTAATACAATGTTTTCCCACAGTGTTTTTTTTGCAATGCTCTTTGGCTTTGCTTGATCTTCTGCTTTTGACGCATTGATTATCCGGGTGATTTCTTGCAATCCGATATAATATGATCCAGCTTCTTTCGAAATGGCTTGAGACGCAATCTGTTCTATTGATAAGTGTTTGTTTTTGCTTCTTATCTTTTCGCAAACTCGTAGAAAATCGGCGTTTCTTTCCTTTAAATAAATAAGACCCATACTGTTTGTTTTTGAACAAAGGTAAACCCTGTTTCAAATCTCTGAAAATGTTTACTAATGGGGTTTTCGACCAAGCCGATTTATTTTTGAACGAGGGGCGAATGTTTATGTTTTTATTGTGTTTTTTTGTGCTTTAAATAGTCTAAAGAAGACACATTAATCACAAAAACATTTATCCTTATGAATGGTGAAGAAAAAGAAGTTGGGAAAGAAACGGTAGTAGTTGATACTCCTAAGACAGGGCGCGAATCTATTACAGCTCTTTATAAAACCGATAATCCGGATGTGACGGATGAACTGAACGACGACTCGCTGCTTGACTTTATGCACAGCAAGTACTCCGACTTGGAGGGACGGCATAATAAAATGACCGAAGGAAACAGTCGGCTTGCCGAGATGATTGGCAAAGACCCAAAATTGGGTGCTACTATGAACTTAATGATTGGGGGCGGAAAATCGTTTCCTTATTCTGTTGGGCGTGTGTATGGGAAAACTCCTTTTGAATTGGAAGGAGAAGAGCTTGAACAATTTGAAGAAGGCTACCAAGAGCAATTAAAACAACTTGCTGAAAGTGATGCTGCATTGGCTCAAGCGTCAAAGAACATTGAAACATACAAAGAGAATTTGTCGAAGTATGGGCAGGAAAATGGTCTTGGCGAAGAAGAGCTGGGAACACTAAATGACAATATTTATGACCTTGCCGAACGCATTTTGCATGGCGACATTCCGGTATCTCTTATTGAGATTATACACAAAGGGATGAACTACGACAAGGATTTGCAAGAAGCTGCCGATACGGGTTTTGTGGAAGGTAAAAATGATAAGGTAGATGCCAAATTGCGCTCCATGAAAGAAGATGTTTTGGTGCCGGATTTGGGTGGGGGTACGGGCGCCGGACGAAATAACCCCATATCGAGCAAAAACGGAGACTTTTTCAGTAATATGAAATCACTTCGGAACAAAAAATAAATTATCAACCAAAAACAAATTAAGTAAAAAACCATGAAAGAAAAATTTTCAAAATTAGGAAAGTCCAATCTATTTAAAGAATTGGCAATGTTCACCTTTTCGCTTGCCTGCCTATTATTTGGAGTGGGTGGCGTATCGGCAATGACGGCTAACGCAGTAATTCCGGCAGATGGCGGAGCTGTTCGTGTGGGAGAAGATGTAACTGTAGGTAATGCGCATACAGATTCACCGGATGTAATCCTTGCTCAGATAGACGATATGGTGGCGAAAATACGCCCATACGATGCAAAACTTGATACTATATCAAGACATGTAAAACAGGTAAAGAGTTCGTCGGGGCAGGTAGTGAAGCATTATGCTATTGACACTATCGATTTGACCGCTACTTTATCAACAGCGGTTGCCGGAGGCACACCTCAAAGATCCATAACAACTTCGAATAATAGCATTTTTGCCTGTGATCAAACCATCATTGTAAACGGAGTTAACGGGTATAAAGAGGATAAAATAACTGTTGACACTGTTAATCCGCTTGTATTATATGTATTGAATAAAGATGCAAGCGACAACCCTATTGTTGTTGCTGTGAATGGGCAAACTGCTGCCAACAACATACCGGCTATACCTGCAGGAACGGTATTGACACGCGCAGGGCGTGCCGGTTCGGAAGAGCAGTTGTCGACTGATGCGTATAGCGGTGTACCAACTAACTTTACTCAATACCTTCAAAAATTCTTGGCAAAAGTAAAAATGTCAGATTTATTTGAACGAGCAGCTAAAGAGGTGAACTGGACTTTTACAGACGCTGAAGAAGAGGCAATCTTTGATATGAAGCGCACTCAAAATGTTAGTTTTTGGAAAGGCGTTAAAGGATTAATAAAGGCTAAAAATAAATATACCGAAACAGCCGAAGAGATTTACTTTACGCAGGGTATTTGGACGCAAGCCGGAAAAGAATTTGACTTTAGTGGTGCTGTAAATAGTGATACATTGGTTGATTTGATGGAGCACGCTTTTACGGGTAACAATTCGGGTGAAAACAAATTGTTTATTGTTGGTAGTGCCTTATTGTCAGCTATTGAGAAAGTAGATTACAACAAAGTGATTTATGTAGGAGAAAAACAGGAAGCCTTTGGCATTGTATTTAATTCAATTGAGTCTAAATTCGGCACACTTCTTTGCGTGCATGACAAGTCTCTTGATGATATCGGTATGACAGATAAAGGATTTATTCTTGATCCAAATAATCTTCGCAAATGGACTGTTGGCGATCTTCGTGTTACTGATTTTGATTTGAAAAAGACTGGCATATCGGATTCGGATGCTCGTGGTATCATGGAGATTTGCGGGCTTATCTTGAAAAATCCAAAAGCACACTCCCGTGTTGCACTTGATGGTTGGGCGTAAAATAATTTAGACAGTAAGGTGTGAATATGTTTCATGCCTTACTGTTTTACATAAAAAATTCAATATGAAAAGATATATATCGGCGAACGGAGACCAATATACATTCTATGTAAAGGTCGGAGAAAAGAATATGTGCGTTGGGCTGAAAGGGTCGGGTAACGATTTCAAGACCAACAACGAACGGTTGCAGAAGGCTATCGAGGAGAGTACTTATTTCAAGACCGGCAAAATTGTGCTTGATGGCGGGAAGACTGCAGATGAAAGTGCTCCGAAAATCCCTTCCGCGCCCGCAAAAGAATATCCTGAAGTAACAGATATTCAAAGTGCAATTGATATTTTGCGTGCAGAACCCTATAAGGTTCATCATACAAAATTGACTACACCGGAAAAAGTATTGGCTGTTGCTTCTGAATTGGGAGTTAGTTTCCCAAATTTGAAAGTTCAAGCAAGTGAATAGTAGAGTTTTGTATGCTAAAGAAGGATTTCATATCACGCGTAATGGAGATTATGAACGAGGCGGGAGCTATCGGTCAGGATACCTTTGTCGGTGCGGATACTTCTTTGGTTGAAACTCACATACAGGCTGTATTTGTTGATGCTTGGCGAAAGGCAGTGAGTGTTTTTCCCAAGCATTATTTTACAATAAAAGATTTTTCGGGCGGAACAATAATCGAAAATATAGGTCAAGGAACTGGATACATAGAACTCCCTGCCGATTTTTATTTATTGGTTTCGTTTAAAATGGACGGTTGGCATACGGCAACCAATGTTCTTTATTCAATATCAGACAGTATCGCTGCCGTGCAAAGCAATGAATTTACGCGTGGAAATCCTATTCGTCCGGTATGTGTGCAAAATGAACAAGTAATTGGTGGTAAGGTAAAAACTGTACTTGAATACTATTCGCTACCGCGAGGAAGGGGGCAAAAGGTAGAACAGGCGCTCTATATACCACTTATTAAACCGATAGAATTAGAAACAGAAATAGATGTGAGCGACAAACTATTTGTTCCGCTCGCTTATTTGTGCGCAAGCGCAGTGTATTTGATTTATGAAAAAGGAGAAATATCTAAGGCTTTGGAAGAAAAAGTTTTAGGGATGGTTGCCAATTAAATAGCAAGATATGGAATGTTGCGGAAATAACAACAATACAGTTAGCGCAGAACAATGGGAATTGATTGGAACTATTCCGGCTATGCGCTACTTGAAGGATTCGGTTGACTATGTATATCAGCTTTATGAGCGATTCCCAATGGCGGAACATGGAGCTTTCGCATTCGTGTATGCTCTTGATATGTTTTACTCATGGAGAAGTGATATAAAAGAGTGGATACCAGTAGTGAGCGATCCTAACAGTTATCCTAATTTGGATTTCTTACCTCTTTCCGGCGGGACTATGCGGGGTACGATTACAATGCCGTATAATACTCCTGTTCGTTCGGTAGGGAGTAGCGAAACAGACTATGCCGGATTGAAATTCTACAAAACAGGCAGTACCAATGGGGACAGCATTAATTTATTTGCTCCCAACGGCTATATTGGCACATACGCAAAAGGTGTAGGAATTGAAGCTGTTGGTGGAGTAGAGTTAGCTGCCGGAAGTCAAATATCTTTCAGGCTTGCCGGTAAACAAGTTTTTAAGGCGGCTCCTACAGAGGTAAAACTGTTTCAGCCAAATGGGCTGGATATGCTTAAGTTGTCTTCAACTGAAGTTTATTTGCGTTCTATCAATGGTGCATCCGGAAGCGGATTGAGATTTACAAACGCAGGCAATACTACTCTTACTTATCCAAATGGTAGTCCTGGTCTCTCTATGCAACAAAGTGACGGCGAGGTTCGCTTATATGGATACAATGGGGTTCGGTTGATTGATGTAGATAAGGATGCCTTTTATTTAAAAAAACTGAACGGGCAAAAAGCTGTAGATTTTACAACCTCTGCAACTACTCTCTATGGATTTAGTGGTTTAAACGCCTTTCAAAGCACTGCCGCAACTACAAAAATGTATTCACCATCTGGAAGCGAAGTGTTCATTGTTAGTAACAATGATATAAGTTTAAAGAACCCTTATTTTGGCACTAAGACTTTTCAAGCTAATATTAACGGAATATTTTTATCCAACTACAATACAACGGTTTTTTCTTCAGACAACCAACAAACGAAAATATCAAATCCTAACGGGAATTATTCATTTATTGGAGGAAGAGACTATGTCGCTTTGGGAAACAATGGGAAAGAAGTTTTTCGTGCAGACGCAGCAAGCACAAATATAAAGTCCCCCGACAATAATGTTTCTTTCGAATCGGGTTTTGGTTATACACAATTAAAAGTAAACAACAATATTGTTTTTTATGCTACAAATACAGCGACTGGATTGAGATACCCAAGCGGTACGCCTGCAATTGAAGCAGAGCAAACTAATATAAACATCAAGAACTACTTAGGGAAAACAGTTTTTGAAGCAGATTACAGAGATGTAATCGTGCGGAATGCAGCTACCGGAAACATGGGGTTATTGCTTACAAATACTGAAGTAAATTTATATAGACCTTCCGCTAATGCGATATTGAAAACAGATAACTCTGCAATATCATTATTTAATCCAAATACAGACTTGATTTTAAGTTCTGTTACCGGTACATTAAAGTTACATAACCCAAGTACAAATAGCCTGCCTGCATTTTCGGCAGACAATACCGGTAATGCTATTTACAATACAACAGGGCTATTGGGGTATAAAGCAACGCAATTTGATAGTGCTATTTATAATTTACAAACAGGCAATAAGGCGTTTTCGGCAGAAATTGGTCTCAGCTATTTAAGTAGTCCGTCAGGTGCGAATGGATTTTTAGCTTATGATGCAAGCATTGAAATAAAAGCAAATTCTAAAATCGTTTTTCGGGCTACAAGTAGCGAAACTACTATTCTGGGGTATAATAATTTTTTAGCTTTCAAAACAAATTCAATCGGAAGTTATGTTTATGACTCAAGTGGAAACTCTGTGTTTATAGCAGAAAGCGGGTATTCTGCCATAAAATTGAATGGCACAGATGTATTTGCAGCTTCCAACACAGAAACAACTATCTCTTCTTACGGATGGAATGCAATTAAGGTAACAACAGGATCGGAAATCGCATGTTCGATTTATAATCCCCGTGGTTATGTCGGATTTAAAGCTAATTCTAATTATAATACTGTTTTTAGCCCTTATACAGGTAATGCGGCTTTTCGCGCGGGACGGTATAGTTCAGAGGTTGTTTCTCCCAATGGGCTTGTTGGATTTAATGTCAATGACTTAACATCGTCAGTTACCTGTACTCAAAACAGTAGCATATATATGCTTTTGCATGGCGGGGGCATTCGTTTGTCAGGTGTTTTTCCTAATAATCAATCAGGTATATCCACTCTACAAATAAAAGGGAATGGTGATTTAGTGAAGACTCCAAGCGATACTTACAGTATGACAAGGTTTAGTACCAGTGGAGGAACCACCTATCGTGCTGTTATACCAGAAATACCAATGGATGGGGACATTCCGGTATTGTATGATGGACTTACTCTGTATTTAAGTCCAGATGTTGCAAATTCGAGTAATCCGGTAAAACTGATGATAAATTCTGTAAGTACTGGCAATGCAATACCACTACAAACAAGTTCGACATCAACTACAGTTTCGAGCGGAGCAATACCTGCCGGAGGTATAATTCAAGTAAGATACAAGGGAGGGATATTCTATATTGTTTAAAAAATTATAAACCAATTATAAACCAATTAAAAAATAATTAACATGAAATTAAATTTAAGTATTGAAATTTTCGAGGAAGCTTCTCGACCTCTTGCGACAGGTGGCGTTGAATCAGGTATTTTAAAATCGCCAATCAGTTACGCGGTATTGCAAATGCTTAACCGTAGCCGAAGTTTTACAGAGGCTAAAAAAAATGCGGCTCTTATTGAGAAAATAAAATCAGTAGAAAAAGATGGACAAGATGTTGTTGCTGAAAAAGACCTTATTATAGATGTTACAGACATTGAATTTGCAATCATTTGCAACTCCATACAACACCTAAATAGCGTTTCTAAAGCGGAATTTGCAAAGATGGTAGAAAAATTAAATCCATCTTTCTCTTTTGAGACAGCAGAAGGACAGGCAGCCTAATCTTCTATTTATGGGTTATCGCTTCTTGAATGGGCAATAACTCACAAGCCGGGTGGCGGAAACGGTTAGACGCAATCATTGCCGTGGCAACACGGAGCGCTCTTGTTTGATGGCTGCATCCATTAAACTTGAACAATGGTTTTTTTTGAGGGTTCGAACCCCTTCCCGGTTAACTAATTTTTCACTATATTATGATACGAACATTAAACACATTCTTTGGAAATTGCATTGGCTTCTACAGAAACGAGATCTTTTTACAGTGGATATTACTGACGGATATTTGACTGTGAATACATATTAAAACAAAAAAGATTATGGAAGTTCCTATACCACTAATAGTATTTATACTCGGTGTATTTGTAACCTTGATTGGTTTTATAGCCAATACAGGTTTTCGGGTAATCAATAAAAATACAGAGGCCTATAATAAGTTGATGGTCGCTGTTGAAAATTTGAAGACAAAAGACATTGGTGATGAAAAACTTTGTGCAGAAAGGCATAAAGTAATAAATGCTCGTATAAAAGACTTAGAAGAAATAGCGAAATAAACAGCAGAAAAATTATGAAAAATTTAAGTTTGAAGATTGCAGGGTGTTTTAAGAAGTACCCAGAGTTATTAAGTATTCCCATTGCTATCTTAGTATGGGTGATTAGTTGTAAAGTGTTGCGTTGGATAGACCCGCAAAGTGGTGTATTTGATGCCGGTGTATTTCAAGTGCCGCTATTTGCTATTATACAATTGTTTGTGTTTGTGTCAATAGCATGGTTGTTATTGCGAACTGTTTTTGGAACAGTGGCGGATTATCTGAAAAATCATTTAAAAATCGAATTTCCAAATCTGACAAAATGGCAACGAATAAAAATTGCATACGGCATTTTCTTTGGCTTATTGTTTTCTTTAATATTGCTTTCGCACACGCTAATAGCGAGCAGATAAGAGAACAACTAAGTGGAGTTTATTTAGCCGAAGTAGGTGTTAGAGAGGCTACCGGACGAAATGACGGTACAAGAGTAGAAGAATATTTGGCTTCGTGCGGATTGAAAAAAGGTCAACCGTGGTGTGCTGCATTCGTTTGTTGGGCTTTTAAACAAGTTGGTGTAAGAACTGTGGTAAGCGGATATTCTCCTACATGGTTTCCTGATGGCAAACGAATCTGCCTACGCAACAAATATACAAAATCACAACCACTGCCAGGAGATGTTGGCGGTTTATATTATCCCGAAATGGGTAGAATTGCACACACCTTCTTTATACACGAATGGAGCGAATATGGCGATGCTGTTATTACGATAGAAGGCAATACTAACGGTGCCGGAAGTCGTGAAGGTGGTGGTGTGTATCGGAAGAGACGGCTGAAAAGTCAAATTTATGTAGTATCAAGGTGGATAAATTAATCTGAATATGAAAATAGAAACTAAATTTTGTATTGGTCTATTGATTATGGCTGTTGTTATAACTGTTGTATGTACATTGCTTTTGCGGAACTTTGACAAAGAAAACAACATCAATGAAGTTATTGAGCGAGTTAGTGTATCGACTGTTCGAGCAAATTTGATTGACAGCATAAACACTATACACGCAAAAAGAGAGCGATTTATAAAAGACAGTTTGAATCGCAGGCATGAAAAGGAAATGAGATTTGCCGAAACGAAAGCTAAGTTTTATCAGACTAAATTTGAAAAAGAAGCCTTTGATTACAAAGCTGACACGACTTCTCGAAGTGGCAAAGTAGATGAGATGCTTTATGATGCCGAAGAAACGATTTACTACAAGGATAGACAGATTGCTGAACAAGACAGTATTAACCAAAATTTGAAGCAAATAATAACTATTCAAGATACATTGATCGATAGCAAAACGAAAACCATTGTAAATCTAAACAATGGAAACGAGATGCTGATGAAATCTTTAAAAGCTCAAAAACCTACTTGGTGGGATAATAACGGTAATGTTGTGTTTGGCGGGGTTGGTTTTGGTTTTGGGGCTGTGTTGACTTATTTTGTGATGAAATAAAAAAAACCTCCGCCTCCATTTAGCGGCTCTCAACCCGCTAAACAGTAAAGGTGTCGCAACACCACGACGAAGGCTATTATATGAAAATATAATATGCTTTGAGGTCGGTGTTGCGACACCTTTATATTTTTTTGAGAGAATGCAAAGATAGTATGGAAAAGAGTAAATTAACAAATCTTTTAGAGGGATTATTGGATTTGTGCCTTCATGAGTTTGAAGTTAGCAAAGAGGAAGTTAAGTCAGTCAGCCAAGACAGGTATGTTGTTGATTGCAGGAAAACATATTGTATCCTTGCGCACGAATTCTTCCAAGTAAAATATGAAACCATTGGGCGTGTAGTAAATAGGACTCGTGTTACTGTTGGCGACTATATTACTAATCCTCCTGACAGTAGGTATTCTAAAATGTGCCTAAAAGAGGTAAGAGATAAGTATGAAAAAGAAAATAGAAAGGACGAAAATTGTACATGATCAGGTAATTGTCAAAAGGTTTTCCTTGTGATTTGTGGATAGTTTTGTTTCGTCAATATTGACGAAAAACAAATTAATTCTTATACATTATGTCAGGATTATCAGGTGTAGCCGACACCGGAACGACTTTTATCGGCGGAGCAGGAATGCCATTTGGATATGGCGCGAATTGTGGTTACAATGCCGGAAGCCCTATTTTTGAGTTACTTTTGCTATTGGGGTTCATTAATGGAAACGGCAACTGGACGGGGCGTGATTCTGGTGCAAATCAAAGAGCTTTGGATTTGGCTATTGGTGCTATTGATGGCAAAGTGGATTGCGTCAAAGAACTTGCACAAACAATTCATTGTTCTGTGGAAAAAACGCAAAGTCTTATTCAATCTGCAAAAGACCAAATTTGTGATTTAAAATCGCATGTTTCGGACAAATCGCAAGAAGAAAAAGATTATTTCTTGAATCGCTTTGAGCACAAAGAAGAAAAAGACCATTTGCGGCATGAATTTATGCGAAAAGAGATTTCAGATCTTCGTTATGAAAACGAGAAAAAACACAACGAAACACAATTGAATTTGGAGCGTGCGGAGTGTCGCATTATTCAAAAAATTGAATGTGCGAAAGACGAAACCTTGAACTATTTGAAAGACAAGGAAACCGAACGATGGAAGGAACGCGCCTTGTGTGCCGAAAGAAAAGAAGAAAGCAATAACACTATTGTTGCTATTGGAAATTCTTTCTCTCAACAAATTCAATCTGCAATGAACTCAGTTCTTGCCGGCGCTCAAACAAAGGCGTAAGTAAAAACCAAAACAAAAGAGTAGAAACATCCTACTCTTTTGTTTATTTAAAAATTAAAATGATATGAATGCGAATATGAATTATTGGGTTCAATGGAAAACAAAAAACACTACCCCAATGAGCGTTGCCTGCGATATGGAAGCTGACATGCTAAAACTGAAAGACGCCATAAAGAAAGAGGATAAAGAGGCTGTCCTTGATATTATTTATGATATCTACTGCGACGCGCACTACTTCATGAAAGATCTTGGAGTAACGCCCGAAGCCATGGAGGCTAAATTGGGGTATTAATATTTTGAAACCGAAAAATGGGATTAATTATTTTTAATCCCATTTTTTTATATCGACGCCTCGGATACCGGTTTGCGCGAATATGATTTTTTGGTTGTTTCGATTAATTTTGGCAATGGGAGTTCATAACAGATATGACAACCTATCATACGGGTCATTAGTGTGTCATCATGCCTGCCGGCTTTTGCTCCGAATGAACCGTTTTTCTTTTGTTCGTAGGTACGGGCTTCATTGAGAGCTTCTGTATTTCGTTCTATATATCCTCGTTCTCGGAGCATGGCTACATAGTTGGCTATTATCATAGGCTTGGTGCTTCGGTTGGTATTGAAGCCATATTTTACGGGAGCGCCCTCTATAATTTTGTCGGCAGGAGTTCGGCTGTACAGGTTGGAATAATAATCGGCAATGGTATCGAAAATAAATTCGGCATCGTCTTCTTTAGTGTCCGAATCATAGGTATTACTTTCTATTACCAACAACGCATTGTTGTAATATTTGGCTATTTGCGCGGCTATCCATATTGATATATCTTTGTCTATCTTGCCTCGCCATTCGGCTACAATTTCAGGCTTGCCTCCGAACTGCATCCAATATCTATCAAAAACAGTTATTACTCCCCAGTCGGCTTTTTCGGATATTCCTTTTTGGGGGTCAAATACTATTACATATCGGTCTGATACTTTTAGTTCGATGTCGGGAAATTCCCATATTCGTAATCGATTGCGTTCTTTTAGAGCCTTTCGTTTTGGGTCGGAAGAAAGTATATCCTGCAAGGCTTCTTTATCTTCGGAAAAACGGATGTTTTGCAGTATTTCTTTTCTCTTTGATGTGTCCGATTTTGCCACATTCGGCAGGCAATCTGCTACTAAATCACCAATAGCCGTGGGTGGTTTACAATCTTTGCGCAATGCTTCTACATCTTCAGCCCGGAAAGCGGGCATTCCGGAATCTTGGAATGCTTCTATATCATCCGAAGGAAATTCTTGGCGCATAATGGCAACTCCTGTCATTTCGGACAACTTGCCTCGATACCAATTGAGATTTTCGAGTGTGCATTCGGGATTGTTGTTAAATAGGTTTAACTCGTATTCTGTCATGGTGCGCACAAAATCTTCTATGGTCCCTTTCTCTTTTTTTCCACTGTGATTATTGAAGTTTGCTGTGATCGGTTCGCTGTAAATGTCAATGAGAAACCACTCAACAAAAACGGGTTCGAAAACTGTTTCGCCTGTTTTTGCTTTCTCCCACTCAGTATGGAAAAAATTACCTACTCCTTTGGCTGTACTTTCGTATGCTATTAGGGTGTATGGTTCGCGTGGTATTGAGCCAATGATAGAGGCGATAAGGTCGGCTGTTTTCTTTTTGTCGGTATCGGGGTATAATCCTAATTCGGAGAAGTGAGCTAACTTGGCATCTTGGGACCGGACGGATTCCGGCTCTTCGGCTGTGCCTACTGTAATGCGGCATCCGCGCTCTGGCACTTCTTTTATGTTTTGCGTGCCTTGGTAAGGTTTTATTTGATGTTTGGTGCCGCTTATGCGAGGCATGTTTTTGATAGATTTTTCGAACATGGCACGAATGGTGATGGCGGCATCTTTCAGGTGGGCGCAAATTACGCTGTTCCAATTCTTCTTGTGGATTAATTGTATCCAAAGCATATATAACTGAACTAATGTAGAGCCTCCCCATTGGCGAGCCTTCAATAATATTATCCGTATGGGCAACCCTGACAAACGCATTGCTTCTAACCGTTTTAACAACTTTCGCTGCCCGCGATTAAGTGTGAATGGAATATCAGCGGCTGTTATTTTGTCTTGAATGGTGAGATATATGTAGGCAAAAAACTCAAAGTCGTATTTAAGACGAAGTTCACAGAAGTTAATCCAAAATTCGGTATAGGCTTCGGATGTTAGTTCTTCTTTCTCGACTTCAAATATTTTTTCGATGGATTTGTGTTTTGTTAAGAGTTTGCAGACTTTAGTTTCCATCATGGGTTTTGGTAGATACATAACGGACAAGGGTGCATCTTTTATTTTAAGACACACCCTTTCGCCGCAGCATCCCTCACCGTTGAATTGATTATAGGGTTGGTTTATTTGTTTATGCTTTTGAGCGTTGGATTTTATTATTGATTCAACATTCATTAGAATAATCTGCCTTTTATTCTTACTGGTTTTGTTCGTCTTTCGAGGCTGCTTTTGATATCGGATAATGCTTTTTGTGCGCGATCTAAATAGGTGGCGGCTTCTTGTGGTAGTTTGGTTTCGAGCCAACGATACATAATGTGAGCTATGAAAAACTCTTTTATTTTAGTGTTTATTACCGATGTGTAGGACCGCATGAAATCATCAGGCATATTGAGTGAAACAGTATAGTTCTCACCTTGCTCCAAATCTTGGTCGTCGATATATTCGGGTGCCGGAGACTGGATAATGTATGCTGAAAGAACAGGTGTAACTTCGGCTTGTGCGTCTAAAAATAATTGATGAAAAAGAAACATATATGCCTCATCAAATACCATTTGTTGAAATAACGGGTTGCCTTCCTTGTCTGTTCTTCGAACAGCTAATAGGGATGATTCTTGTTTCACTAATTGAAATATGAAGTCGCCGGGATATGTTAGTTGAATTAGCATGAGCTTTTTTATTTAGTGTGTTACCGCAATGGTGCAAAGAAACGCAATGGGGTGTTAGGTTGGTTGTTGGTATTGTTCTATTTGTTGTTGTAACTCGGGCGTTAATAATGGCATTTGGGCTTCTTCTTGCGGCTGTTGTATGCCCTGCATCATGGCTTGTTGTTGGTCTGCCATTTGTTGTTTTCTTGTTTTAATTGTTTGCAACAGCTTGTCGGCGAATGGATATGTACCGTTTTCGAGCATTTCTTCGAGTGTGATTTGCCCTGTGCTAAACATTTGCATTAAGAAATCGTTCATCACCATACGGTATGCCGGTGTGGATGTGCTTTCGGCAATGGATAAATCGAACTCGGCATTACGGACTTTAGCGGGGTCGTAATACGCCTGTTTGGTACTTCCATTACTGTTGATATTAATATATCGAGGTGTTTTGTAATATTGCTGAACAAGCTTCAAGTTTTTCATATCACGACTCTCTCGGATTTCTTTGAAAGATTCAAATAAATCAGTCAGTGAGGTAGATGAATTTTGCACCTGTTGCATATACAAAGACGCCGGAGTGCCGGAGCTTGGTGCAGCTCCTTGCAATGCTCCTTGAACTCCCGATACATCTTCGAGCATTTTAAGCTGTATCTGTAACATTTGATATGCTCCGGTTTGGGTTGTGTTTGTGATTATTTGCTGCGGTGCCGGAACTCCCGGTTTAGGTTTATAATAAATCACTCCGTCATAGGTTGCCCAAGTATCTGCTATATCAGCCATAGAGGTATCTTTCGGCAAGCATTCTTCCGGGAACATAAGTACCCCTTTGGCTGATGAACGCATGATGAAATCCTGCATCATGATTAGGCGGTTGATGTATCGCTGCTGGTCAATGAAATCACCTACAAACGGATATACGCGTCCATTATAGAATGGATATATTTTAAACGAATAGGGGTGCGAGCCATGCCAAAAAGGGGTTTCGCCTTCTTTGAGTATATCTCCTTGCGGAGTAAGATAATAGAAATACCAAAAGTTGTCAATAAACCATTCGTACTCCAATAGTTTCATGTCTTCGGGAGCAACTCCTGCTGTTGCTTGTTCTTGCGTACGGCGAACATTGTCGGCTTTCAATAATGATTCTTCTTCTGTTTCTACTTTATAAAAATCTCCGGTAAGTCGGTCGTGAACTAAGAGCCGCTCTTTTGATTCTTTTTTCCAAATTTCGATTACCCTGCAGCGTGTTTGGTTATCGGGGATAAAGAAATTACGATGTTTTGTAATGTCTTCGGTTAGGTTTTGCATATAGGATACAGTTGTATCCTCATCAATATAGTTGTATAATTGGCGAATGCGTTCTGCTTTGGCTTTTGAACCGTAGGAGAACTGCGCCATCACATCATATAATCCCAAGTCGTGTATTTCTCCAATTAGATGGCAGTCCCAATGTCGCGGGTCTTGCATGTGATTGTCGAAAAATAAACGGCTGTAATTGACAAGGTCTGTCCATACATCCATTTTGTCATTGCGCCAAGAGAAAGTGCTTTTGAACGCCGATACTCCGGTTATGAGAAAGTATTCGAGGTTTCGGCGGTCGAGTTCCCACAGTCGGTTGTTTTGATAGACATATTGAAGTGTGGACGACATTGTTTCGCCTTTGCTTTGCTCGTCCCGATCGCGCGAAACGACTACCGGTTCGGTTTGCGTAGAAGAGAATACACCTAATACCGAACGGACAATACCTCTGATACGGTTGTTTTTAAGCGGTTGGTTGCCTTGATTTTTGATATGTTGCTCTTCGGTAATGTATCCGCACCCATCGGGATTTTTAATTTTATCGCCCCATTGATTTCTGAATGTGTACATTTCGTGTCGTTCGGATTGTCGGCGAAAATCATCAAGGGCTGTCCATGCGCGAAAAGCATCCATCAAGACCGTATTGTTTTTCTTGAATGGATTGTCTGTAGCAGTTGCGTCTATCTTTTTGTTTTCTTTTCGAGGAAAGAATTTGGCTGATATTTTTGGGTTTGCTTTTCGCATACTATTTAGATTCAAAGTTCAAATATTTAAAAATTCAATTCTTTTTTATTGATCTGTTTGGAACAGTTTAGCCATCAGTAGTGTTGTTTGTCGTTCGATTTCTTTCTCGTCTTCGTCCTTAGGACGAGCAACGACAAGCGCAAGAGCTTTTACATACAGATTTGCTCTTACTTCCGGCTTTTCGATAGCTTTAATGTCCTCCTCGAAACTCTCAAAATTATTGGCAAGCATACCTGTAAGTTTTTCTTTCAGTTCGCTTGATATATTGTTGGTACTTCCTTTTGGCCGACCCTTCGGGTTGTTTGTTTGTCCTTTTCTTAAGCCCACTGTTTTTTAGATTTCAAGTTTTCAATATTTAACCGCAATGGCGCGAAGTAGCGCAAGGATTTATTGAGCAAAATAAACAAATGTGGTTTGTTTTAGGGCGATTGCAAGCAGTGGCTTTTCGACCGAAAGGGAAGATTTTTGAATGAGGGGAGCGTGTTTGCAGTGATATTCTTTTCTTTTGTATGTAGTTTTTAATTTAAAAATATCATAAACATGGCAATACCTTTAGCAATACCTTTAGCAATAGCAGCAGCGAGTCTTATAGCCGGAGGAGGAACTGCGCTGTCTGCAGGAAAGAAAGCGGGCAAAGAGAGAAAAAAAATTCAGTCTTTATTGGGAGTCCAAAATGCAGAAAATGATGCTTGGTACAATTCTAACGCACAAGGTGATTATTTGCAGCGTGCCGACTCGCAAGCACTATTGAAAAATCTGAGGGATAATTTGAAGCGTCAGAATAAGGCGGCTGCCAATATGGCGGTGGTAAACGGAGCCACTCCTGAACAACAGGCTACTCAAAAAGAGCAATCGACAAAAGCCATTTCTGACGCCTATAGTAATTTAGGTGCTATGGGGCAGCGGTGGAAAGATAATATCACTAATCAATATTTAGCAAGAAAAGATAATCTTACTAATATGCAATACAAATTGTATGATGATAGAGCTAAGTCTTACGAAACCATGATGAATAATGGGTTGAATATGATTACCGGTGGTTTTGGTGCTGCAGGTAGCATGATGGGGAAATAGTGATTTGGCTTAGCAACCATGCTTCGAGATTTAAAGTTCAAAATTTAAGATTAAAAAAAATAAAATACATGGCTGTACTTGATGATTTGAATGACAAATACAAGCGGAAAGAAACGGGATTTGATATAAACAAAGAATATCCTGAAACGGCTGCTCCTATGGTGACTTCTATAGATAGTAATGAGGAATATGCTACAGAAATTCCTACTGGAAGTAAAGACAAGAATGGAGTGCCAATATATGCTTTAGGCGTAACAAAAACTCAACAACCGAAATCTGCAACCGATGGACTTGTTGCCGGAACAGATGTAGGTAATTATGGTGTAAATATACAGGGGGCGTATAGCCCTGAAGAAATGCGACATCTGAATAGTTTAGGATACAGTAGTGAGATGATTCAGAAAATGCAGAATTATGATCCGTCTAAAGATGGGAGCTATTTAGAGTTTTTCCAAAAAACTACTCAAAAACCCAAAGAGCCGAATAAAAATCGATTGGCTGGCGCACAAGTGCTTGCTTCTCTTGGAGATATTTTAACGCTTATGGCACAACATGGTGGTTCTAACAAGGGTGCTTATGTGCGCGACCGACAATTTGATGGTGGACTTAGAATGAGTAATGAAATTAAAAGGATACAAGATTTATACGACCAACGATTGGATGCTTACAACAAAGGTGAGTATCAGGCTATGTTGAATGATTGGCAATTAAAAAACGCCTATATGCGAGAGGAACGGAATAATGTGCGAGGTGCGATTGCCGCCAAGAAAAAAGCGGATGCCGAAGAGGCACAAAATGCAGAAAAACTTGCGCAACAACAAGCGAAACTTGATGCTGAGGCTAAGAAACTTGACGAAAGAAAACGACACAATGAAGCAGTGGAGGATAACCAAAAGAAAAGAACAAAAATATATTCGACATTTGCCGGCAGAGGAGGTCGCGGTGGTAGCACCACAAAAGATAAAGGGGAAAATATTATCATCAATCCAAACCCCAACAATCCGTCTGAACAAGTAGTTGTTAATGTCCCTAAAGGAGGTATTGCTGCTTATGCTACAGCGGGATTGGCTGATAAAGAGTTTATGAAACTTCATCCGGAACTTGTTGTTCAAACTGTAGACCCGTATACTAAAAGAGTTACTAAAACTACTCCGGTAGCTAATGATAAAATAGCCAATGCTTATGCTAAGTATTTGTATGAAAAACAATCGGCGCAACCTCAAACAACAACAAAGACGAAGACGCCTCCAGCGACAAAGGGTAAGAAAAAGATAGCAGGGTGGTAGTGATTATAACCGACAGGATAAATAACATAAAAAACAGCTATGGCAAATGATAAAATAAAAACACTGTATGATGCAGTGGTTAAAGACGGATATGATGTAGGGAGTGAGGATGATTTTAGAGCGGGGTTGCAGAATGAGCAAAAACGCTCTTCGCTTTATAAGACACTTACCAATGATGGATATGACCTTGGGGATTATAAACAGTTTTCGGGGAATGTATCGGCGGGGACCGCTCCTGCGAATACGGCAAAACCTATCGTGAAAGCAGTCCCTGCGTCGGGATTCTCGCAAGTAACTTTCCCAAAAGGAACAAAAGAAAAGCCTGTAGATTTGGATAATTTGCCTGTGCCCTATTTTAATATTCATGGAGGCGGGTTTAAAACCATGAGTGCTGACCAAGCGAAAAAATACAGGAAAGAGGCCGAGTCTATATCCAAAGCAAAAAAAGAGAAAGAAGCAGACGATGCACTTTTTGCTGACTATATGAGTGAGTTGAAAGAGTCGGCAGATAAGAACGACGCGTGGAAACCTTATAAAGTACATCTTAAGAGTTTTGATGATTATAAAAAGCGCCGAAACGAGTTCGAGTCGTACGACAAGTACCGTCAAAGTGTTGGTTTGGCAGAAGCTACGCAATACGACCCCAAATATAATTCTTTAGAAAAAGCCATTATGGCACTCGGGTCGGGGTCGGGAAATTTACTTTCTACGCCTGGCAGGGTAATTGATTTTGGCGGATACGGATTGGATAAAGCTTTAAAGGCTATACTTCCTGAAGATGCAGAGAAATGGGCAAAAGAAAAAGGGATTGTGAGTGCTGCTGAGAATTATGATGAGTATTCGAGACTGAATGGTAATTGGGCGGGCGGGTTTGCTAATTCTTTTTCGGACCCTGCTGCACGGATGGGTGAAGCAACGAAAGAAAAAACTATCGGTGAAGACGGTCGGTTGCGCTATAAAGACTTCTCGGATTACGCTAAAGAAGGAGATTACGCAGGGGTGGCGGGCGATATGTTCAGGTCGGGACTGCAAAGTTTACCCCAAAGTTTAACCGCCATGGTTGCTCCCGAGCTTTTATGGATTACATCAGCACCGAGCTTTACGGATAAATATGCGCAATTGGAAAAGGATTATCCTAAAATGTCTGAATTGGACAGGTTTAATAATGCAGCCATAGGATATTTGGGCGAGGTATTGAGCGAAAGCGTCGGAGGAAGTATAGATAGTGGGATATACAAAGGTCTTGTAAAACAATTCGGTGAAAAGAATGCTGAAAAATTTCTTGAGAAATATGGCGTTTCTGTGGCTCTTGGTGGTGCTACGGAAGGGCTGGAAGAGGGACTGTCAAATACAGCCGGTCAATTGGCTGATATAAACAGCGGCATACAAAAAGATTTTTCTTTCAAGGATTTGGGTAAAAGTATGGCTTATGGTGCTACAAGTGGTCTTGGCATGACTTCCGGTATGGCTGCTCCTGCTTCGCTACAAGCAAAATTTCCTACTTATCAAGCTAAACGAGACTTAAAGAAAAGCGACGAAGCCGGAGTTAAATTGTATGGCAGTGAAAATTGGAATGTATTAAAAAACGCGATTGATGAGAATCCACAAGGAGCGTTGGCATTTGTGGCTACAGACCCGAATTTTACTGTAGGACAACGAAATGCAGCCTTACGATACGCCATTTCTCAAGCCCGCGTAAAGTCTATAGAAGCAGAAAGAGCTAAAAAAGTAAATGATGTACAACAAAAAGTAACCGATTTTGTACAAAAGGAAGCTAACCCGGATATGAATGCTGTAGTAACCGCAATGATGACCGGAATAGATAAGCCGGTGCAAATAACCAAGGGGAATATTGCGCAGCATGAGGACGGGACGATTGATAAAAATAACTCAGATAACGAAATATATTATGTTGACGAGAACGGGCAAACACAGGTTACTTCGATTGATGCCATTGAAAATATTGTAGAGCGTGTGGCTGTGGAAGATGCCGCCAAGCAAATAGCAGATGAACACATAGCCACTATTACGGCGCAACAAGAGAATGAGGATATTCGCCCATATAATGAGGGCGAACAAGTGCGTGTAGTTACGCCTCAAGGGCAATCATATTACGGTACTGTTATCGGAGAGAATGAAACTGGTTACGAGTTTGAAGATGGGGCTACCGGTGCAACTATGTTTATAGAGCCTCGCCAAATTGTGAATGAGGATAATTTGGAAGGTGTGGAGCAAGGCGGTGAGGTTGATTATATAGGGGCTAATGGAGAGCAGAAACGAGGTGTTGTGAATGACTTGTATAATCATCGTTCGCAGGGTGCGGTTATTATTGACGGCGAAATGGTGCCGGTGGAGAATGTTATAGGGCTTCGAGAACCTCAGCCTACGACAGACGATACTCCGTTAGGGCAAATAGGTCAAGATGTGAGCGATGTGAATATTGATGGGTTTATTGGGCAAATGGAAGAAAACGCAGCGATTGCCCCTCAAATAGAATTAACTCCTGAGAATTGGATTGCTGAATTTGGAGAAAAAGGTGAGGTTGAAACTCCTATTGGCACTGTGAAAATGGGTGAAAATCAATTAGCTAAGATGTTTCTGAAGAACAGAGGTGCTGAATTTGGAATGATAAAACCAACACTGACTGATCCTGATTTGATAGTAGAGAAACAGGCGCCACAAGAAGGCGCAGAAAGAGATACGAAATTATTATTTGTCAAGACTTTTATTGGTAGCGATGGAAAAAAACATACCTTTTTTGAGAGTGTTACTGTTAGTCAAGATGGAATGGAGGTTTCTATAAGCAATCATATTGTTGACAGAAAAGCGATAGCCAAAGAATTAATCAATGGAACTATCGCTTACAATAAATTCGCCAACAGGTCTGATAGTTACTTACCTGAAACCCAAAATGGGTTGCCGGACATTGTTCCTTCGCAAGCGAACACTGTTTCTATGAACAAAGGTACAACAAATACCGGAGAAAACAAAACACAAACATTTGAACTTCCCGGAAATAAGACGGTTGATTTAATGGAGAATGGAGATGGCTCGTATTCGAGCACTCCTACTGTGAATAAAGCACAATCCACGAAGTTGAGCAATCAACTCCGAGATACGATTGATACCGATGCTTACGAAGTAGAGGTGGTGAAGATGAAACACCCTAACAACCCAATGCAGGTTGTGTATAGCGTACAAGTGAGACCGAAGAAGAGTACTATTGGTGCTAATCAGAATACGGCTGAACTTGGTGAAATATCTACTAATGAGGATTATTGGGGCAGGGTGTCTGAAAACAGTACGGATATTACCGAAATACTGAATGCTTACAATGCTGCTATGTCGGTAGCCGGAGAAGAAGCACTTTTGCCATGGCAACAAGAGTTGATAGGGCGCAAAATACATCGGGATAGTTTTAACCGGTTTAGCGACCCGAACAAAGCGCGTGATGCGCAGGCTTGGCTTGCTCCTAAAAATACAGAATCTACTCCATCGAACAGCATTGATACCATAGCGCAGGAATTGAGCGAATATGGTGTGGAGGTTACGCCCGAAATGATTGTTGAATTTATGGAGGATCACCCGCGAAACAAAGTAGAAAACGGCAGTGAATATACTCGAGCACTGAATGACCGATTTAAACAAGTGGCGAGCCAAATGGCGGGGCAGTCTATCGGGGGGATAGAAAGTGTTAGTGGGCGGATGTTTGCTAATGTATTGAAGAATTTTGGCAGTGGAGCAATAAAACAGGCAGAGCAAAGTAAGGTGGATGAGAGTGGTGTTGAAAATGATTTGGGAAACATTTCTACTGAAGATCCATTTGCTACTACCGGTGGCGGGATTAATACTGGCGTTGAAGATAAGGTTCCGTTTCAGTCTTTGCCGGAAAGTAAGATTGAGGAAAAAGAGAAAACTGATGCTTCGACTTCGCTCAGCAACCAGACGGATAACGAACAGCATATTTCTGAAAAGAAAATGAAACCGATAGGACGACAATTAGCTGAAAAGTTGATTGAGCGATTGAAAGCTACAGGATTGGCTAAAAATGTGATTGCTGATAAGGAGAAGATGCGGGCGCGGTTGGATGAGATATTAGGGAATAAAGGCGAAGCACAATTCATGCGCACACCACAAGGTGAAGTGTACGGTTTTGTGGATAAAGACGGAACAATTTACCTTGACCCTGATAAGATGAATGCTAATACTCCGATACATGAGTTTGGGCATTTGTGGCAATCGTTTATTGAAAAGAATAATCCTGAATTGTATGCTAAGGGTGTGGAGTTGATAAAGAACTCTCCTTATATGGAAGCGGTAAAGAACAATCCGGCTTATGCCAATTTGAGCGAAAAGCAACAAATTGATGAGGCTATGGCTATGGCCATCGGGGATAAAGGGGAGCAAGTTGTGAACAAAAAAGGATTAGGGCAAAAGTTGATTGATTGGATTAATGAAGTGTGGCAGTCGATTGGCAACGCTTTGGGTATTCGAAATCTTACTCCTGAGCAGATACAGGATTTGACTTTAGGGCAATTTACCAAAGGAGCTGTTGGGGATTTGTTAAGTGGAGAAAGTCTGAACCGTGATTCTAATAAGATTGAAGGATTATCCGGATTAAATACACAAAATAAATATAGTAATTCGGGAAATAATAGTAATTTTGCGGGTAATGAAAACAGTGATAAAGGAAACGAAACCGGACTGGGTAACAGACGAACAATGGAACGCAGTACCAAAAGTGGCTTGGTGGGAACGCAGCCGTCGGGCAATGGAATTGAACGCACAATCTCCTCCAGTAACAGCGGAAGAAGCCGCTCAACAACAAGCGAAAGCGTACAAAGCGGCTGGGATAAAGCATCCTTTAAACAAGGATTAGAGAAATCAGCCAAAGAAAACGGTGTATGGATTGATAATATCAATGATATTGCGCAAAAGTCCGACAGCCTTGTCGGTGGTTTTGAGAACGAGCCGTATATTTCTACAGACGGCAAGCATGTAATCAAACTCAACAACCTTAATTTCCTCAATGATAACGATACGCAGTATGAACATACGCGCGATTTTGATTATTTTATTGACCGATTGAACTCTCATAACGAGTTATTCCCCGAAGATAAATATGAAATTATGGGCTTTGCGAAAAATTCGCAAGGAGAAGTTTCTGTTGTCTTGAAACAAGAATATGTACATAACGCAACACTCGCTACTCAACAACGGATAGATGAGTATTTGCAAGAAATTGGTTTTGAAAAAACAGAACTGTCAAATGGGTTGCAAGGGTATACTAATAGCAGATACGAGTTATCGGATGCGAAGCCCGCCAATGTGTTGGTTGATGAGAATGGGGATTTGCGATTTATAGATTTGGATATAAGCAGTTCGGAGTATGTGAATAAAGAAAAGGAAAATGCGATTGAATCGAAACCTATTCAAAGCCCCCTTGAAGTAAACGATATAAACGGAACTCATAAAGTTATCGATTTAAACAATACTCCCGAATTAGAAAAATACTTACAAAGCAGCAATCCGACAAAGGCTGAAATAAAAGAATTTCAGAAGTGGCTGAATGAGCATAAAGATGATTATGTTAGGTTATACCATGGGACATCTTCGGCTAATCCAATACAAGAAAAAGGATTGTTGAAAACCGCAAACAACAGAAGAAAAAGTCTACAAAGTGGTAGTGGGTATGTTTATTTAAGCCGAAATCCGAAAGATGCACGGTTTTTTGGAGAAATGAATAATTCCGATAGCACAATCGTTTATGCGGTTGATGTAAAAATAAAAGATTTATTGCCTGATACAGATCAATTAAGCAATAAAAGAAGCACCGGTTATGATATTGGCAATTCGCTTGCCGAAAGTTTGATTTTTGGAAATGGAGCTCGTGTAAAAAGAAATATAATGCCTTATGAGTTGAGCAAGACAAGTTTTCAAATAAATGCCCCTCAATCTGAACTTGACAAAATAAAAGCGAAGGCGATTGTTACCGGTACATTTATGAAAGCTCCGAATGGGAAACCTACAAACTTGAATGAAAAGCAATGGTTGCAGGTTCGCTCTCAAAACTTCTTGGATTGGTTTGGGGATTGGATTAATAATCCTGAAACAGCATCGAAAGTGGTTGATGAGAATGGGGAGCCGATGGTTGTGTATCATGGGACAAAGGCTGATTTTACTGAGTTTAAAGAAGATATGCCTGAAATTCCAACCGGATTTTGGTTTGCAAGTGATAAAGAAGTGGCTGAAGGACACGGGAATAATCTAAAAAGTGTATTTATAAATTCAAAAAATCCAACAAGCGAATATGGACAAAGAGACTATTATTCTGAAAATGGATTTGACAGTTATATTTACGACTATGGTAAAGGATTTAATATAAATGTTGAGAATCCTACCCAAATAAAATCAGCCACAGATAACACTGGAGAGTTTGGTACTGATAATGCGGATATTCGTTATCAAACGGTAAGTGATGTGGCAGATGCAGTCGGCTCGACTATGACGGAAGAGAAACGGAAGGAATTGGATGAGGCTTTGAATACTCGTTGGGCTAAATTCCGTGAGAATTGGGAGGATAGGCATTTGCCGGTGAAGGAGTTTTTGGATATCCTCCGTGATAGCGGCATGACCATTGCTGACCACGACGATTATTATAAATTGGCTACGCATGTTGCCGGAAAGAATGACGCCCAACTTACCGCATACGAAAAGCGCTACCAAGAACCATTGAATAAACTTATATCGGATATAAGTAAGCATACTGGGCACAAGCTGCGTGACATAGAAAACTATGCCATATTGAAGCATGGACTTGAGCGGAACGCGTATATGCGCCAAAAGGCTATTGATGGATATAAAGCAGAACATCCTAAGGCGACAGCAGAACAAATAGCTGCTTTTGAGGCGAAACTGCCTACTGATTTTTCGGGGGTAGAAACAGTTGAAGAAGAAGTTGGGAAAAGTGCTCAAGAATTTATTGATGAATTTGAGCATAAAGCGGGTAAGGACCTAACGGATAATTTTTGGAAGAAAGTAAATGCCGCCACACAATTTGCTATAAAGAAACAACTTGAGGGTGGGCAGATAAACAAGGCGTTCTATGACGAACTAACTAACCGATTTAAGTACTATATTCCTTTGCGTGGGCATGATGCCGAAACGGCGGAGGATAGATGGGACTACAGCCCTGATATGGGTGTTTATTTCAGTAATCCGATAATGACAGCCAAAGGACGGAGAAGTCGTTCGGAATCTCCATTTGCTTATATAGCACAACAAGCACAAAGTGCTATAGGAAGCTCGAACCGGAATGTGCTTGATCAAACTATATTACGCATGGCGCGAAAAGACAAGAGCGGATTAATGAGTGTAAGTGATTCGTGGTATGTGCAAAATGGCGTGGATGAAAACGGAAGACCTATTTACGAGCAACAAGAGCCGACCTACTCACCTGACCCCGAAGTGTACCAAAAGAACATTGAAGAGTTTGAGGAGCGAATGCAACAAATGGAGCAGAATGGATTGGCAATGCGCGACAGGGGTAAGTTGGATGTGGGCGGTTTATTTATCAAACCAAAGCAAGCACAACAACACACCATTAAGGTGCGCGAGAACGGTAAGGAATACACTGTCTATATCAATGCTAATCCAGCTGTTGCGCAAGCGATAAATGGAAGTAATGTGAAGCAGAATATGGATTTAGGCGTTGTTGGTAGTTTGATGCGTGGAATGGCAAAAAATTTTACTACCCGAAACCCTGAATTTATCTTACGGAACTTTACGCGCGACTATATTATGGCGTCATCTATCCTTCCTGCAAAAGAGGGATTGAAATATACAGGGCAGTTTATGAAAAATACACCTAAAGCTGCCGATGCTTTACAGCGCTATATAAGAAATGCCGCCGACCTGAATAAGGTACAGGACCGCTACATGATAGAATATATTATGAATGGCGGAAAAACAGGTTTTTCGCACTTGATGGAATTACAAAAAACGCAAAAAAAATTAGAGAAAGAGATAGCGCGTGCCGGAAAAGGTAAGGGCGCTATGGCTCCCATTGATGGACTTTTGAAAGGATTGGAAGCGGCGAATGATTTTGCTGAAAATCTAACACGGCTTTCTGTGTATATTACCAGCAGGGAGCAAGGGCGAAGTGTGGAGCAATCTATATCGGACGCAAAAGAAGTAACTGTGAACTTTAACCGAAGTGGTGCCGGAGGAATGGGTGCTCGGTATTTCCGTCCGTTATTTTTATTCTCGAATGTGGCTATACAGGCACTATCCAACCTATCAAAGGTAACTATAAAGAACCCAAAGAAAGCTGCCTCCGTTTTGGCTACTTATGCTGCCATAGGCTATTTAGCCCCTATGCTTGCCCAACTGATAGGCGGTGATGACGGAGAAGATGAGTATTGGAAATTGAGCGAAAAGGAACGACATGAAAACTTGATAATACCAACCGGAACAGGATTTATAAAAATACCGTTACCTCAAGAGTTGCGGGTATTTAATGCTATGGGGAATAATATCTATCAAGCTGTTGCCGGTAAAAAAGATGTGACGGAAGTGGGATTTGATACTTTAGTAGGCTTGAGTGATTTGTTTCCGACTAATCCGGTGGGTTCTATTGCTCCAACCCTGAAAGATTTTCAGGAAAAAGGATTGGCGGAAGGGTTGCTTACCGGTGGGGCTGTATTAGCTCCCGATGTAGCAAAACCACTTGCTCAATTAGCAGCTAACAGGGATTATTTTGGGCGGTCTATCGAGAATGAATATGCTAATAAGCATTTGCCTGAATATAGGACCGCCAAGACAAACAAAAAGGGAGAAACATACGCTCCCGAACCGTTGGTTTATTTGGCTGAAAAACTGAATTCTATTAGTGGAGGTGATAAAGTGGAAAAAGGACTTGTGGATGTGAACCCTGATGTAATCAATCATTTGGCTCGCGGGTATGTGGGCGGTTTATATGATTTAGGCGTTCGCGGTATTGGGCTTGTGGAAAAAGGAATAAAAGGGGATGCTGTAAAGACAAGAGATATTCCTATTACCCGTTCGTTCTATGCCTCAAAAGATGACTTACCACCAACAAGTAATAATTTTAACTCAGCTTATTTTGAAGCAAAAGATAAAGCTGAAACTGACCAATATCGGTTGAAACAATATCAAGACATGCTTGGAAAAGGCGAGATGACCATGGATGATTATATGGGAAAGATAGGCGATAAGGAAATGCAAAAATCAATAATAAATAATCATCTTATAAATCAAATTCAGAAAATGGAAAAGGCAATGAAAGAGGGTGATGAAAACACAAAAAAAGAGCTTGAAGCTAAAACGGCTGATTTGAAAAAGGTGGTTATAGGGGAAATTAGTTTGGAGGATTGGCAGAAGAAGTATGCTGAATAAAATGTCTGAACACTTCGACAAACTCAGTGCATCGCCGTGGTTTCATGAGATTTGAGAAGAAGCTGACTTTATTGGTCGGCTTTTTCTGTTTTGTAATTATTCACATAGTTGATCACTTTACGGTTGGCTGCATCTATTTTCTTTTGGTCAAAGTCGATGTAAATGTCAGTTACGGTATTCCCGCCATGTCCAAGAGCTGCTGCGATTGTTTCTTTTGGAATGTCGAGATAGGCGGCTATGGTCGCCCATGTGTGGCGCATTACATAGGAGGTTAATCCTGGTATTCCGAGTGTCTCTCCAATTGTATTTAGCCCTCTTTTGGTTATTTTTCTTTTTCCGGTTTTCTTATCCGTGGTTTCTTTTCCGTTTACTTTTTTTAGTAGTGCATCTGATTCAGAGAACTGTTCTTGAAAGCAAAGTAAGTGACTCTCTCCCTTGAACCTATTTAATAATTCGGCTGCTTCCGGTTCTATTTTGATTGAATACAGTCGATATGTTTTGTTCCTTTGATAATTTATGTATCCGTTTTTTATGTTGTTTAATCCGTATAGGTCTGCTCCATTAATTCCTATGAGGTAAAACATTAACATAGCTACATCGCGCGCCCAATTCTCGGATTCTGTGCCGGAATAGTTGAAAACTTGCAATAATTGCTCTACTGTAATGCTTCTGTGCTCTGTTTTTTCGGTATCTATTCTGAACTTCTTGAAAGGGTATTTGGCTTCTGTTAGTTCCCTATTCAAAGCATCGTTGAATACAGCTCTCAAATTTCGGAAGTGAATGGCTCGTGAGTTTGTCGATAACCCCTGCTCTGTTAGTTTTTGTTCAAATTCTTTTAGCCAATTGTAGTTTATATCTTCAAATGAAAGGGTATCTTTTGAATAATTCTTTATTGTGCTAAATGTCCACTGATAAGAATCTTTTGTGTTTTTCTTTTTACATTGCTCAATGTATTTTTGAAAATGGGTATCCAATAAGTACCTATCTTCTTCAGTTTCCGGGTCTGCTTCTCTTTTTATATTTTTGAGGTAGTTTTTTATGTCTTTGGCTGAAAGATTATTTAGGTTGTGAGTTTTTCTCATATCCTTTATATCATCTTCTGCCTGAGAGAGGGTTGATTGTATCAGGTTATTTAGTTGTTTGATTTTTTTGTGGTCCACAACAAATCCATTCTTCCATTGCTCCTGTTTTAAATAAATGTCAAGGGAAAGGTACTCGCTACTTCCTTTGTGGTTGATTGCTAATTTCAGGGGGTATTCCCCTGTTTTGGTCGCTCTTCTTGTGTCAAGATATAGTTTTAATTTTGCCATTATTTTTTGCAGGTTTTTTGCAGGTATTATGTTCAAAAGTAATTGTTTTTGGTCAATCTTGGTCAAAAATGATGTTTTTTTTATTTGTTGTTAGAGTAAATAAAAAACCTTGCAATCGTCGATTACAAGGTTTTTAGGGGTTGGTGACTTCGGAGGGGCTCGAACCCTCGACCCACTGATTAAGAGTCAGTTGCTCTACCAACTGAGCTACGAAGTCGTTGCCTTATTTTTAAAGCGACACAAAGGTATGGAAAAAATTAAGAATTAGGAATTAAGAATTAAAAAAATATACTCGAAATTTTTTACTTTTGTCAATTCAAAACCAAATTAGAGCAAGAATCCCATTCCTAATTCCTAATTCAATATGCCTTCACCCATCAACAAAGACATCGTTAAGTCGGTTATCGACAGTTTTAAGCTACCCGATTTTGGTAAAGCCACCATTCGCGAAATAGTTTCCATAGTAAATAAAGTAGAAGCCTTGACAGGCGAAAAATTTGTGCGTATGGAAATAGGTTCACCCGGTTTGGCTGCTTCGCAAATAGGAGTGAATGCTGAAATTGAGGCGTTGAAAAGCGGTGTGGCATCTGTTTATCCCATGCTCGAGGGCGATCCTGACCTGAAAATCGAAGCTTCGCGGTTTATCAAAGCGTTTGTCGATGTGGATATCTCGCCCGCATGTTGTACGCCTGTGGTTGGATCAATGCAGGGCACTTACGCCGCATTTTTGGTTGCCGGACAATGCGACCCGAAAAAAGATACCATTCTTTTTATCGATCCCGGATTTCCTGTGCAAAAACTGCAGCTAACTATTTTAGGATATAAATATGAAGCGTTTGACGCTTACGATTATCGTGGAGAGAAACTGGTGGATAAAGTAGAATCGTATCTTCAAACCGGAAATATTGCGGCAGTTATTTATTCCAACCCGAATAATCCGGCTTGGATTTGCCTGCAAGAATCGGAGCTTGAGGGAATAGGCAAATTAGCCACAAAATACGATACGATCGTTATCGAAGATTTAGCTTACTTCTCGATGGATTTCCGCAAAGATTTGAGCCGTCCGTTCGAAGCGCCTTTTCAATCGTCGGTGGCACGATATACGGACAACTATATTATGCTTATATCCAGCTCCAAAGCCTTTAGTTATGCGGGGCAACGCATTGGTGTAATTGCCGTTTCGGACAAATTGTTTTACCGTTCGTACCCCCAATTGCAAGCCCGCTACGGAACCGCAGAGTTTGGCAATGTGCTTGTGAACCGTGTGTTGTATGGATTGACAGCCGGAACAACCCATTCGGCGCAGTTTGCCCTTGCCGCCATGTTTAAAGCAGCTTGCGACGGTACATTTAATTTCCTCGAAGATGTAAAAGTATATGCCCGAACTGCCGAAACGATTAAAAAGATGTTTCTGGACAATGGTTTCGAGCTTGTATATGCCGACGACCTGGGCGAGGAGATAGGCAACGGCTTCTATTTTACTATTCGCTATCCGGGCATGACCGGTGCCGAACTGATGGAGCGGCTTATTTATTATGGAATAAGTGCCATTTCGCTGGAAACAACCGGTAGCTTGCAGGAAGGTTTGCGCGTATGCACTTCGTTTGTCAAAGAAACCCAGTTTGACGATTTGAAATATCGCATTGAATGTTTTGCAAAAGACAATGTTATTTAAATGGGATATTTTATCTTTGTAAAATATTGATTAAACAAACATGACAACAAAAGATAAAATATTATTGGCAATACGGACACATAAGCCAAGATTAATGGCTTTGGGTGTTAATCGTATCGGCTTATTCGGTTCGTATGTTCGCAATGAACAGTCCGAAAAAAGTGATATTGATCTTTTAGTCGATTTTATTCCTGAGAAAGAAACATTTGACAATTACATGGCTTTATATGATTATTTAGAAAAATTATTTTCGAATGAGAAAATAGAGCTTGTAACGACAACCGGATTGAGTCCATATATTGGTCCACAAATATTAAACGAAGTTGCTTATGCCTAAAGAGCCAATTGAATATTTGCGTCATATTTTGGACGAATGCAATTTTATTCTTGCCACAACAAACAATATTTCTAAAGATGATTTATTGCAAGATGAAACATTGAAAAGAGCCGTTGTTCGTAGCTTGGAAATAGTTGGAGAAGCCAGTAAGAAGATACCTGTTGATTTCAAACTTAGATGGCATGGTATCAGTTGGAAAAATATGGCTGGTATGCGAGACCGTTTAATTCATGACTATATGGGAATTAACTATACTATTGTTTGGGATGTGGTGAGAAATAAAATTCCTGAATTATCACAGCAAATTTCAGAAGCAATTCACGAAGAATCATTGAAATAGAAACTAATTTGCAACCCGTTTTAGATACTTTCTAAAACGGGTTTGTTTGTTATTTGAACAGAAAAAACTACTTTTGCACCACAAAAATACTTGTAAAAATATATGAAAGCATTTGTATTCCCGGGGCAAGGCGCCCAATTTGTAGGTATGGGCAAAGACCTGTACGAAAACTCGGCACTTGCCAAAGAAATGTTTGAAAAAGCCAACGAAATTCTTAGCTTCCGCATTACCGATTTGATGTTTGCCGGAACCGACGAAGACCTTCGCCAAACGAAAGTAACACAACCCGCCGTATTTCTACACTCGGTTATTTTAGCCAAAACTTTGGGTGCCGACTTTAAGCCCGATATGGTCGCCGGACACTCATTGGGTGAGTTTTCGGCTTTGGTGGCTGCCGGAGCCATGAGCTTTGAAGATGGATTGAAATTGGTTTCTGCCCGTGCATTGGCTATGCAAGCCGCTTGCGATAGTGTAGAAGGCACAATGGCAGCCGTGCTTGGGTTGGACGATGCTGTGGTGGAAGAAACTTGTGCAGCAATCCCCGAAGTAGTTGTAGCGGCTAATTATAACTGTCCGGGACAATTGGTGATTTCAGGTTCGATAGCGGGCGTGGAAAAAGCCTGTGAGGTATTGAAGGAAAAAGGAGCGAAGCGAGCTTTGCGCTTGCCGGTAGGAGGAGCATTCCACTCGCCATTGATGGAGCCTGCGCGTGTAGAGTTGGAAGCGGCTATTGCTGCTACGGCTTTCAACAAACCTGTTTATAAGGTGTATCAAAATGTGGATGCCAAACCACAAACCGACCCGCAAGCAATCAAAGCCAATTTGATAGCCCAACTGACTGCTCCGGTTCGCTGGACACAATCGGTACAAAATATGATTGCCGATGGTGCAACAGAATTTACCGAACTTGGTCCGGGCAAAGTGCTTCAAGGCTTGGTAGGCAAAATTAATAAAGATGTAACAGTAAATCAATAGATAGCGAGATCGTAAGATGGCGAGAAGGTGAGTGAAAAAAACTCACTTTCTTGCCATTTTTATTTTACCTTAAAAATTTACCCGTTCCTTCACAATATATTCGGGTCGTTTTTTAATTTCATCGAACAAAATACCAAGATACTGTCCCAATATCCCAATGGTAAGCAGTTGTATTCCACCAAAGAAAATAACAATTATCATAATGGAAGTAAATCCGGCATCGGCATGGGTATAGCCAAATATTTTCCCAAAGAAATACCACAGCGCCAGGATCATTCCTAAAATAACGGCAACAAAACCAATGCCGGTTGCCATAGTCAAAGGTTTTTTCGAGAAATAAAACAATGCTTTTGTTGCAAAACCAATCATTCGTTTAAACGGATATTTGGTTTCGCCAGCCAAACGGGCATCTCTTTCATAATAAAAAGGGACTTGCTTATATCCAACCCACGAAATTAATCCGCGAATATACTTTCCTCTTTCTTTTAAATTATTGAATTCGTGGATAATATTGGCATCAATTAAACGGAAATCACCCGTATCTACCGGAAATTTCACTTCCGACAAACGGTTCAGTATGCGGTAAAATACTCTTGCTGACCATAGTTTGAATTTGCTTTCGCCTTCGCGTCTTTTTCGCACACAATATACGACATTGGCTTGCTCTTCCTCTTGTACCTTCAGTAAATCAGGGATAAGTTCAGGAGGATCTTGCAGGTCGGCATCTATAATAACGGCGAGATCGGTTTCGCAATGATTGATACCTGCCGTTACAGCAGGCTGATGTCCGAAATTTCGGGAAAAGTTAATCAGCTTAACGCGCTTGTCAACGGAGGCAATGGATTTCAGTATATCTTGCGTTCGGTCGGTACTTCCATCATTTACAAAGATGATTTGCGATGGATTTTTCGATTCATCTAAGACCCTTTTTAGTCTTTCGTAAGTGGTTTGAATAACCGCTTCTTCGTTGTAACAGGGTACTATAACACTTAATGATTGCATAAAAGTCGAATTAAGAGATAGGAATTAAGAAATCAAAATTGAAAAGAATTTTCCAATTCTATATTATGTTCATGTATGGTTTGAATTATTTTTCACTTCTTCATTATTTCCAGCCCATTTTGATTTAAAAACAAATCGGACTAACAAGAAATTTACCGGAATGGCTATCATATATACAGGTATTGGGGCATATTTTTCGGGTATTGATAAATATATGAACAAGTTAAGCAAACCCATATGTAATCCGTAATTAATTGCGTGACTTGCCATAAAGCCAATGCCGCGTTTTACATTCGGTTGTGTTTTGAAAGTAAACAGATTGGTTAAAATAAAGTTGACACAAAAGCTTACTGCATAGCCAATTGTATAAGCAATATTGGGTATCAAAAAATGTAAGAGAATTAAGTATACACCATAATGAATGCCTGTAGCAATGATTCCTACGCCTGCAAAACGAATAAATTCATGAGTTTTTTTACTTTCAATTATTTTTTTGAGAGACATTTGCTTGGCATTTGATTAGTGCAAATATAGGAATAAATTTCAACTTTTCAGTTTGCCTCAATCCTTGAAAATACTTACTTTTGCAACTCTATTTTCTCTATAAATTTTAAAAAAAACAGCAAGATAATTTAACCCTAACCCACACAGGCTAAGAAAGCTTCCCCTTGGGGAGGTTGGTGGGGCTACTTAATATGTACAGAACACATACCTGCGGCGAGCTCCGCATCGAAAATACAGGCAATACCGTAACGCTTGCCGGATGGGTACAACGAACACGCAAACTGGGCGGAATGACCTTTGTCGACCTGCGCGACCGCTACGGCATTACCCAGTTGGCTTTTGATGAGGCTGTAAATACAGAACTCAGTGAGAAAGCACAAAAGTTGGGGCGCGAGTTTGTCGTTCAGGTAACCGGAAAGGTTGCTGAACGCAGCAGCAAAAACCCTAAAATGCCTACCGGTGATATCGAAATCATTGCAGATGAATTAATCATTCTCAATGCTTCTGAAGTTCCACCGTTTACTATTGAAGACGAAACCGATGGAGGCGATGAACTCCGCATGAAATACCGCTACTTAGACCTTCGGCGTGCGGCTGTGCGCAAGAACTTGGAACTTCGCAACCGCTTGTGTTTTGAAACCCGCAATTATTTAATCTCAAAAGATTTTATAGAGACCGAAACACCTGTTTTGATTAAATCTACCCCCGAAGGTGCCCGCGATTTCGTGGTGCCAAGCCGCATGAATGCGGGCGAATTTTATGCCCTTCCGCAATCGCCGCAAACATTCAAGCAGTTGTTGATGGTATCCGGTTTCGACCGCTATTTTCAGATTGTGAAATGTTTTCGCGACGAAGACCTTCGTGCCGACCGGCAACCGGAGTTTACCCAAATAGACTGCGAAATGTCGTTTGTAGAGCAGGAAGATATCCTGAATATGTTTGAGGGATTGGTAAAAGAAGTCTTTAAAAACATCAAAGGCATTGATTTCAAAGACCCTTTCTTGCGCATGCCTTACTCCGAAGCCATGGAGTTTTACGGTTGCGACAAGCCGGATATTCGTTTCGGAATGCGCTTCGTGGATATAACCGCCGAAGCTAAAACGCGCGATTTCATTGTATTTAACGAAGCCGAATATGTTGGTGCTATCTGTGCCGAAGCGTGTGCCGCTTATACCCGCAAGGAGCTGGATGCCTTGACCGACTTTGTAAAGCGTCCGCAAATAGGGGCAAAGGGCATGGTGTATGTAAAATATGAGGCGGATGGTTCGTTGAAATCGTCGGTGGATAAATTCTATTCGCAGGACGATTTGAAAGTTTGGGCAGATAAAACCAATGCTAAACCGGGCGATTTGATTCTAATCCTTTCGGGCGAAAAAGATAAAACACTGCGTGCGCTTTGCGAACTTCGCCTCGAAATGGGTAGCCGTCTTGGTTTGAGAAACAAAGAAGTATATGCCCCGCTTTGGGTGGTCGATTTCCCATTGTTGGAATGGGACGAAGAGAACCAACGCTATTCGGCCATGCACCATCCGTTTACATCGCCCAAGAAAGAAGACCTTGCGCTGATGAAAACCAATCCGGGAGCCGTTCGCGCCAATGCCTACGATATGGTAATTAACGGTGTGGAACTTGGTGGCGGTTCTATCCGTATCCATGATAAAGACTTGCAGGCAACCATGTTCGAATGCCTTGGCTTTACCAAAGAACAAGCCGAATATCAATTCGGGTTCTTGATGAATGCCTTTAAATTCGGTGCTCCGCCACACGGCGGTATCGCTTTCGGCCTCGACCGTTTTGTGTCATTGTTGGCGGGCTTGGACAGCATTCGCGATTGCATTGCCTTCCCTAAAAACAACTCTGGTCGCGATGTGATGATTGATGCACCATCGTTGATTGATGATAAACAATTGAATGAATTGAATTTGGTCGTAAATATTCAAAAATAAACGAAGAACCAAGAACAAAGAACCAAGACACAAGACAATCAATCTTGATTCTTGGCTCTTTGTTCTAAAAGTCTAAAAAACATGAAAGCCATGATTTTTGCTGCCGGTCTCGGCACGCGCCTCAAACCCCTCACCGATAACATGCCCAAAGCAATGGTTACTATTGCCGGGAAACCGTTGTTGGAACATGTTATTCTGAAACTGAAAGCGGCAGGGTTCGACGAAATCATTGTGAATGTACATCATTTTGCAGAGCAAATAATAGATTTTCTGCAAGAAAAAAACAATTTCGGTATCCGTATCGAAATCTCCGACGAGCGCGAACAGTTGCTCGAAACAGGAGGAGGAATAAAAAAAGCCGCTTTGTTTTTCGATGATGGCAAGCCGTTTTTAGTACATAATGTAGATATTCTATCCAATGTAGATTTAGCTGAATTATATACTTTTCATCAAGAAAAGAATGCATTAGCTACTCTTTTAGTTAGCAATCGGAAATCATCGCGTTATCTTCTTTTTGACAAAGCAAACAACTTGAAAGGTTGGCTGAACGCTTCGACCGGAGAAACCAAATCGCCACTAAAAGATATAAATATTGAAGATTATCAATCACTTGCCTTTTCCGGCATTCATATTCTTTCGCCTCAAATATTCGATTTGATGGGCGATTGGAATGGCAAATTCTCTATCATCGATTTTTACCTTTCTATTTGCAAAGAAGAAAAGATAATTGGCTTCGAAAAAGAAGATTTGAAGTTGATAGATGTAGGAAAGTTAGATAGTTTGGCAGAGGCGGAACGATTGGTTGCGGAATTTAAATAGAAAATGACGCAACCTAAAATTGCGCTTTTTCTGTATCTATTTATTCAAAATAGCTAAACATCTCTCCAAACTTTCCTCCCAATGCGGAATATCCAAGTCATAAACCGCCTTTATTTTGGCTTTGTTCAGCACGCTGTAAAATGGGCGAGGGGTTTGATCGGGATAATCCTTTGTTTCGAGTGGCAAAACTTTACAGGAGGTAATCCCGGATAGTTTATGAATTGATTTGGTAAAGTCGTACCAACTGCAAACGCCTTCATTAGAAAAATGATAAATACCAGCCTCAAATTTACCGCTATCAATAATTTGCATAATAGCCGAAGCCAAATCGGCGGCATAAGTTGGTGTTCCTATTTGGTCAAAAATTACGGTTAGTTTTTCCCTCTCACGACCAAGTTTGAGCATTGTTTTTACAAAGTTATTTCCAAAACTCGAGTACAACCAAGAGGTACGCAAAATAATACTTTCTTTGCAAACACTTATCAATGCTTTTTCTCCCTCAGCTTTCGACTTTCCGTAAGCCGATTCTGGATTAATCGGCATATCCTCTGTATAAGGCAAATAGCCTTTCCCATCAAAAACATAATCGGTGGAAACATGAATCATTTTAGCTCCTGCTTTCGTGGCTGCTTCGCCCAGGTTTTGTACTGCATCACGATTGATAGCGTAGTTTAATCCGGTTTCTTCTTCGGCTTTGGTTACAGCAGTATAGGCAGCACAGTTTACAATGAAATCAGGCTTTTGTGCCGAAACGAAGTCAAGCACTGCGGCTTTTTTGCAGATATCCAGCTCGGCTACATCGGTAAAGATATATTCGTATTGCGGGTATTTTGCCGAGAGCACACGCATCTCGTTGCCAAGTTGTCCGTTGGCACCGGTTATAAGCATTTTTTTCATGGGGTTTTAAAATATATTTATTCTGAATAAAAATATTTGATCCACTCGGCATAAGTATCTTGTGCCGAAAAACAAGTGTCAATCAAATATTCTCGTACAGTTTCAAATTCACGCAATCCGCGAAGGTAAAACTGTTTGTGATCATTATTGATAATAAAAGGAACAATGTCGTTTCGCAAACATTCGCGAAACATAAGCAGGCGACCAACCCTGCCGTTACCATCTTGAAACGGATGTATTTTTTCAAAACGATAATGGTATTCAACAATGTTCTCAAACGATATTTCAGATAATGCGCTGTACCAATCATTGAGTTCGCACATATCGTTTTCTACATTTTGGGGCAACGAAGTTTGAATATTGCCTACTTCGTTTGCCATTTTTTTCCAATCGCCAACTGCAAACCATGCTTTTGAAGCATCGGATGTGCTGTTTTTCAATATCTTATGAAACTCTTTGATAATATCATTCGAAAGCGGCTTATCAATTGTATCAAGCAGATAATCGAAAGCGACGAAGTGATTGGAGGTTTCGATTATATCATCTACAGGCACAGCTTCTTCTTCTTTAAAACCAATGGTTCGAGTTTCAAAAATATAGCGCGTTTGCTCTTCGGTCAGGCGGCTGCCTTCCATTCGGTTCGAATTATAGGCAAGATTCACTTGCGTTTTATGATACAAACCACCTTTCCGCTTCGCTTGTTTTTCTTCTAAAAGATATAACCGGAAATTATCCATTTCTTAAAAATTAAAATTCATTTCAGCATCAGCCAAAAGAGGATGTTTCAAATCTTTATCAGAAATCAGTGCTTTATCGGCAGGAATTTTCCAATCAATATTCAACGCCGGATCATTGTACATAATACCTCTGTCGAGTTCGGGTGTGTAGAAATTATCACATTTGTAGCTGAAAATAGCTGTTTCGCTCATCACCGAAAAACCATGCGCAAATCCTTGTGGAATAAGAAATTGCAAATGATTTTCGTCCGAAAGTTCCACTCCAACCCATTTGCCGAATGTTGGCGAACCTTTGCGCAAATCAACTGCCACATCATATACTTTGCCCACAATGACTGACACTAATTTGCTTTGACTTGCCGGATTAAGTTGATAATGCAGTCCGCGAATTACACCATAAGATGATTTTGAGCGGTTGTCCTGACGGAAATCAATGTCTATCCCGTTTGCTTTGAAAGTCTTCGCGTTGTACGACTCGGTAAAATATCCCCGTGCATCTTCAAATACTTTATTTTTTATAATAACTAAATCAGGGATTTCTGTTTTTATTATTTCCATATCATTAAGACAGAATTAACAAAATTTGCAGGAATGACAGACAGATTTCATATCTGTCGATCCTATAAATTCTATCAAAAAATTATTTTAAATTTTTATCGTTTGCAATCTTAATCAAATATTGTCCATATTGATTTTTCTTCAAAGGCTCTGCCAGTTCGAGCAATTTTTCGCGGGTGATATAACCCTTATGGTAAGCAATTTCCTCCAAACAAGCCACTTGCAAGCCTTGTCGGTTTTGAATGGTAGAAATAAAATTCGACGCTTCGAGCAAACTGTCATGAGTTCCAGTGTCTAACCAAGCCATGCCACGCCCCAGCAATTCCACATCCAATCGTCCTTCCTCCAAATACAAGCGGTTTAAATCTGTGATTTCCAACTCGCCGCGCGCCGATGGTTTCAAACCTTTCGCCTTTTCTACCACATCGTTTCCGTAAAAATACAAGCCGGTTACCGCCCAATTCGATTTCGGTTTCAGTGGCTTTTCCTCAATGCTCAAAACTTTGCCGGTTTCATCAAACTCCGCAACGCCATATCGCTCAGGGTCATTCACATAATACCCGAAAACAGTTGCGCCATCTTTCAGTTCGGCAGCTTTTTCTAACTGTTTTGAAAAATGTAAACCATAGAAAATATTATCGCCCAGCACCATACAAACACTGTCTGAACCGATAAATTTTTCACCGATAATGAACGCCTGTGCCAGTCCGTCCGGCGAAGGTTGAATGGCATATTCCAATTTCAAACCAAGATCAGAGCCATTTCCAAACAGGTTTTCGTACAAATGAATATCTTGTGGAGTCGATATGATTAAAATTTCTTTAATGCCGGACAACATAAGAACAGACATTGGGTAGTAAATCATCGGTTTGTCGTAAACCGGCACAATTTGTTTCGAAATACTCTTTGTAATCGGGTAGAGGCGCGTTCCCGAACCTCCGGCGAGGATAATTCCTTTCATAATTGGATCTTTTTTATTTTAATGAGCACAAAAATACAATTTTTAATCAAATTTTAAATCACCATTTTGTACTTGTTTATATTTTAGAGCTAATAAAGCAATGAACTTAGAAATAAATGTTTGTGCTTGTTGTGTGGCTTCCGAAATTTCTTTTTGTTGTAATTTCAGCAATAAAAGCCCATATAAAAAATTAAAAGCCACTTCAATATCACTTTCTGTATCAACATTTTGTTTTGCTTTTAATTCAGCTATAAAAGGTAATGCCTTGTAAAAAGCAGCGCTATAATCGGCAGCCTGCTGCGAAAAAAGCAGTTGTTTGTGTAGGTCGGTTAAATTAATAATAGTATTTTTATTTATTTGCAAATGACCACTTTGCGTTGCGTTCTCGGCACGCATCATTTCTATCAGATTTTCGTACCAAGTGCTTAGTTCCTTTTCCTGTTCTGCTGGAAGATTGAATTTAGAAATAATAGTCTCTTTTATTTTGCTAATATCCAGGTTATTGGCGCGAATTAAATCTTCCACTTGCCACATATACAAAATATATTCAGCAACATTCTCCGCCTTTTTTTGTTGAGCAATAAACATAAAATAATGGATGTTTTTGTTCGCAAAAATACGGCATAATTTGTTATCGCACAATCACAAATAAAAAATAATGAGTAAATGATGAATAAAGCTGTTGAAATGCTTTCTCAGTATTCAAAATTATTATATTTTTGCAGTCCGAAATATATTATTGCACAGAAAAATAGCAATGTAAGTGATTTACTTTAATATTTTTCAGGCAAAGTAAATCACTTGGATTGTTTTAATTTATAAAACATTGATACAATGAAGAATAAGTATGTCGATTTGATTGAGCAAACTTTCGAGTTTCCCAATGAAGAGTTTATGGTCGAAGGAAACGAATTGCTTTGGTACAAAGTGCCGGTTATGGACATTATCAAACAGTACGGGACGCCGCTTCGCATCGCATATATGCCCAAAATAGCGCAAAACATACAGCGGGCGCGCCGCATGTTTAATGTTGCTATGGCAAAAGTGGATTATAACGCTGATTATCACTATTGTTACTGCACAAAAAGCTCGCATTTTTCGTTCGTAATGGAAGAGGTGTTGAGAAACGGGGTGCATATTGAGACTTCTTCAGCATTCGATATTAATTTATTGGAAACTTTGTACGAACTTGGGCAACTCAAACCGGATTCTTTTGTGGTATGTAACGGATTTAAAAGACCTCAGTATGTGGAAAATATACAGAATTTGATTAACATTGGTTTCACAAATGTGATTCCTATTTTGGATAATAAATTTGAATTGGACTTGCTGCTAAAGGATTTCGACAAGAAATTTAAGATAGGTATTCGCATTGCTGCGGAAGAAGAACCGAAGTTTGATTTTTATACCTCGCGGTTGGGTATTCGCTACAGCGATATTGTGCCTTATTATAAAAATGTGATCCGGAAAAACAAGCAAGTGAGCCTCAAAATGCTTCATTTCTTCATTAATACCGGCATAAAAGATACTTTGTATTATTGGACAGAGTTGAGCAAAGCAGTGGAATTGTACTGCGAGTTGCGCAAGGAATGCCCTGAATTAGACAGTTTGAATATCGGGGGAGGTTTCCCGATACAGGCGCATCTCGATTTTACATACGATTATGAATATATGGCGGAAGAAATCGTGGCACAAATCAAAAATATTTGCCAGCAAAACGATGTTCCGGAACCAAATATTTTTACCGAATTTGGCTCGTACACAGTTGGCGAAAGCGGTGCGATGCTATATTCTATCGTGAACCAAAAGCAGCAAAACGACCGCGAACGCTGGAATATGATTGACAGTTCGTTTATGACTACGCTGCCCGACACATGGGCGATTAATCAGCGTTTCCCGTTTCTGGCAATTAATAATTGGGATAGCGAATATGAGCGTGTTCATTTGGGCGGATTGACTTGCGATAGCGAAGATTTTTACAATGCCGAAGCGCATTCGAACACGATTTTCTTGCCTAAAATGGAGGAAGACCGCGAACAGTATATCGGCTTTTTCCATTGCGGCGCTTATCAAGAGTCGCTTAGCGGGTATGGCGGCATTCAACACTGCTTGTTGCCGGCACCCAAAATGGTGGTTATAGACCGCGATGAAACCGGCGACTGGTACACCAAATTGTTTGCTAAGGAACAGAGTTACAAATCGATGTTGAAAATTTTGGGGTATTAGAATGAAGAAGGCTTACAAAGAATTTTGTAGGCCTTTTAATTAGATATCATAGGAGAGTTTAAAATTCGCTTCCTTTTTTAGTAATATGTTCCGGCGAAAGATAACTACTCAATGTTTTGCTGCGTAAAAATTCGCGCATTTGGAGCGTTAATGACTGCGAAACATTTTCCATAAAACAGTTTTCAAACACACAATTATCATAACCAAATGGACAAGGCTGGATTTCTATTTTCCCTTCGATACATTCGTAAATATCAAGCAGTGTAATAGACTCCGGATCTTTTCTTAGTAAAAATCCACCATGAGGACCACGCGTAGAGTGCAAAAAATTGTGTTTTGACAAGCGTTGTAACACTTTTGCAACATGATGAAATGAAAATTCGGTTCTTTCGGTAATTGTCTGAATGTTCATTCCCTCTTTGTTTTGAGCCAATAGAATCATTGTATGCAATCCTATTGAAGCAGCTTCGGATAATGAAAATACTTGTGCCATAATTTGTTTATATTTTTTGTGATTAATTTTTCAGGACAAATTGCGCATTGAAGTATTTTGTATTCAAAGTACTTTAATGTTCGATGCAAAAATAATATAATTTTCATATAAATAAACACAAATATAAAAATCTTTCGAAAGAATAAATGCTTGTAATACACAATAATTTACCAATAAATATTGTTATTTAGTATGTTAATAATATTTTATATAAACAAACGATTACAAAATGGGTTCATTCGCAAAATTTATATTTATTTTAGTCGATTATTTAAACTGAGTATAAATAAATGTCGAGATAATGAAATTTATCAACATCCTAATTCGGTAGGTCGAGATGAAAAAATAAAATAAGTTTAATAAAAACGAACAACTCTATAAAGGCTTATTTTTCAATGCTTTCATGATATATGACGAATTTTATATTCATGATAATCAGCAAATTAACATAATGCATTGAAACATAGAAAACTAAAAACAATTCAAAAAAACAAGAGCAAAAACATTTTTTTTACAAGAAAATAATGCTCATTTTTGCAAAGTAAAATTGTAAAACAAAACGAAATGAATCACATCGTGTTGTGGGATAAATGCCTGGATATAATCAAGGACAATGTGCCGGAAACCGCTTTTCAAACATGGTTTTCGCCAATAGTGCCGCTTGGTTATAATAATGGTGAATTTGTCGTACAAGTCCCCAGTCAGTTTTTTTACGAATATATCGAAGAAAAGTATATCGATTTGCTTCGTAAAACCTTGTACCGCGAAGTTGGCGAAGGAACACAGCTAAAATATCGTATTGTGATGGATAAGGCTACTCATACAGTAACCGAAATTCCAAGTACAAGAAAAACAGAGTCCTTTACAGCTACAGCAAAAGCCAAAACAATAAGTAATCCTTTTGATAAAATAGTTTTACAAGATATAGATCCGCAGTTAAACCCGGCTTACGACTTTGATACTTTTATCGAAGGAAATGCTAATAAATTAGCTCGTACAGCCGGATTGAGTATTGCTGCAAATCCGGGTGATACGGCTTTCAACCCACTATTTTTGCATGGGCATTCGGGCGTTGGTAAAACGCACTTAATACATGCAATAGGAAACGCTACTAAAGAAAAAAATCCTGCAAAACGCGTTTTATGTGTGTCGGCAAATTTGTTTCAGATACAATATACCGACGCTGTGCGCCAAAATACAGTCAATGATTTCTTGAATTTTTACCAAACCATTGATGTGTTGATTTTGGACGATGTACACGAATTAGCTGGAAAAACAGCCACTCAAAATACTTTCTTCCACATTTTCAATCATTTGCATCAATCACGCAAGCAGATTATTTTGACTTGCGATCGTTCGCCGGCGCTTATACAAGGGATGGAAGACCGATTGCTTACCCGTTTTAAATGGGGTTTGACAGCAGAATTGGAAAAACCTGATTTTGAACTTCGTAAAGCAATTTTGAAAAATAAAATATATCGTGATGGGCTTGAAATTTCAGATGAGGTAGTAGATTTTATTGCAGATAATGTAACAGAAAATATTCGCGATTTGGAAGGCGTAATTATTTCATTATTAGCGCATTCAACACTCACAAATGCTCCGATTGATTTAGTCTTAGCCGAAAAAGTTGTTCAGAAGATAGTAGATGTTACTCCGATAACCATTACTATCGAGCGCATTAAAGAAGTGGTTTGTGCACATTTAAATCTTGCAGTAGCCGATATTTTGACAAATTCGCGTAAACGCGAAGTAGCGCAAGCCCGTCAAATCGCCATGTATTTATCCAAACAATACACTAAAAATTCACTTTCGTCTATTGGGTGTGCTATCGGTAACCGCGATCACGCTACAGTACTGCATGCCTGTAAAACAGTGAATGACTTGATGAGTACAGATAAAACATTCAAAGCCAATGTTTTAGAAATGGAATCTAAGCTGAAAAAAGCGTAATCTGACGCAAAAAACACTATGAAATGTTGGACATTGTGCCAACATTTTTTTTGTCGGATAATACTCCTAACTATTGCTTATACCTAAAAAATAGTATCTTTGTAAAATAAAATATAGAATAGAATTATGGTTTACAAATTTGTTGTCCTTTCTGATGAAATAGATGATTTTGTGCGCGAAATCTCAATTAATTCGGACGCTACTTTTTTTGATTTACACAATACCTTGCTCAATTCGGTCAAATTCTCAAAAGACCAAATGACTTCGTTCTTTCTCTGCACTGATAATTGGGAAAAAGAACAGGAAATTACTTTGGTCGAAATGGATTCGAGTTCTGAATACGACAACCTGACAATGGAAAACACCGTTTTGGAAGATTATATTGAGGATGAAGGACAAAAATTGCTCTATATTTTCGATTATATGACTGAAAGAGCTTTTTTTATCGAGCTAAAAGAGATAATTCTTTCAAAAAATATTTCTACACCGGTTTGTTCCCTTTCCAAAGGAAATCCTCCTCAACAGCTTATGGACGAAGCCGATTTTATAGCTTCAATGGGAACTACAGCCAATTTGGATGAGGATTTTTATGGTGACCAGGATTATGATTTGGACGAAATTGATGAAGAAGGTTTTTCAGGATTAGATGGCGAAGCCCAAAATCTGAGCATTGAGGACAATAATTTTTAAAAAATAATATTACTTTTGCAAAGCCCAACCGTTTTTAGTTGGGCTTTTTGTTATTATCTTTTGCCATAGTGAAGCGAAACACATTAATTGTATTATTAGGTCCGACAGGTGTGGGGAAAACTGATTTAAGTATCTGGTTGTCAAAAACTTACAACTGTCCGATTATCTCGTCCGATTCGCGCCAAATATTTTCCGAACTGAAAATAGGGGTTGCCGCGCCGAGTGCCGAACAATTGCTACAAGTGCCACATTATTTTATTGGTACAAAGCATATTACCGAACCATACAGTGCCGGTCAGTACGAATTGGATGTATTAGATTTATTGGATAAATTATTTTCCAAAAATTCAATGCAATTATTGGTAGGTGGTTCGATGCTATATATTGATGCGGTTTGCAACGGTTTGGACAATATTCCTCCGGTTAAACCTGAAGTTCGCGAAAAGGTACATAAATTGTATGAAGAATTTGGTTTGGAGGCAGTACGGCAAAAATTGAAAGAACTTGATCCTGCACATTACGAAAAAGTTGATTTACAAAACAAACAGCGTGTAATACATGCTTTAGAGGTGTGCTTGACTGTTGGTAAGCCGTATTCCAAATTGCTCAGCAAACAAAAGAAAAAACGCCCTTTCGACATTATAAAAATTGGGTTGAATTTGCCTCGCCCCGAATTGTACGAACGCATCAATAAGCGTGTGGACATAATGATGGACGAAGGGCTATTGGAAGAAGTTACAGGATTATATCCATATAAAAACTTAAATTCTTTGAATACTGTAGGTTACAAAGAAATTTTTGATTATTTAGATAAAAAAACAGATTTAGAAACGGCTGTGGCTTTAATCAAGCAAAACAGTCGGCGATATGCTAAAAGACAGCTTACTTGGTTCAATGCAGATGCTGAAATTCGGTGGTTTGCGCCCAATGAGCAAGATGAAATTATTTCCACCATCAATCGACAATTAGCTCAATGACATCTATTATTATAAAAGGACTATTAATAGGGATTTTTGTTTCCATTCCGGTGGGACCAATAGCGGTACTTTGCATCCAACGCACTCTGAATCGTGGAAAATACCACGGTTTGGTAACCGGACTTGGTGCTACAGCTTCCGATTTGGTATATGGTATTTTGGCAGCTTTCGGGCTTAGTTATATTATCGGATTGATTGAAAAAAATCAATTTATTATTGAAATAATCGGTGCTGTAATTATCTTATTCTTTGGTGTTTATTTATTCAAATCTAATCCTGTAAAACAATTGACAGCCACAAATCTAAAGAAAGAAAGTTATTTTCAGGATTTTATTACAGCCTTTGCGCTCACTATTACTAATCCGCTGATAATCTTTCTGTTTATCGCGCTTTTTGCCCGTTTTAGCTTTATCGAACCGAGTACTTCCATTTGGCAAATCATAGTCGGATTTATTTTTATTCTTATTGGTGCAGCCACTTGGTGGACAATACTTACTACGACAGTCAATTTCTTTCGTTCAGTGGTCAATGTTCGCGGGCTTTATGTTATTAATAAAGCAACAGGTATCATACTAACACTTATTGCTATTGGTGGTTTAATCCTTTCTATCTACCGCAAAACGCATGGTATGGATTTGCCTATTTTTTAACAATAAAACTTGCAAAATATTGATTTTGCAAGTTTTATTGTTTTTATCAAAGTTAAGCCAAAAATATACTTCCTCATGGAAAACTCTTAAAAATATATTTATACAATTAGCCATTTAGAGCCACAATACTTTCTTCCAAAGACTTTATCTTGCTTTCGGCATCCGCTTTTTTCTTGCGTTCGTTTTCCACAATCTCGGGTTTAGCATTAGCCACAAAGCGTTCGTTGCTTAATTTGGCTTCCACAGACTTTAAGAAGCCTTGCAAATAGATGATTTCTTCTTTCATTTTGGCAATTTCTTCTTCGGGATTAATCTTGCTTTCGAGTGGAATGGCAAACTCTGTTGTACCCACCATAAACGACGCCGAAGTGGCTTTTTTCTCATTCAAAACAATAATATTCGCCAAATTCCCAATCTTGATAATCACATCATTAAGATTATTTGTGTTGCTTCCGATAACTTGCAATTCCAAGACTTCTTTTTGCGGTAAATTTTTCTCCAAACGAATGGTTCGGATACCTGCCACAATCTCTTTTACAGTTTCAAACTTCGACAATAATTCCGCATCAAAACCGGTGCTTTTTGGTTGTTGGCTCACCATAATACTATCGGTTGCGCTGCGTTCGCCAATTACCTGGTAAAGCTCTTCGGTGATGAATGGCATAAATGGATGCAAGAGTTTCAATAATTTTTCGAAGAAAAGGATAGTTTGGTCGAATGTTTTGCGGTCGATCGGCTGTTGGTAAGCCGGTTTGATTACTTCGAGATACCAAGCCGAGAATTCATCCCAAAACAGTTTATACACAGCCATTAATGCCTCCGACAAACGATATTTTGAGAATAAATCATCTATTTCTTCAATCGTTTGGTTTAATTTCGCATCAAACCATTTCACGGCAATTTCTGCCGATTTTGGTTGTTCAATATCTGCTGTTTCCCAACCCTTTACAAGGCGAAGGGCATTCCAAATCTTATTGTTGAAATTGCGTCCTTGTTCGCAAAGACTGTCGTCGTATGGCAAATCGTTTCCGGCAGGGGAGGTGAGGAGCATTCCCAAACGAACGGCATCAGCTCCAAAATGTGCTATCAAATCCAATGGATCGGGCGAATTACCAAGGGATTTACTCATTTTTCGTCCCAATTTATCGCGTACAATTCCTGTCAGATATACATTTTTGAATGGATATTTACCTTCATACTCATATCCTGCCACAATCATACGAGCCACCCAAAAGAAAAGGATTTCGGGTGCCGTAACCAAATCATTGGTAGGATAATAATACTTAATATCTTCATTTTCAGGATTGTTTATTCCGTCAAAAACCGAGATAGGCCACAACCACGACGAGAACCAAGTATCCAAACAGTCTTCATCCTGATGCAAATCCTCAATTGTAAATTGTAAATTGTAAATTGTAAATATTTTCTCCAATGCAGCTTCAATGGTTTCTGCCACAACTACTTTTCTTTCTCCTGTCGGCAAAGTGAAATAATAGGCTGGGATTTGATGTCCCCACCACAATTGCCGCGAAATACACCAATCCTTCACATTCTCCATCCAATGGCGGTAGGTATTTTTAAATTTGGCAGGATGAAGTTGAATAGTATCGTTCATCACCGCTTCCAAAGCCGGTTTGGCAAGCTCTTCCATTTTCAGAAACCATTGCATGGATAACTTTGGCTCGATAACCACATCGGTACGCTCCGAAAAACCTACCTTATTGGTGTAAGGTTCTACCTTTTCCAACAATCCGGCAGCTTCGAGGTCTTTCTCAATTTGTTTGCGCACTTCGAAACGATCTTGCCCAACATACAACTGCGCTTTTTCGTTCAGCGAACCATTATCATTAAAAATATCAATTACCTCAAGGTTGTATTTTTCGCCCAACATGTAGTCGTTTACATCATGCGCAGGCGTTACTTTGAGGCAACCTGTACCAAATTCGATATCCACATACTCATCCTCAATAATCGGTACTTCGCGATTAATCAACGGAACGATAACTTTTTTACCTTTCAAATGTGCATTTTTAGGATCGTTCGGGTTGATACAAACGGCTGTATCGCCCAAAATAGTTTCGGGTCGGGTAGTGGCAACAATGGCGTATTCTTCCTGTAGGGGCGTTGCATGCAACGCCCCTACAACACGGTAACGCAAATAATATAATTTTCCTTGTTGCTCTTTATAAATGACCTCTTCGTCGCTGAGAGCGGTTAGTGCTTTGGGATCCCAATTTACCATGCGCACCCCGCGATAGATTTTTCCTTTATTATATAAATCGCAAAAAACCTTCAAGACGCTTTCGCTGCGAGCTTCGTCCATCGTAAAACAAGTACGGTCCCAATCGCACGAAGCACCCAGTTTTTTCAGTTGTTCGAGGATAATCCCCCCATGTTTATGAGTCCATTCCCAAGCGTGCTCAAGAAATTGCTCGCGGGTAAGGTCTGTTTTTTGAATACCTTCGCAAGCCAGTTTGGCTACTACTTTGGCTTCGGTAGCAATAGAAGCATGGTCGGTACCGGGCACCCAGCAGGCGTTTTTGCCTTGCATGCGCGCACGACGCACCAAAATATCCTGAATGGTATTGTTGAGCATGTGTCCCATGTGGAGTACGCCGGTTACATTGGGCGGCGGAATGACGATGGTGTAAGGTTCGCGCTCGTCGGGCGTAGATTTAAAAAAGCCATTGTCGAGCCAATATTTGTACCATTTTGATTCAATCTCCGAGGGGTTGTACTTGCTTGCTAATTCCATAATTTCTTTATTACAATTTTAAGTTGGCAAAAGTATAAAAAAAACAGTAATTTTGCTTTATTTCGCCATTATTTCGTTATCCTGCAAAGCCACAAAGAGCACAAATAAATTATTCATTGTGAATTTTGTTGTGGCTTTTGGGGCGATACTTTTTTAACAACACTTCAAAGCCCGGTTAAAAGCTTTAGCCCCTTCATTCAAGATTTTGGATGCCAAATGGAAATCCATAATTCCGGCATAATCTCTGCGGATATTAACCAAAATATCAGGTTTGTAATTTTTGATAGTTTGCTCCGTAACCTTATCTTGCATCAAATAAATGGTTTCGGTTAAAATGTTGATTACATTGGGGATATGTGGATCGGGCTTCTTTTTGTCTTTTTTGGTCAAATAAGAAAAAAAATGCTCAATTTTTTCTTTTTGTATGCCGAAATAATCTTGATGTTCGATCACTTCTTTTTCTTTATCATGGATAGGAAACAGTTTTTTTGCCGGTTTGCCCGAAAGGTTTACCGCAACAATGATTTCATCATCACCATTCTTTTTTATTTGTGAAATAGGCAATGGATCTAATATGCCTCCGTCGATAATCAGCCTGTCGTTATCAATCAGCGGCATAAAGAGCGATGGAATACCCATCGAAGCACGAATGGCGCGATAGAGGTTTCCTTCGGTATAGACAGCTTCTTTGCCGTTGGAAATATCGGTGGCGACCGCCGTAAAAGGGATTTTCAGGTCGTTGATGTTATAAGTGCCGATTAAATCTTCGATTATATGCATAATTTTCTCGCCTTTTATCAGTCCCGAAGTGGAAAGTGTAAAATCCATCAGCGAAAAAATGTCTTTTTTTGTAATCCCAAGTAGCCATTCGGTGAATACGGGCAACTTTCCGGTGCAATAAATGCCGCCTACAACTGCGCCCATCGAACAGCCCGAAACGCTTACAATTTCGCAACCGTGCTTTTCCAACTCTTGTATTACGCCGATATGGGCAATGCCGCGCGCACCACCACTACCAAGAACAAGGTGTACTTTTCTGTTATCGATATTCATAATTCAATTCTTATTTTTTGTCATGACTAAAAAAAATCACCTTTAGACAATTATACTTCCATGCGCCAACCCATCCTGCGAAGGCAGAGGCGACGCGTGCACTAATCAATTTAAACTTTCGTAAAAATACAAAATTTTGTGAATTTTTCGAATAAAAAATAGGAGAGGAGCTGCAATTTTCTTGCTTTTTCGAGTACAAATCCATATTTTTACATCATAAAATATCAACCCATAAACTTTACAGCCATGAAACAAGAAGACAACTTGGTAACCGTAGCCATTCATAGTTTTGAAAAAGCGCAAATTCTGAAGACGCTGCTCGAAAGTGAGGGCGTGGAAGTATATATTCACAATGTGAATTTAATTCAACCAATGGTTTCAGCTGGGGTGCGTATCCGCATAAAGGAGAGCGACTTACCGAAAGCGCTTGGAATTATTGAGAAAAGCGAACTGCTGGATGATAAATATTCGAAAGCACGACTGAGGAATAAAATTTTAGTGCCGGTCGATTTTTCGGATTACTCGCTTAATGCCTGCGATTTTGCGTTTCAGGTAGCTGCTTTGACGGGTAGCGAGGTGGTGCTGCTCAATGTGTATTTTAATCCGGTGTATAATAGTATTCCGTTTTTGGATTCGATCCCGTATGCGATTAAGGATGAGGAGGTTTTCCGCCGGATTGTGGCGCAATCGACTGCCGATATGGAGAACTTGAACAATATTTTGAGCCGGAAAATTGAGATAGGAGAGTTGCCTGAGGTGAAATTTTCGAGCAAAATTCAGGATGGAATTCCTGAAGAGGTTATTGTTAATTATTGTAAAGAAGACCGTCCACGAATGATTGTGATGGGTACGCGCGGTAAAGACCGTAAGGAGATTGACTTGATTGGCAGCGTTACTGCCGAAATTATTGAGCGTTGTAAAGTGCCGGTGTTTACAATTCCTGAAAAAAGTAGTCTTAATATAAAGAATATCAGTAATATAGGTTTTATCACCAATTTTTCGACTAAAGATTTGATTGCTTTTGATAAGCTGATTAATTCTAAAATCCCGTTTATTTCAACTAAAATTTATTTTGTTTATATTGAGCAAGATGCTAACGAGACGCTGCTCGAAGGCGTTAAATCGTACATTAGCAAGCAATATCCGGCGTTGAATGTGGAATATACGGCAATTAGCGACGAAAACATCTTGCATGAACTGGATGTTTTTATCGAAAAGGAAAAGATTGATATTGTGAGCGTTAATGCATATAAACGAAATATTTTTGCGCGTTTGTTTAATCCGAGTATTGCTCGCAAAATGCTTTTCCATAGCAATACGCCAATGTTGATTTTTCATGCATAATGAAATTATTTTTCCACAGATAACACAGATGTTCACAGAAAATATTTTTCGTAAAAACTTAAAAATCTCCTCAACTAATTATTTGAAGTTGAGGAGATTTCTTTTTAAATTAAAACACTAACAATATCATCGTACAAAGATAATATTTTATTTTAAATTATTCCCATAATTAATATTATGTTAAGTATAAATTTGGAGAAATCATAACCCATCAACAAAACTCTCCCCTCAGCCAAATAAAAAAACCTTCCAAGCATTCAAAACTTAGAAGGTTTAGTCATTAGATATTTCACGAAAAACTACTTAATCACAGTCCCCGTAAGCAGTAATCCCGCGATAGTAAAATAAATTATCAATCCGGTAACATCCACCAGCGTAGCCACAAACGGCGCCGAAGCCGTAGCCGGGTCAAGCCCAATGCGCTTAAGCAAAAACGGAATCAACGAACCGCTCAAAGTTCCCCAAAGCACTATCAGCACCAACGAGAACGAAACGCTCAGCCCTATCAACGCCCAATATTCACCATAATCATACAAACCCGTTTCTTGCCATATCGCAATGCGTACAAAGCCGATAACGCCAAGTATGGAGCCTAACGAAAGCCCTGACAAAACCTCTTTTCGCATCACATACCACCAATCGCGCAACTTAAGCTCACCAAGCGCCATCGCACGGATAATCAAGCTCGCTGCTTGCGAACCCGAGTTCCCTCCGCTCGAAATAATCAGCGGAACAAAAAGTGCCAACACCACCGCTTTCGCTATTTCTCCGTCGAAATGCGACATTGCCGAAGCCGTCAACATTTCACTCACAAAAAGGATAATCAACCACCCCGCCCTCTTTCTAACCAATTCAATCAGAGGAGTTTGCGTGTATGACAAATCCAATTCCTGCGTACCCCCAAACTTTTGGAAGTCCTCCGTGCTCTCCTCTTCCGCCACATCCATCACATCATCCACCGTAACAATGCCCAAAAGCGTTCCGTTCGTATCCGTAACCGGCAGCGCCACGCGGTCGTGGTCTTGAAAAATCTTAACCGCCACCTCCTGGTCATCATACGCATTCAAGCTCACATAACGCCCATCCACAATATCAGCAATCTTCTGTTCGGGCGACGCCAAAATAACCTCCTTAATCCGAATATCATCAATCAAACGAAAGTGATTATCAACCACATAAACAACATTCAGCGTTTCCGAATCGCGCCCAAAACGCCGAATATGGTCCAACGCCTCCCCAATCGTAAAATGAGGCTTAACCGCCACATACTCAGGCGTCATCAGCCGCCCAATACTCTCCTTCGGATACCCCAGCAAACGCGTCGCAATCTCCCTCTCCTCCACCGAAAGCATTTGCACCAGCCGCTGGCTCACCTCGCCCGGCAGTTCCTCAAAAAAAGCCGTACGGTCGTCCGGATCAAGATCGTTGAGCAAATCAGTAACCTTGTCCACATTCGCCGCCAGCCCTTCAATCACAGCCTCCTGCTGTTCAATCGAAAGTTGCTCAAAAGTCTCCTTAGCCAGTTGTCGCGACAAAAGGCGAAATAAAATAAGTTGGTCAGTTTTCGAAAGCGATTCAATAATTTCAGCAATCTGAACCGGTTCGAGGTTGGTAAGTTCTTGTTTAAGAATTTTCCAGCTCTTGTTCTCCACAAGCAGTTGGAAACGAATTATAATTTCTTCCATCATGTAATTTCCTCACAATTAGCTCTGTAAGGAAACAATCAGACCCCTTACAGAATAGTTAATACTCTTTGTTTTCTGCAACTGTTATACGGGTCTGAGTCCATGATAAAACGGTATTAATTAGACAATTAGAAAATATTTTTAAAAGTAAATTTACAAAAAAACTATTAGGGCGCGTCCCCTCAAGGTCTCATTCAGGTTTTACAATCCTGTAAGGATCGGGGTCGGGCTATCCGCTATACTCCTCGCCACCTGCCGTTCTTCTGTGGGCAAACACACAGGTTTGCACCCTACTCGCTCTGTTCCGGTGGCTGCGGGGTGCCGTCGGTGACTGAGCGCAGTCGAAGTCATCCCTCGCGCATCCGCCCTTACGGGGCGGGTTGGCGTATCGTAAACTATTTAGAAAATAAATTCTCAAAAATTTTCGCAAAGGTACAACATAATACAGTAACATCTTCCCTCTTTTTTGGTATTTTTGCAAAAAATTAAAAACAAGCACATGTCACGCAAACAAAAACCACTACCCATACTCGAACAAATCCAAATAACCGGCTTAGCCGCCGAAGGAAAAGCCATTGCCCGCACCGGCGAAAAAGTAATCTTCATACCTTTTGCCGTGCCCGGCGATGTGGTCGATTTGCAAGTAACACGCAAGAAAAGCAGTTTCCTAGAAGCCCGTGTAATCAACTTTCACAAATATTCCGACATCCGTATCGAGCCTTTTTGCGAACATTTCGGCACATGTGGCGGCTGCAAATGGCAAATGCTCCCTTACACCGAGCAACTCAAATACAAACAACAGCAAGTGGTCGATAATCTTGTTCGTATCGGGAAAATCGATTTGCCTGCCCTCTCTCCTATTCTCGGCTCCGCAAAAACAACCTTTTACCGCAATAAATTAGAATTTACATTTTCAAATCGCCGTTGGCTGTCTTCAGACGAAATGAAATTGGAGCATGATGAAAAAAGTTTAAACGGAGTCGGTTTTCACATTCCCGGACTTTTTGATAAGGTTTTAGACATTAAAAAATGTTGGTTGCAAGATGATATTTCGAACCAAATCCGAAATTCCGTGCGCGAATTTGCTTTGGCAAACGATTTTTCATTTTTCGATTTACGAAGACAAGAAGGACTACTTCGAAATATGATAATTCGCACTTCTACCACAGGCGAATTGATGGTTATAGTAATTTTCTTTTACAAGGATGAAAATAAGCAAGAAAAGCTGCTAAAATACCTTGCCGAAAGCCTTCCCGAGATCACTTCCCTACTCTATGTTATCAACAGCAAGGCAAACGACACAATTACCGATCAGGAAGTTTTGGTGTACAAAGGTGCTGATCATATTTTTGAAGAAATGGAAGGTTTGAAGTTCAAAATCGGACCCAAATCGTTTTACCAAACCAACTCCGAGCAAGCCTACGAACTGTATAAAATCACCCGAAATTTTGCTAACCTGACCGGCAACAAATTAGTGTACGACCTCTATACCGGAACAGGCACAATTGCCAATTTTGTGGCAAAGAAAGCGCGTAAAGTAATTGGTATTGAGTATGTTCCCGAGGCGATCGAAGACGCCAAAGTAAATTCGGCAATCAACCACATAGAAAACACGCTTTTCTATGCCGGCGACATGAAAGATATTCTCAATCAATCGTTTATCGAGCAGCATGGTAAACCCGATGTTATCATTACCGACCCTCCTCGAGCCGGCATGCACAATGATGTAATAAACGCCATCTTGTTTGCCGAACCGCAACGCATTGTGTATGTAAGTTGCAATCCTGCCACACAAGCCCGCGATTTGTCCCTCATGGGCGAAAAATACCGCGTAACTGCCGTGCAACCTGTGGATATGTTTCCACACACGCACCATGTGGAGAATGTGGTGCTTTTGGAAAGGAGATAAAAAATAGAAATAAAATTTATTCTTTATTAGAAAAATGATTGTATCTTTGTATTGATTTTTAGAACGGCTAATAACTATTGCGGGGTTTCGCGGGTTTTTAGCCGTTTCTTTTATTCTATTGCTGTGATGCAATATTGTATTTTTTGTTTGCTTCCTTTCAAAACTCCAACAGTCAATTTGATTTTTCCAAAAATTTCTTTATGATATTCCATAACGAGAATTTCAGAAAATCGTTGTTGATTTTTATTTTCAGGTTTAGTTTTTACACTTGATACAAATTTTGCATTTTCCAATATTTCGGTGAGATAAGTAACTGCAACAGTCGATTTATAGGTGTGTGAAGCATGTCCTGCTGTTTCTTGTATGGATAGGAAGCGTACATGTATAAAATCATTCAACGATTTATTGAAAATTTGTTTGGTTAAGTTTTCTGCAATCCACTGTGAATAAAAATCAATTAAAAAATTCTTTCGTTCTTTTTTAGCTTCAATAGTGTCATCTTTAGATAAATTCAATTGATTTTCTGTCATAGAATTCTTTTTATAATTTTTCACAAAAGTAAAAAATATATTTGTTTAGAAAACATCTCACTAATGAAAAAATCCTTCTCCTACCCTTCTGCCAACGGCGAACATGAAATTCATGCCATTTGTTGGCAGCCCGATGATATAAATTCGATCAAAGCCGTATTGCAAATAGCACACGGCATGGCTGAACATATTGAGCGATACGACGAGTTTTCCCGATTTATGACAGAGCAAGGCTTTGTCGTGTATGGAAACGATCATGCAGGGCATGGAAAATCGTTGAATGCGCAAGGAGATTTGGGATATTTCGGTGCCGGAAAAGGGCGCGAAAATGTAGTAAATGACCTTTATACACTGACTCAAATAGCTAAAACAAACCATCCTGATAAACCGTTTTTCTTGCTTGGGCATAGCATGGGTTCATTTTTGGTTCGAAGTTATATAACTCGCTATGGTTCAGAGTTATTTGGAGCAATTTTAGTGGGTACAAATGGGCGCAATTCGTTGATAGGATTAGCTGTATTTTTATCCAAACTGACGATAAAATGCTGTGGAAAAAAGTCCAAAGGAACTTTGCTCAATAAACTGGCTTTCGGCAATTTTAATCGCAAAATCAAAAATCATAAAACTGCTTTCGATTGGTTGAGTGCGAATGCTGAGAATGTACAAAACTACCTGAACGACCCTCTTTGTGGCTTCGTATTTACCAACAGTGCTTTTCTCGAATTATTTTCGTTGGTGCGCGAAACAACCGGCAAGCAATGGGCTGAACGAGTGCCCTCTACCCTACCCGTTCTGCTGGTTTCGGGTGCAAACGACCCTGTGGGCGATTATGGAAAAGGTGTTACCGAAACGGCTGATTTATTGAAAAAAGCCGGCGTAAAAGATGTTTCAATAAAACTTTTTGACAATATGCGCCATGAGGTTTTGAATGAGAAAGAACGATTGAATGTATATCATTTCATATTGGATTGGTTAAATCACTCTATTTAAAAAACTCATTTGCATATATTTTCGAGTATAAAAGAAAATTCTTATGTTTTTGATGAAATTTTCGAGTATGGAAGAAAATTTCACAGCCTTACGCAAATGTAATTTCAAAGTACCCGCCATGTGCAGGCTTGGAATTTGAGTAGGGAAATTTAATTTTGCATATCTATATAAAAAACGCCACACTTTTCGAATAGAAGTGTGGCGTTGAGATTATTTTTAGGCTGCTTCATTGATTTTCTTTTGCACATCTGCCAACACTTCGGCTGGGATGGCTTGCTTGTGTTTATTTTCCATTTTGTTTTAAATTTAATTGATTTGAAAATTGATTGTTGTTTTAATGAGTTTTTTATTTTATAATTATCTTTTGAATGAATCTATGAGTGGCATTTTGCAGTACTGTCAGATATATTCCACTTGCCCAACTCGAAATATTGATATTTTCATTGCCTTCTATATTGGCTTTAGTGTAAATCATATTACCTTGTGTTGTATATATGTGTAGGGTATAATCTTCGGCTTGCTTTATTTGCAATACTCCATTGTTGATAATAATTTCCCCTATTTGTTTGACAGGAATAATATCTGTAGTGTTATCAGAGACTTCTTCTATTTGAAGTGTTTTCCAATAATTTGCAGCACGATAAAGATTACCTGTACCTACAGGCACTTTCAATTTGCAGGTAGCAGTAGGAACTAAAGCAAAAGGATAATCAGAATCCCAAAAACGATAAGGAATTTGCCAATAAACAGATATTTCCTGCAAATTGCTACAATTACGAAAAACTTGTTGATCAATATTTGTTATACTACTTGGTATTTTAACCGATTCGAGAGATGTACAATCCTCAAAAGCTGAATAACCAATACTTGTTGCGCCATCAGGAATATCTATCGAAAGAAGATTGGAACATTTAACGAAAGCTAGTCTATCAATTGTATTTAAACTATTGGGTAGTTTTATAGAGTTTAATAAGGTACACTCTTCAAATCCATAGTTACCAATGCTTGTTACATTATCCGGAACAACATAACTTGCGTCAAGCTTCTTGGGAGGATAGCAAACTAGCGTTTCTCCATCTTTGGAAAATAAAACACCATCATTAGTACTATAATTTTGATTGTCGGGATCTATTGCAATAGAAGCAATAGAACTACTACGGAAAGCCCGTTCACTAATGTTTGTAACACTTTTTGGAAGAGCTAACGAAGTAATCCCGGTAGCACCAAATGCTGCCTCTCCAATGTGTGTTACACTATTGGGAATTGTAATGGATGTCAATGCAGTGCAAACAAAAGTAGCATCGTTAATCGCTTTCAAATTGGTGGATAAATCAATTTTAGAAAGCTTATTGCAATAGCTAAAAGCAGAACCACCAATATCTGTTACACTATTGGGGATTGTAATGGAAGTAAGCCCATCACATCCAGAGAAAGCTCCATAACCAATACTTTTTACACCATCAGGTATTTCGATAGAAGTAAGCCCATCACAAAGGTCAAAAGCTCCATCACCAATACTAATCAAATTGGCAGGTAAATCAAGATTAGTAAGTTTATGGCAATACTGAAATGCCAAATTACCAATGTTTGTTACTGTATTGGGTATTGTAACAGAAGTTAATTTATCACACCCTCGAAAAGCTGCATTACCAATACTTTCAATACCATCGGCAACAATCAATGTGGTTAATTCCGTAAAAAATCCATATGTATTATTGTTAATATCTTTCGTTTTCCCGGGAACAATTTTAAGGGTGGATATTTTGGTGATATCAAAAAAATTTTGAAAGTAATTCCTGCTCATAGTGCTAGAGATAGTTAAATAAGTAATATTATTGCATCCCCAAAAAGCATCTTTCCCAATAGTTACATCGCCTAAAATTTGCATTGTTTTAAGATTTGTACAACTCTTAAAAGCATCAACACCAATACTGGTTACACTACTTGGCAGTGTAACTAAAGTGAGTTTATGGCAAGACCGAAATGCCAAGTTACCGATACTGGTTACTGTATTGGGTATAGTAACTGAAGTTAGACCTGTACAGTAATCAAAAGTACTCGTAGAAATAGTTGTCACGCCGACAGGGATAGTAACGGTTGTTAAGGCAAAACACCCTTCAAAAGCCCCTTCCCCAATATTCGTAACACTGCTAGGAATATCAATAGCGGCAAGCTTTAAACAATTTGAAAACGCACCATTCCCAATACTCGTCAATTCTGACGAGCTTGAAATAGAAATAGAACTAAGACCTGAACATCCTTTAAACGCATTATCTCTAATCGTTTTTACTGTATATGGTAAACTAATCGAAGTAATGGTTGATTTATTAAAAAATGCATCATTACCAACATTGGTTATACCTGTACCTATTACTACCGAAGTAATAGAATATCCATCCCATGGCGCTTTATCCGAAGGATAAGTGTAATTGGGGATTACACCAGTTCCAGTAATCGTGAGTTTATTACTTGATATAGACCAACTAACAGTTGCATTAAGCCATCCACTTTGAGCAAAACTGCCTGATGTAAACAATATGGCTATCAGCCATAATAATAATTTTTTATTCATATTCTAAATTTCTTGAAGCTTATAAGCCAAATAATATCTCTCGGAGCAATCAAAATTGATTTTTATTTCTGAGATTGATTCTGCAGAAGCAAATTCATGCAGTAATTTGTGGCGGTTGTCCTTTTCTACCCGCTCTTTCGATACCCACGCATCAACTAGCAGTAAAGCATATTTTTGATAACCAGCATATTTTTCTATGCCATTAATCTCATGATATTTCTCTTTTATTCGCTTAGAATCCGCTTCGATAGATTCTTTCTTCCCATCGCTTTGCAAGCGTTTTGCCTCTATCACAATAACACTTTTCTTGTTCTCATCAATTATTAGTGTATCAAAATGTCCCTTTTCTTTCAAAGGACATTCTTGCCAGATAATCGCTTCTGGATTTCCGGTCAAATAATTGTGTGAGAAATTAAAAGTAAGGTTTCGCTCCGTAAAACCGTTCGAGCCATGCGATGGATAATACCGGCTCAAAATATTTTCGTATGATTTGGCTGTCGCTTTGAAAATCTCGTTAATAAAGTTTCCCATTTTGTTTAAATTTTAATTGATTTGATTATTGTTTTAAAATGCAAATATTTCGTCAAATTCCTCTTGGGAGATTACCAAGAATACATTTTCTGTTTTTAAAGAATAAAAGCCGGTCATCTTTTTGCCTAAATTATCTTCGGCTATGAAATACACATTATCTCCTTTTACCGAAATTTTCACTACATTATATCCCGTCAAGATACTTTTCTTGGTCGATTCGCCTTTCTTTACAACTGAAATTTGAGCTAATTCTCTAACGATATAATGATTGTCCGACACAAATAATACGCGATTGTCGCTATAATAACCTCCAGAGCCGGGATTAAATCCACCAGAAATAACAGTCAATTTTCCGTATATATCAAGAAAACCAATTCCATACCCAGAAGTTCCAGCCAATCCTTGACTCATAATAATAGCACCGTTTTTCATATATATATCTTCACCATTCCAGCTCCCAATATCTGCTTTAGAGCGAACCCCTGTGTTCATATCAATAAGAGCATTTTCTTGACAATCATTGATTAAAGCTTTTTCCTTATTGAGAGCTACTATGCGAGGTCCATTACAGCCGAATATATTATAACGCACATTGTTTGCTGTGTTGAGAATTTGGTAAATCGAACCATGACCACCTTCCAGAACTACAAAATTGCCAGACATAGATTGTACTCTTGGAGAATCTATTGCTGTCTGTAATTTCTCAAGTTTCTTTGCTCCTTTTCTAACTATGGAAGCATCGGCAAAAATCAAATCGCCATCTTCATTTTCACCAATAAACTTGCTGCTAAAACCATCAGGTAATTTCCAATAAGTATTATCCAAATAAATAATATATTGTTCAATATTATAGCCGTTATCATATAATGAGATTACTACACCTCCCGAAAATGGCGTTGCCTCATTTATAGATATTCCTTCAATAACGGGTGATACATTCCCTTTGTCATCGAGTTGAAATAGAGTTGTTGTGTTTTCTCCACTCGAAGACCGCAAAGTACTTTTCTTTAATAATAGTGCTTGAGGATTGGAAAATTGCACTTTCAATTCTGTTTTTTCGTTGTTATTCTCATTGTTATTATTATCCACGCTTTCAATTTCATCATCTTTTCCACAACTAAGCATAACTGCCGATAACAATAGCAGCATCATAAATCTACTTATTTTTGTTTTCATGTTTTAATCCCTGATTTGTGTCGGGCGCAACTTTGTGTGTTTGTTTACTCTCCCCAATTCCCAACAGGAAGAAAAATGATTTTGATTAATTGTATAAAAACAGAAAGCGTGGGAACTATTAACTTATTTTATCAGGTAGGCTCTAGTAAAACCCTTGAAGTAAAATAAGCAACAGCCCCACGCCTATCGGCATGAGAGCATTTGTACTTATTCCCCTTCTTAAAAATTTACTAGATTTTACCTGAGAGAATGAAGTTAAACACTTTCAAATGTTTAAAAATAATATGTCTGCCGAGTTTTTTCGGCGAGACAAATATAGTTATTTTTTCACATTAAGAAATGTTTTTTGCTCTTTTGGGCTGTTGCAAGTTTAGATAGTGAGATGGTGAAGGGTGAGTAGGTTAGTAATTTTGCTCGCTTGCTTACTATTTCACCATCTCACTATCTAAATTCCTGCAAAGAAAAGCAGACAAAACGCCAAAGTATGACACTTTGAAAAATATTTTTGTAGATTTGTAGAAAAAATCAGTTATTTCCATTTTGGAAACAACTACAACAAATGGCAAAATCAGTTATTCGAATTTTTCGAACAACTGCAAATGATGATAAAAATTACAATACAAACTTTTACAACCGTGATACAATTATTTCAGCTTGAACTATTCGAAATCTTCGAATAGTTCTAAATCATAAATAAAACCACATGGCACAAATAGACATCACCCAACGCCACCACGCAATTATCAGCTTTTTGCGTAATCGTGGCAAAGCTTCGTTCGAGGAAATTCGGGAGTATCTCGCCAGCCAATCGGTCGATTATGATTTAACCGTGAGCAAACGCACTTTCCTGCGCGATGTTGCCGATATTGCTTCGACCTATAATATTGAAATCCTTTGCAACCGCCGCGCCGGCAATGTGTACTATATAAATAATGAAATTGAAGCGGGCGAAGTAGCAGAATATGCATTGGAGTCGTTTGAGCTGTTTATGGCGTTCAACGCGCAAACGGACCTAAATAAATATGTGCAACTCGAAACGCGCAAGCCCAAAGGCGTGAAGCAGATTTATCCGCTGCTGCAAGCCATTCGCAGCAAAGTAGAAGTACAGTTCGATTACAACAAGTTTAGCGGTTCGGATTGGGAGGCTCGGCAGGTTCGCCCGTTGGGATTGAAGGAAAGTATCGGTCGTTGGTACTTGTTGGCGCACTGCACGGAGCGCGACGATTTCCGCACCTTTGCGCTCGATCGCATGGAAAACCTGAGTGTTACCACACAAATATTTAAAACGAAGGAAAAACCGTCTGTTTTTGAGCGTTACCGCGATTGTTTCGGCATTGTGTACGAGCCAACCGCACCGCTGGAAGAAATCGTCCTGTCATTTACCCCAATGAAAGGACGGTATATCAAATCCTACCCTTTGCACCATTCGCAGCAAATTTTATTAGAAAATGAGGACGAAATCCGCGTCAGTTTATATGTTTACCAAACCTACGATTTCCTGCTCGAATTGCTTAAACATACAGGCGATTTTCGGATTATTTCTCCACAAAATTTTAAAAATAGGTATGTGGAATTTTTGGAACGAGGGTTAAAAATGAACATTTCATAATAAAAGATTGTTTTTGCTTTAAATAATAAAGAAAACAGCATGTAAAAACCGTAAATATTTACTACTTTTGCAGCGTTTTTTCAAAAAGAACAATTAGAATAATATTAAGTATGGCAAAAATAAAAGGAGCTGTGGTGGTGAACACCGAAAGATGTAAAGGCTGCGAACTTTGCGTGGTGGCTTGCCCGAAAGATGTGTTGGCGATGTCGAAAGAAGTGAATGCCAAAGGATATAATTATGCTTATGCCGAAAACGCCGAAGAATGCATTGGTTGTGCAGCCTGCGGGTATGTTTGTCCGGATGGATGTATTATGGTTTATAAAGTAAAAATCAACGAATAAATTGGCAAATGAGCCAATTAGCAGATTAGCAAATGAAATGCATTTTGTGTAGCAAAATAAAAATTTCCGAATTTGCTAATTATCAAATTGGCTAATTATGAATTAATATATTATGAGTGAAGAAATAAAATTGATGAAAGGCAACGAAGCCATTGCTCATGCGGCTATCCGTTGCGGTTGCGATGGTTACTTCGGTTATCCGATTACGCCGCAATCCGAAATCATGGAAACATTGATGGACGAAAAACCATGGGAAACTACCGGCATGGTCGTGCTCCAAGCCGAAAGCGAAGTGGCTGCTATTAATATGGTATATGGCGGCGCCGGTTGTGGTAAAAAAGTGATGACTTCTTCATCAAGCCCGGGTATGAGCCTGAAACAAGAAGGTTTATCATATATTGCCGGAGCTGAACTGCCTTGTTTGGCTGTGAATGTAATGCGTGGAGGTCCCGGATTGGGAACGATCCAGCCAAGCCAAGCCGACTATTTCCAATCGGTTAAAGGTGGCGGACACGGCGATTACAAACTAATTGTCCTTGCTCCTGCTTCGGTGCAGGAAATGGCTGATCATACATGTTTAGGTTTCGATTTGGCTTTCAAATATTCAAATCCGGTTATGATTTTGGCAGATGGAGTTATCGGTCAGATGATGGAAAAAGTGGTTCTTCCACCTTTCAAACCGCGTTGGACTGACGAGGAAGTGAAACGCATTTCACCTTGGGGCACTTGGGGAAAACCTGAAAGCCGCAAACCGAATGTGATTACTTCGCTCGAACTCGAAGCCATCAATATGGAAAAGCGCAACTTGAAATTTCAAGCTAAATATCGCGAGATAGAAAAAAATGAAGTTCTTTTCGAAGAAATAAATTGCGAAGACGCCGAATATATTGTGGTTGCTTTTGGAGCAGTGGCTCGTATTTGTCAAAAATCGATCGAAATTGCTCGCGAACAAGGGATTAAACTTGGGTTACTTCGCCCGATTACCTTGTGGCCCTTCCCAACCGTGAAATTGCAAGAATATGCTAATTCGGGCAAAATCAAAGGTATTATGTCTGTAGAGATGAGTGCCGGACAAATGGTAGAAGATGTTCGCCTGGCTGTAAACGGTAAAATACCGGTAGAATTTTACGGTCGTTTGGGGGGTATTATCCCTACTCCGGACGAAGTGGTAGATGCGTTGAAAAAACAATTAATGTAGCCCCCTAAATCCCCCGAAGGGGGACTTTGCGGTACTAATTTAATTATATATTGCAAAAATAATTGAATATCTGTTTTCAATTTTATATTTAAGAATGAACCCAGTGGGTTCACATATTTATAGAATTGGTTATCGATTACAGTTCGACTCCAAAGGAGTCGTATCGCCTTACAAGAAGAGTTCTATAAATATTCAAATCCTCTGGATTTGTAAGCAAAAAATCAAAAAATAAAACAAACTATAAACCAAGATTCCCCCTTTGGGGGATTAAAGGGGGTTTCTGATATGACAGCAAAAGATATAATAAAACCCGAAAATTTGGTATATGCCAAATCAAAGGTATTGAACGATACGCCAATGCACTATTGTCCGGGCTGTAGCCACGGGGTGGTACACAAATTGATTGCCGAGGTAATCGAAGAAATGGGCATTCAGGAAAAAACAATCGGTGTAGCGCCGGTGGGTTGTGCCGTGTTTGCTTACAATTATTTGGATGTCGATTTCCAGGAAGCCGCTCATGGGCGTGCTCCGGCATTGGCAACGGCTATCAAACGCCTTCAACCGGACAAGTATGTGTTCACCTACCAAGGTGATGGCGACTTGGCGGCTATCGGTACTGCCGAAACCATTCATGCCTGCAATCGTGGCGAAAACATTGTAATCGTATTTATCAACAATGGTATTTACGGTATGACCGGCGGACAAATGGCGCCCACTACCCTACCCGGTATGAAAACGGCAACTTGCCCTTATGGTCGTAACACAGAATTAAATGGTTATCCATTGAATATAACCGATTTATTGGTTCGCTTGGAAGGCACTCGTTATGTTACACGCCAAAGCGTACACACATCGCCAGCAGTGCAAAAAGCCAAAAAAGCCATTCGTAAAGCATTCGAAAACTCTGCCGAAGGCAAAGGAACATCCATTGTAGAAGTAGTTTCAACCTGTTCGTCGGGCTGGAAAATGACTCCCGATCAATCCAACAAATGGATGGTCGAAAATATGTTCCCGGCTTATCCGCTTGGAGATTTAAAAGATATTTAATGTAGAACAAAGAGCAAAGACAAAAGACTCAAAGATTTCTATCTTTATTCTTTTAGCAAAGCGGTCTTTACTCTCAAAATCTTAAAAAATGACTGAAGAAATAATTATAGCCGGATTTGGCGGACAAGGAGTTTTGTCGATGGGCAAAATTTTAGCCTATTCGGGATTGATGGAAGATAAAGAAGTCTCGTGGATGCCTTCGTACGGTCCTGAGCAACGCGGCGGAACGGCCAATGTTACTGTTATTGTGAGCGATAGCCGTATCAGTTCACCCATTCTGAACCAATACGATACCGCCATTATCCTGAACCAACAATCGATGGATAAATTTGAAAAAACCGTAAAACCCGGCGGAACATTGATTTACGACGGTTACGGAATTACGGTACCTCCTACCCGATCCGACATTAATATTTACCGTATCGACGCAATGAATAAATCGGTAGAATTGAATGCCGCCAAAACATTTAATATGATTATTTTGGGTGGATTCTTGAAAATTCGTCCGGTAGTGAAGATAGAAAGCGTATTGTTAGGTTTGAAAAAATCCTTGCCCGAACGCCATCACCATCTTATCCCAATGAATGAAAAAGCGATCAATGTAGGAATGGAAATTATTCAAAAGATGAATTAATCTGGATAAATAAATCATTTAAATAGTCAATATTTTGAGTTTCTATTCAAATATTGACTATTTTTGTATCCAACTGTTAATAAATAAAAACATGCGAAAAATTATTCTCTTAGCGTTCACTTCTTTTCTTTGCCTTTCGTGCACACATGCCGAAGACAAGCAAGAAATCAAAGCTTCCGAAATCCTGAAAACTATCAAAAATGGAAAACATGTTCAAATTACCAATAAGATTATCTTAGATGATTTGGACTTTACTTCTTCGGACGATAACTTGATGATTTTAAATGCAAACTCTTTGCAAACAGAAATAAAATCGAACATCTTCTTCAGCGATTGCGTTTTTATGGGCAAAGTAACAGCTAATGGAGTGAAACAATCTTTGCCTGTACAAACAGTATTCAAAAACAATCTTGTGTTCCTGAACTGCGATTTTAGAGGCGATGTAAACTTTGAAAATTCGGTTGTTTTCGGTGCTGTGAATTTCAGTAAATCAAAATTCAGAAAAAATACCAGCTTCAATAATTTTTCAGTTTGGGCAAAAGACAGTTTTTTTGCTGAAATAACCGCAGAACAAGCCTTCAATATGAATTATGCAGCATTTCAAGGAAATCTAAATTTTACCGATGCATCTTTTGCCGAAAGAGCTATATTTCAAGAAACTTCGATACAAGGAAAACTGCTTTTTAATAATGCTACATTTGCCAAAAATGCCATTTTCGATATGATACATGTAAATAATAGGGCTTCATTCAATTATGCTAAATTTGAAAAACAAACCGGATTTATGCGTGCAAAATTTTACGATTCGGTCGATTTTGTAAATACGACATTTGCCGAAGAACCCAATTTTGAAAATGCCGGTTTCTTTGATAATATCGATACAAACGGGGTTAATAAAGCTCCTGATTTCTCTAAAACATTTTTCATTAAAAATAAATAAACTTTAAATATCATGATTTGTAAAATTAAACGAAAAATTATTCTATTTTTTATTGGGATAACTACCCTTACACTGACTGTCCAAAGCTGTAGCGAAGAAGATTTGAATACGGCAATCGATGTTTTGTCATATATTTTAAGTCAAACAGGATGGTTGCAAAGTGAAGAAGATTTGGACGGCATCCCCGGAGATATAACCCCGTATGATGGTGATGAAACAGTAAAATCATCTGTTAATTTAGCAAAATATTTCCCTCCTGTCGGCGATCAGGGCGACTATGGGACTTGTATAACATGGTCGACCGGTTACAATCTAAAAACGGCTTTAAATGCGATCGACTATGGTTGGACTGCCAAAGATTTAGCGGCAACTTCAAACCAAACAAGCCCGAAAGACTTATTTTTAGCCATTCCTTCGGGAAGTAAAGGCAGTAATTGTAATGGAACAAATTTTGCTCCGGCATTGGATGTATTGATTTCAAGCGGCTGTTCGTCAATGAGTTCTGTTCCATATACTAATATGGGAGGTTGCTCGGGGTCGGGCAAAGGCGATAGCAGCAACAAACTAACCAATTACCGTAAAATAGCCTATAATGAAAACGGGTCTAAAGGAGGTATGGAATTAAAGAACTTTCAAGGGTATTTGAGTGCCGATCGTCCGATAGCCATTGGCGCAAAATTGGGTGATAATTTTATGACTTGGAAAGGCTCTTCTGTTATATATGACGATACTTACAACAATCCCGGAATGCAACACGCTTATCATGCTATGGTTGTTATCGGATATGATAACACAAAAAGTGCTTTCCTTGTGCGCAATTCGTGGGGAACATCGTGGGGCAATAATGGGGATATTTGGGTAGATTACGATTATTTTTTCAATAAATTTTGTTTTGCAGCTTTCGTAGCCGAAAATGCAAGTACAAAAAGAGCCGCCGTTATTGCTGAACAAAGTTCGGATTACGATTTGGCAACCTATTCTGCCGAAGATTGGGCTAACACAGAAGCAACTGATCCAACTTATCGTTGTTTCTCATATAATGTTGTCAATTCTGGTTTAATTACGATTTATCCATCACAAAAATGGTCGGTTACCTATATGTATTACAATGCAACCAAAGCGAATGATTATGGAATTCTTTACGAAGATTATTATACCAATGAATTTGGAAATTTAGGCGATTTCGGAAATTACACAAATACTTCTGCTTTAAACGCCTGTTGGAACAATACTGAAATAGAACCAGGAAAAATAGCCGGAGCAGATAAATTTGGCAGCAATGGCTTCCAAATCAATTATAAAATGCCGAATATTACTGGAAAATATTATTTACTAATAATGGCAGACGCCTACAACAAGATTGCCGAAGCAAACGAAAATAACAATTTCTATTTCATCTCTGCCAATGGCAAGCCACTCGAATTTGTAAATGGTGTAGCACAAAATATGCCTTCAATTTCGCCCAAATTACGCTCAGCCACCATAAAACAATTCGGCGACACCGAAACTCAAACCGTAGTGAAACCCGGCAATCTGAATGCCTACACTCCTGCCGAAATTCAAACCATGCTTTTGCATGATAAGAAAACCGGAAAGTTAGATCAAAAAATTGCTGAATTCAGAGCGGCAAATGCCAGCAACTCAAATAAACCAATAAAGACAAAGCGCAAATAAGATTTGCCCAAAGAATCTAAAAAGTAAAGGAAACCCCACAAAAGGTTTCCTTTATTTCTTTAAGGGCTTCTTCCACTCTAATTCGTTACTGTTTCTCAAAAGTATAAAAAAAAGAGGCTGTATCAAAAGTCAAAATATTATTTTTGCAACTTACGATTTGTAAGTAACAGGTGCAGCGCACCGAAACCTTTGTAGCCGTGTGGGTTTTGCCCCCGGATAAAATGTAAATACAAAATAGAACCGCCTAGCGGTGACATAATTCGCAATATAGCTATGTGTCGCCGCTACGCGGCTTGTTTATATGGATGCTTCTTTGTCCGTGGGCTAAAGCCACACGGCTACAACCAACGGTCACGACCAAAGGGAGTAAAGATTATGGTGCTACGCACCTTTATAGTCTTGCAAAAAAGTCAGGGCTTCACTTGAAGTGAAACCCTGACTTCCTCACAGCCTCTTGTATTGGCTCACAGTACCCATAATGATTCGGAGTGCGACTTAAAGCCGCACTCCGAATTAACAATCATGACCTTGAGGAGTAATATAATCCTGCAAATTGAGATCACGGTCAATGGAATATCCGCATTTTAATTAATTTCGTCATTTACAGGTACAGCATCACCGGTTTTATTTTTACCCTTACCCGCGCGCTGAGTCAAGCGAGCTTTATAGCGAACAATTACCGCATTCATTTCGCCAATAAGCCTTTGGTAATTAGCCGCCTCCTGGTCATTGTCGCAAAGTGCAAGCAGCGACTCAACCGCCTGGATTATCCTGCGGTATTGCTCATCAATCTCCTTACGCACAGCCACCATGTTTTCTCGTGCCCGGCCTGCCGATTCGGCATCCCGGTTTTTCACCAGCCCGTCGTACTTCGCGTTTCTCAACTTAAGTTCGGCAATCCAGTCGCCAACACCCGCTTCCTGCACTTGCGCAGCATAGTTCCCTTCCAGTTCCTGCAGCAGGTTAAAAATACTCGCCGTTTTCTCGTCGGCCGGTTTTTTTGCCAGGTTTCCGTATGTGTCGAACAAAATCTTGAGCAGTCGGCCGGCTTCAGCCTTCTGGGCATCAAAGTGGCGCGTAGCCGCCTCTACCGTTTCGTACAGCCCTCTGAACAGAAGGTCGCGCATCCGGTTTTCCTCCCTTATCCCTTTCGTATAATGGCTCTTGCGTATAAAGAGCAGGCATTCGTCCTCCCTGTCGATCAAAGAAAGGAAAAAGACAAACAGTTTGTTTATGTTCAACTTGACAGCCCCAATAGCTGCAATTAAATCCCTGAATTCAGTCATCAACTGAAAATGTTCTGCATTACGCAGATTTTTGATATGTAATACTAAAAATTTCATGTGTTTTTATTTTAAAAGTGAATTAAATTTTATTTTCATTTGTGTAAAATGTTTTCCCTCTTTGGGGAAAACCGTTGTAAGGTTGTAAATTACTTTTCCCTGTTGGGGAATTTGCATTGCAGGGTTGCAAATAGTTTTCCCTCGTGGGGAAAATGTATCGTAAGGCTGCAAAGTATCTTCCCTCGTTGGGGAAAGTGCTTCGCAATGCTGCAAAAGGTCTTCCCTGACGAGGGAAAACATTTCGTAACCCTGCGAAGGGTTTTCCCGCTCCGGGGAAGAGTGTTTGCAAGGCGAAAAAGGCTTTTCGTAGTACTCCGAAGAGTGATTTTCGCTTTACGAAGTTTTTGGAGGACAGTTGGGAAGATGTTTTGCCGGCTAAATTGCATCTTCAAAATACCTCGTTGGTTTGTTTCTGTAAGTTTTTCGGGTTTCTTTTGCTTTTCTACATATATTTATCCTTTCTTTTATTTAATCACACTGCAAATATACAGTATAATTTCATATAATCCAAATATTTTCATATAAAAATGCATATTTTTTTGAATTATTTTGTAATAGACAGATAATTAAGGTAATAAAAAAGGAAATTATTTGTATTTTAGAATAATACAAAGAGACTGTGAAGCAAATTGAAAAGAATTACAATTTTAAGTAATTAAAAGCAATTAATGATATATTTTGCAAACATAAATTCTATTAGTCAGAGATTGCTTCGTTCCTCGCAAAGACGACTGCTAACTGAAGCGTCATTGCGAGGAACGAAGCAATCTGAACCGATAAAAATATATCAATAATTTGTTTTGTAAACTTAAACATAATTTGGATTGAACCCAGCCCAACGGCAAGCGAAGTGTCGCCTTGGGGTACATGTAATCTAATAAATACGCGCCCTGCAAGGGGCAATTTATATTGAATTAGATTATGCTGGGCTTGCAGCCCGATTTATGGCGGTTACCATATTTCAACCCAAGGCGTTGCATTTATTCCCGTTGGTCATGATTTTCAATTCGACTTTGCTCAATGACCACCGTTGGGCTGGATTAACAAGGGTTTTCAACCCGAAAAGCAAGGTTTCGAACACTTATGCTTGCAAAACCGCGCCGGCAGTGCTGCACCTTAGTTTTCTTGTTGTAACATTGGACAAATACCACAATAAACAAAAAAGGAAGCCAATCGACTTCCTTTTTTCATATCATTTTGTAATATTTTATTCCCAATTCCCAATAAAATATGGATATTTCTTATCCGAATTAACCAAAGCCATACGGCAGCGAAGTTCGGCTTTATAACCATCCCAGTCGGTAATTGTTTTGCGGGCAACGCCCGAGGCAATTGCAGCCTGAGCCACAGCAGTCGAAACTTCTTCCAGCAAACGGGGGTCAAACGGTTTTGGGATAATATAAGTGCTTCCGAATGCTAATGATTGGTCATTATAAGCATCACAAACCACTTTAGGAACAGGTAGTTTAGTTAATTGAGCCAACGCTTTTACAGCCGCCAGTTTCATTTCTTCGTTGATTTTAGTCGCCATCGTATCCAACGCTCCACGGAAGATGTAAGGGAAGCCTAACACATTGTTAATCTGATTCGGATAATCCGAACGACCTGTAGCGAATAAAATATCAGGACGCGCTTCCATAGCGTCTTCGTAAGAAATTTCGGGATTAGGATTTGCCAGGGCAAACACAATCGGATTTGCTGCCATCGATTTCACCATTTCTTTGCTCAATACGCCGGCAACCGACAAGCCAAGGAACACATCAGCATCTTTGACGGCTTCTTCAAGAGTAGTAATTGTGCGCGAAGTTGCAAACGGTTTCTTACGATCGTTCAAGTCGGTGCGCTGCTTGTTGATAACTCCTTTAGAGTCGCACATTACAATATTTTCGAGTTTGGCACCCAAAGCCATATACAAACTTGTACATGAATTTGCAGCCGCTCCTGCCCCATTTACAACGATTTTTACCTCCTCAATTTTCTTTCCGGTGATTTCCAATGCATTGAGTAATCCGGCAGACGAAATAATGGCTGTACCATGCTGGTCGTCGTGCATCAACGGAATATCAAGGGCTTCTTTCAGCCTGTCTTCAATATCGAAACATTCGGGTGCTTTGATATCTTCCAGGTTAATTCCACCAAATGTTGGTGCAATCGCTTTTACCACATCCACAAACTTGTCGATATTCTTCTCATCCACCTCAATGTCAAACACATCAATATCGGCAAATATCTTGAACAACAATCCTTTACCCTCCATTACCGGTTTCCCTGCCAATGTGCCGATATCGCCCAATCCAAGTACCGCAGTACCATTCGAAATCACAGCCACCAAATTTCCTTTGGCTGTATATTTATAAGCCTCTAATTCGTCTTTTTGAATTTCCAAGCAAGGTTGTGCCACCCCCGGCGAATATGCCAAAGCCAAATCCTTTTGAGTAGCAGTCTGTTTGGTCGGCACCACCTGAATTTTCCCCGGCCTACCCGTTTCATGGTAGATCAACGCCTCGTGTTTTTTCTCGTTCATACAATGATTTTATAGGTTTATGTTATTTTTTGAAACGCAAAAATAAGAAAAATAAGCATATTAAAACCAAATCATATCTATGAAATTGAAAAATAAAAGAAAATATTTTCAACACATGATAACTTCAATAAGTTTACATATTTTTGCAACACAAAAATTAAATTTATCTATGCAAAAAAAATTATTCTTCGCCTCTCTCCTATCCCTTTGTTTATCAGTATCAGCACAAGGTTATTATGGGAAATTAAGTATCGGTTATGGCATTCCCCTCGGCGGCAGCGAATCTACCCGCACCGAAATGGCTGACGATTACTCATCGTTCGAACGGAAAATACGCGGACGGCTCAGTGCCGGAAAAGGCTTATTATTTAATCTTGGAGCCGGCAAAATGTATAATCAATACTTTGGTTTAGAGCTAAATGCTGCCGGTGTATTGCTCAATAAATCCATCGACCGGATTGAAACGCCGGTTCTTGCGTACGAAAAGATAGAACAATACCACAACTTTAACCTCACGCCTACGATCAAAATGGTGATTCCATTTGCTATGGGCAAAAATAACTTTTGGAGCAAGACGGAGCTTTATGCGCGTTTCGGGCTGGTTATCCCGATTCTGAACGGCGGAACGGTAGAAACCACCACCACCATTATGCAAAGCACTGTGTATAGAAAAGAAAAGATAGTGAATTTCTTCGATCCGGGATTTTTGGGTGCAGTCGGAGTACAAGCCCCTTTGAGTGAAAAGCTATCTGTTTTTGTGGAAGTGAGTGGACAAAATATGAACAACAAAATAAAGAGTTCGGAAGTAACCGGATATGAGGTAAACGGAATAGATATGCTGTCGAGCTTACCTGCATCGCAAAAGGAAACGATTTACCATCGCAAAAGGATAACCGAAGGGGACAATACGCTTTTAAACCTCGACCCAAACGAGCCTGTAGAAAGGCTGACTACTATTACGCCTGCTCACAATATCGGGGTAAATGGCGGGGTTATTTGGCGGTTTTAAAAATAAACATTTCACCATGTCGAATATAGATTAAAGGTTCAAACAAAAGATAATGACAAAAGGTACGATAGACTATAGCACACCGTTATTGTCGT
>JAVBLE010000066.1:0-35803 GCA_031553685.1 Paludibacteraceae bacterium | reverse complement strand
CTTGACGAAGTTGTTCGATGGCTTCTTGCTCAAAGTTATTGTAATTAAATTCTTTGTTGTCCATTCTTTTGTCTGTGTTAGGGGTTGTAAAATTAATCGTTTTTAGCTTTCCCCCGTTGACACAGTTTAATGAACAGACCCCTAAAGACCGTCCGATGACTTCTAAAGTTTGTTCGACGATTGCTTATGACTTTCCGACGGGGTCTGTTCTTTGAGCTGCGCTTCGCCCCGAAAAATCGGGGTAAGCTTTGCAGGGATTATGAAAATAAAACACTTTCGGTGTTTTCTCATTTGAAAACTTTTTGTCATGTACTAAAAAAACAATGAAAGTAAAAAGAACTCTTTTGCGCCTTTGCGTTTTAGCGTCTCCGCGTTTTAGTGCAAAAATAGATTTATAAAAATTTGATGATAAGACAAAACAGTAAACTGAATTATTTATTTAACACATCTTTTTGAAATAACACAGGGTGTCTCAAAAGCAGAAAATTGAGGCAGCCTTGCTTATAAATTGCAAGTAACTGTATAGAAAAGGTGCGTAGCACCATAATCTTTACTCCCTTTGGTCGTGACCGTTGGTTGTAGCCGTGTGGCTTTAGCCCACGGATAAAGAAGCATCCACATAAACAAGCCGCGTAGCGGCGACATATAGCTATATTGCGAATTATGTCACCGCTACGCGGTTCTATTTTGTGTTCACATTTTATCCGTGGGCTAAAGCCACACGGCTACAAAGATTATGGTGCTACGCACCTTTTTTCATACTCTTACTTACAATTTATAAGCAAGGCTGCCTCAATTTTCTGTTTTGAGACACCCTCGGTTTTTATGCGGACAGGTCGCGACCTGTCCCTACAGAATCTCCGTCCCGTTGCAATGACGCTTCGATTATCCGAAAAAAACAAGCGAGGGCTTCACTTGGAGTGAAACCCTCACTGTTTCGTTAATACCGGCTAATACACAATAGCTTTATTTCTTGATTAGTTTAACAGTTTCAACGATTCCGCTGTCGTAAGTAGTAGTTTGAATGTAAGTTTGGCCGTCAGCAGGTTCATCAATTTGAGCCCCTGTAAGAGTATAATACACTACAGATACCGGAGTACCCTTGTCGGCTTCGGTAGTTGCCAAATTGACAGTTCCATCAGCTGTAATGCTTATATTATCCACACCCAATCCTTGCGAGTAAGAAGTGTAAGTTCCGGTACTTACAGAATAGTTCCATGCCAAATAGATGGAAGCACCTGCTGCAAGCGGAGTTGGTAATGTCAACTCTTGACCTACAATATTGACAACATCGCCCGGAGCAGAACCATATCCTTCAGTAGCATCATCGGCAGCAAATTCGCCTTTGAAATTGGCGCCGGCATCAGTCCAGGCAGAGCCATCAGTAGAGTGATACATTTGAATGCGGAAAGGATTGCCTACATAAGGAGGACCTGAGGTATTGGTGCCTTTGCGGTATTTTTCTACATCAAAACTAATTGTCAAAGTGTTAATCGCCGCTGTACCATTATTAGTGAGTTGAACATACACATTCACACTCTTTGAAGCTTGAGATGATGATACTCCGCCCACAGCCCTGTCCAAAGCAGAGGAAGCATTACCTGCACCATAATTATAGATTCCGTTTGCAGCAGTCGGCTCCATATTATTTCCTCCTTGCCTTTCGGTAACAGTAGCAGCTGCACCATAATTCCCAACTGTCTGTGCAGCCGATTGCTTGTCAGCTTTCCAGCCGCTTGGCAAAGCAGCTGTAGCCGAAGTTCCTATTCCATCAAAATTTTGAGTTACAGTACTACCGGGGGTAATACTTACTTGTGCAACACTTGGCAGGTTAAAAGCAAATACGATTGCCATTGCACCCAGCCAATACAGAGTTCTTTTCATCGTTTTCATAATTGTAATTTTTTTAATTAAGTAAAACATTATATTACAGTATAAATAAAAAGCCTCATAGCTTTATGGCTACGAGGCTTATCAATAATCTGAACCGATTAAATTTTGATACCTTTGTAAATAAAGTTTTGTGAGATGTAAATGAATAATTTCTAATCGACCGATCAGATAATTCTAAAACCTCCATGCCATATTTTCTTTTATATGTACCCAACAAATGCGAGTCTTTATTTTGCGGCTCGACCATAGCTCTATCAGAGAAATAGTAAGGATGTAAGAATTTATCTTTAGACCTTTGGTTTTTGGTTGTGTACTCCATATTTTTTATTTGTTGAAAAAATCAAAAAAATTCAAATGATTTGTAATAACACATTACAAATTTAGCCATGATTTATTTGAATTATCACTGACAAACAGATATTTAACAAAGTTTGCACAGCCTTTCACTTCATTAATAAGATATCTAACAGTGGGGGTTTCACTTAAAGTGAAGCCCTCACTTCTCTACAGGAAACTTTTGGGCTTATTTACTTAAAAGCGGTTAAGTTAATTAATTAAAAATCAATAGGAAAAAGTGATGGTTTCACTGTTGAGGCATTGCATGCAGCAGGGGCGTTATATGCAAATAGGGGCGTTGCATGCAAATAGGGGCGTTGCATGCAACGCCCCTACTGCGAGAAGATATTGGAGATTTTACAACAATCCGAATAAAATAAAGACAATGCCGGCAATGGTCATATAACCCACTTCGATGCCGGCTGCTTTAACAAATTCTTTTAGGTTATAAAATCGAAATTTAAGCGAAGCCTTTTGCCAGACGATAAAGCCAAACAAGGCAAGCACCGCTATCCATACCGATATCTTTACCAAAACAAAAAATACCAGTCCAAACAATGCCGTTGCCAAAAGCTGGAAAAACATGGTGGCAACCATATTTCCTGCCGATGGTTTTTCGGGCATATCGATTTTGAACACTTTCATCCATGCTTTGGAAAACAGGAACGAATACCATACTGCGCCCACTGCATACACCGCTACAACGGCGATCATGTACATAAGCCAGTTAATTTGCCCACATACATTTGCACAAAAAGAAACAGGACAATCCATGATGATTAAGAATTAAAAGTTAGACAATTAAGAATTTTATATCATTCCCCGCGCTTTCAGTTCGAGGTATTTATTTATGGTGTTAATACTTAAATCTTCGGGCTTGGTAACAATAGCTTGAATATTGTGTTTGCGAAGTTCCTGGTAGATAAGTTGTTTTTCGGTAAGCATCTTTTTAGCAATGGTTTGCTCGTAGATTTCATCTACATTTAGTGTTTCCTTTTCAGCGAGATTTACAATTTCTGTATTGTCAAAAAACATCACTACCAACAGATGGTTTTTATTCAGCTTGCGCAAAATGGGTAGTACGCGCAGCAATGCGTTTAAACTCTCAAAATTAGTAAAAAGAAACAACAAGCTTCGTACCCGAATGAAGTTGCGTGTGGCGCTGTAAAGTAGTTCATAGTCGGCTTCGAGGCGGTGTTCTTTTTCGTTGTACAGTGCTTTGAAGATAGTGGATAATTGCCCGCGTTTAAAATCGGCACTAATCAAGTTACCTATTTTGTCCGAAAAAGAGAGTAATCCCATGCGGTCGTGTTTTTGCAATACTACATTGGATATTACCAAGCTGCTGTTAATAGCGTAATCTAATAAACTCAACCCATCAAATGGCATGCGCATAGAGCGGCTTTTGTCGAGAATGCAATATACTTGTTGCGATTTTTCGTCTTCATATTGGTTTACCATTAGCTTACCTACACGGCCGCTTGCTTTCCAATTGATGGTACGGTTATCATCACCGGTTACATAATCGCGTATTTGTTCATATTCGTAGCTGTGTCCAATCTTGCGTATTTTCTTTATTCCTCCAACAATTGAAAGTGATTTGAGTGATGACAATTCATACTTCTTCATCTGAATTACGGAAGGATATACACGCACAAGCGAATCTTGGCCTACACTGTCTCTCCGCATAAGCAACCCGACTTTATTCTGAGAGAAAATATTTATCTTGCCAAATTGATATTCGCCGCGTGTCTTGGGGTTTATTTCATAATTAACCTCTTTGGTTTCGCTGGTTTGTAACGAAAGTTGTATGCTGAAACTGCGTTCCTGAAGCTGATATGGCAATTCGTCAATAATTTCTATGTTGTTAACAAAAGGACTATCATTGCGGACAATGATTTTTATCGGGTTCGGGTCGCCCAGCGACAGGATAGACGGGGCAATCCGTTCGGCTTTTATGCCAAACCGTTTGCTGAAAAGTAAAAGTCCATCCACTACAACGACTGCTGCCAATACCAAAAGCGATCCCTGCGCCACCATAAAAAGTAACGGCAGGAAAAAACTCACTGCAAACAGAACGACTACCAGTCCTGAAGCAATGAAGAAACGCTTTGTCAGGAATATTTTTTTCATTTTAAAATCAGTCTAAAATCCCTCTCTCGTCAGCATCTTCCAATTCTTCATTTTTGTGATAAAGGCATGCAAAAATGCTTATGATATTAGTTAAAACAAGGCAAGACAAATATACAATCAAATTAGTATCAAATACAAGACCACAGATTATCAGCGAAATAACGCAACCTGCACTTGTCGTCAAAATGACTTTTGCTTTGATTGATTTTTCTTTGCTGCGAATATTCCACATAAACCAACCGATTAACGCGCCGACCCCTGCCGAAATTACAAATCCCCAAAACCATATATTGGTTAGCCCTAACATAACATTTTTTGGTTTTTATTTAGTACATGACAAAAATAAATTTTAATGTTTAAATCAATAAAAGTATCGTCATGCACTAAGAAATTTTTACTATCTTGGAATTTCGTTTTTATTCAAAATCTCGTTGATGATTTCTTCGGAAGTAATACCTTCGATTTCGCGCTCGGGGTTAAGGATAATACGATGGTTCAAAACCGGATAGGCTACTGCTTTAATATCGTCGGGTGTAACAAAATCGCGTCCGGCAATGGCTGCAATTGCTTTAGATGCACGGAGTATCGAAAGCGATGCACGAGGCGAAGCCCCGAGGAACAGCGCCGGATTGTTGCGCGTATCACAAACGATTTTAGCAATATAATCCACCAATTCGTCTTTGATATGCACTTTCTCAACAATACTCATACATCGGCGCAAATCATCAACCGTAAATATAGCTTTCACTTCGGCTGATTGTTTGATGGTAAAATCTTCTTTAAAGCGTTGAAGGATATATTTTTCTTCATTCAAATCCGGATGCTTCACATCCAATTTGAAAATAAAACGGTCGAGTTGCGCTTCAGGCAATTTGTAGGTTCCCTCCTGCTCTATCGGGTTTTGCGTAGCAATGATAAAAAGCGGGAATTTCATAATATGCGTTTCGCCTTCTACCGTGATTTGTTTTTCCTCCATCACCTCAAACAACGCTGCCTGCGTCTTTGCCGGCGAACGGTTTATTTCATCAATCAAAATGAAATTAGAAAAAATCGGTCCCTGACGGAAATAAAATTCCGACGACTTCATGTTAAAAACCGTTGTTCCGATTACATCCGACGGCATCAAATCCGGCGTAAACTGTATGCGTTTGAAATCAACCGAAAGCGTTTGCGCAAAGAGTTTTACCATCAGCGTTTTGGCTACACCGGGCACCCCTTCGAGCAAAATGTGCCCGCCTGTCAACAATCCGGCTATCATCAGGCGGATATTGTCCGTTTGCCCAACAATTACTTTGTTCAATTCCAATTGTACACGCTGCGCAATGTCTTGTACAAAGCGCGTTTCTGCCGATGCTGCATTTAATTCAAACGAAAGGTTTTCGCCTTCATTCTCAAGGATGGGTTGATCTTGATTTTCGTTCATAATCATTGTATGTGTTTTGTTTTCCCCAAAGACACAAAGTTCACGAATATTTTGTGCTTTATGGGCTATGTTTTTATTTCGTATTTTTATAAAAATCTGTCAATAATTCTTCTAACTGCTGCAATGCTTTTTTGTCTTTGCCGTTGTCTTCAATAATATAATCTTTGAGTTGAGTTATTTGTTTCAGTATAGCGAGTTCGGTTTTTGAACCGGTGGCTAATATTTCCAATTGTTTTTGTTCATTGGTTTTCAAATCAATACTATATTTTATTTTTACAAAAACGGTGAACAAATGCCACATCTCTTCCACAATATATTTGTGCGAACCCGATTGATAGTACATTGCAGCAACGGCTTTGGTGTATTCGAGCGACGAATTTTTATTCGTTTCGATAAGCGGAATCGGTTTTTGCTTGCGCTTCGAGCCAAACAACACAAAAAGCAACACCAAACTCAACATTAAATACCACGCCCATCGGAAACTTTGCTGCGAAAGCAAGTAACGAAACGGGCTGTCCTCGCCATTGTACGAGCCCTTATAACCGTCGTTTTTATGGTTATACTTATAGGTTTTGTTAATCTCGTCCCAATATATTTTCCGCTCGCCGACAAACGAAAACAAACGGTTGCTGTAATCAAATCCGTTTTGAGTTATCATGTGGTAGTTCGTAAAAAACATCGGGTTGGCGTGCAGGTAAAAATATCCTTTGCCGCGTTTTATTTTTATACAATCAATATGTTTACCCTCCAAATAAGAAACCGGTTCGTATTTGAAAACCGAATCTAAAATTGGTTTGTTAAAATAGCTCCAGTCGAAAGCTTCAAATTTCTTTATATATTTATAGTGGAATTTGTATTTTTTCCCTTGTTTAAACTCATTGGCAAACTGTACAAAAATATTTTTATTATTAATACTTTTGAATAACTGCTCCCGACGATATATGGTAGTATCGTCATAAGTTGTTAAATAGGTAGATTGATATTCATCATCAAAATCTTCGGGAAATAGCCTGTCAAACAAAACATACGAATAAAGGTCAATGCTGATAAACGCACAATTTCCCTTTTCGACAAAGTTTATGAGGCTGTCCGCATCGGCATCGTTAATGTGATACGAATTGCCGATAAAAACATAGCAATTATTATTTCCCTTCCAGTCAAATTGCTTGAATGAGCGTTTGATCGTTGCAAATTTTCCCTCCGGTTTGGATTTCTCCAAACTTTTGTACAAAATTTCTGTGCCGTAAGGTTCGTCGCTGTTATTGTAGTAGCTTGTGCTCCAATCGTATTTAGGCTGATAAGGCGCAATGTACTTAGCGTAAAGGAATGAGAGCAATCCCACCACTCCCAGTACGCTTACTGTAATGATTATCCAACTACTTCGTTTCATTCTTGCCTATTTTATGATTAAAACTTTGGTAATGAACCGAAAGCAATTCATAATCTTGTGCCGTAATGGCAATGTCGCCGTACCATACTTTTTCAAAGACATAAGTCAGGTGCGAAAAATCGCTGTACAAAGCGTTTCCAATCATTTCGGCAAGATAAGCGCCGTTTGTTTTATCTTTTTTCCATGCAATATATTGAGCTTCGTTAAGCGATTGAAGCACAATTAAATATTGTATTCGAAGCGCAACAAAATACAACTTTTCATGCAAGGCTTTTTTCAATAAATAATTGAGGTCGGCTTCGTCCACATGCTCTTCAAAATTTTCGAGGGTGATAATAGTTGGTTTCCGCTTTTTCCCGCCTTTTTTGATAAAACCTGTTTTGAGTAACAATAAATAAATCAAAATAGCCAATGCACAGATAATAATGGTATATAATGGCACTTTGAGGCTTGCAAAGTCAAAATTGCCAAAATTAAAAAACTGTTTCCACCATGATAAGTCAGGGTCGAATTCGGTTGGTTTTACCTCTTTTTCTTCATGTTCTTTATAATTTTCGGTGTACGAAATATCTTTCGTTATTTCGCGCCATCGATTTTGATTGATGGTTTGTGCTTTTGCTTGTGAGAATAAGCAGCAGACCATCAACAAAATAAAAGCTGTTTTTCGGGATAATATGTGATGTGGAATATTTCTCATTCTCTTTCAAATCCAATAATCTTTCGACGAATACCCAGTAATTCTATTTCTGACTTTAATCCTTCGGCAGTGTATTTTTCTTTTATATTGAAAGTGAAAATTCCTGCCGAAATAGCCGTTTGACAAAGGGTTGTAAATAAAAATACCGAACTCAAAAACACAGTAAACAAATGTAAGAAAATATCCATATTTGTTTCGTCGAAATACAAATTCCAAAACAAAGCCGATAGCAAATAATCAAACATTTCTGTTTCGATAAGAATAGAAAATAAAATGCCGATGGCAAGGAACTTATACATCAGTCCAAACAATTTCAGATGTTCGCCTTTCAGCATCTTAAAAAAAGTGGAAACAGACAGCGATTGTTCATGCTGGCTATAAAAAGCAAAGCAAACCAAGTATGGAAAGCTCACAAAATACAATATCCACCGGAATCCTGTAATATCTATTTTTAAGATTAAATTGAGCAAAACGACCGCAATCAAACTTGGCAAAAAACTGCGGGTAAAAAATGGAAATACTTTTGGTTTTGTCAACGGTTTATTGCACACCAAACGGTAAACAGTGTAGAAGAATAGCATCAGCACAAGGCTTTGCAAAGCGCAGTTAAGTGCAAAAAGCAACCAGTTTTCGTCCTCGCGATACAGAAAAAGCAGCGAAGGAATTTCAGGATAAGAATCCACTTTTAGGATAACATAATAAAGCACGCCGAAAATGGCTGTGAATAGCGCACTGAAAATAAGTATCCACTTAAATAAACTGCCGAAATTGCGTGTAAAAAACATCAGGACAGTTTCAAACAGCTTTCCGCCCGAATGCACTTCGGCGGTATCGAAAGGCGTAAACGGCTTGTATTCAATATCTTCTTTAGCTTCCAAAACACCGGCATTGGCGCGAGCCACTTTGATGGGATATACCACAAAATAAAAAATGATAACCGCCAATGAACCAATAATAACCGATAGCCGCACCACATCGGGCAGGTCGGTGTAGCGTGTAAAAAAGCTTTCGATAAATGCTGCAAAAACAATAATCGGCAGGATGCCCGCAAGTACCGTCAGTCCGCGTCTGCCCGATATACGGAAAGCTTGTGCCCGCGTGTATGTACCCGGAAAAAGCAATCCTTTCCCCAACACAATTCCGGCACCTCCCGCAATGATGATAGACGAAATTTCGAGCGTACCGTGCTGCCAAATCGTCAGGAAGGATTCCCAAAACAATCCGCGCTCCATAAAAAACTCCTGGAATGCACCCACCATCACACCATTTCGCACCATCGCAACAACCGATCCAAACGATCCGAAAACACCCATAGCAAAGGTAATGATGGAAACAAAAATATTGTTGAGTGTGATGCTGAACATCATATCAACCTCACTCATACTTTCATAAACGCCCATCGGTTTGCCGTTTTTGATATTTTCAAGCGTCATTTCAATATACTGGTCAGAAAGGATAGAACGCACGAAACCAGGGTCGTTTGCCGACGAAAACGCACCAATAGCCATCGCCATCACAAAAATAACGAACGAAAGCAACAATTCGCGACGAACACGGTAAACAGTGAGTGGAAGGGTCGTTGTCCAGAAAGTGCTGATATCCGACCATTTCATCCGGTTGTTTTTATAAATCGAAACAAAAAGCTGTTGCGACATCGCATTAAGCAAGTAACGCACTTGTCTGTTTTTGAAAAAAGTACGGGCAAAAGACAAGTCGCCCGTGATTTGAACAAAAAGTTTGCTCAATTTGGAGGGATTTTTCGTGTTCCGTTTTCGTTCTTCCTCAAACTCAAGCCATTTTTGCTTATTTTGCTCTATGAAATTCGTTTCTTTCAATTTTTAACCGGATAATTGCAAATACTTTTTTTACTTTTGCAAAAATAAATAAAAGTTAATGAGTGCGCAACTGCCTTCTGAAAATATATTTTGACACATGAAACGAATAGAAATAAATACAACCCAACATGTTGTTATTCAATACGAACTGGCATCCACATTTCAACGGATAGCTGCCTTTGCTATCGATTTTGCTGTTGTCAGCGTGGCGGTCAGTATCCTTAGCACCCTATTGGTGGTACTATTTCATGAGATGAATATGTTCATTTATTTTCTCCTAATACTCCCATATTTTATATACAACCTTGTATCAGAAATTATTACAAACGGACAGTCAATCGGAAAGAAAGCATTGGGAATAAAAGTCATGAAATTGAATGGAGATAAGTTGCATGCGTTCGATTTCCTGATGCGCTGGGTATTCCGTTCGGTCGAAATACTTTTATCGTTAGGGATAATAGCCATTGTTATGATAAGCTCGACGGCTCGCGCACAACGGTTGGGCGACATGTTTGCCGATTTGGTAGTAATCCGTACCCGCAACAATGATTTGAACAACCTGAATTGGGTTATTTCGCGCCCCAAAGATCCCGATTACCAGCCCGTTTATACCGGCATAACCATGTTTACCGAAGACGAAATGCTGACCGTGAAGCACACCCTGAACCGCTACCAACGCTACAAGAATCAAGGGCACAAAGAAGCCGTTCTTTTATTGGTGCAAAAAATGGAAGAGCAGCTACAGGTAACTGCTCCTCAAAATAAAATTGATTTCCTGAATCAATTAATAAAGGATTATGTTTATTTGACAAGATAAATTATAACGACGAAACTCCTACCAAAATAACTCCCACTATAATAATAACATACAGCGATAAAATGATTATCGTTAATACGCCCGAAAATTTGAAAAGCGATTTCATATTTTCAAAAGCCAGTTGAAGCTGTTCGTTATTCATTGTGTCCAAAGCTGCTTTCATTCGGTTTGCAAACTTATTGAGGTAGATAATCGGCGCCAAATACAGCAGCCCGATTATCAAATAAGTGATAACTGCTACTCCGGCAGACATGCCGCCAAATACCCCACTGCCCGCAAAACTGCTTATAACTCCGGTGAAAGACATAGCCAGTGCTGCCAATGTCAAAAATCCAATACCGACAAACCCTAATACGGCAAAAAACTTTGCCCATTTGCGAATTTCATTTAAGTAAATGCGTGTTTGATAGGTTACCGCCAAATCATTTCCTTCCGATACGGAACTGTCTAAAATTTGATTTTCTTCCATGATAATTTATTGTTTAAATTTTTCATGCAATATTATATCATTTTTGTTAAAAATCACCTACAAAAGCAAGATTTTCTATTTTTTTATCTGTAAAATATTTTGGAAGGAATAATTTAAGTATTTTTGCGACTTAAATTATTTTTCAACATTCAATAACTTAAAATCTATAATGGATCGACAAAAATTATTTACCGAATTTCCACCCGTAAGCACCGCCGAATGGATGGAAAAAGTAACAGCCGACTTGAAAGGTGCCGATTTTGACAAAAAACTCGTGTGGCGTACCAACGAAGGCTTTAGTGTAAAACCATTTTACCGGCAGGAAGATATTGACGGTTTAAGCACAGTCAACAATTCTGAAGCCCCCAACTATCCTTTTTTGCGCAGCCTTAAACCGTCTGCTGTATGGTGGATTCGTCAAGATGTCGAAGTAAAAGACCCTGCCGAAGCCAACCGGAAAGCCTTAGAGCTTTTGTCGAAAGGAGTAACCTCACTTCGTTTTATCCTGCCATCCGAGCTGGTAAATAGTTCAACGCTCACAAAACTGCTCGAAAATATTGATTTAAATATAATTTGGGTATCTTTCAAGACCTGTCGCCGCAGTGCCGCTTTGCTCTCCGAATTATTTGTAGAACGGATTATCCTTAAAAATGTCGACCCTATCAAAGTGCGCGGAAGCATTGATTTTAACCCTTTTCGCGGAATGCTTACCAAAGGAAAAGATTGCGAAGACATTGAGAACGAGGTATATAAAGTGGCAAAGCATTGCACTTACATGAACTATTACCGTGCCGTTTCGGTCGACTCCGACCTATTCTGCGACGCAGGAGCTTATATTACCCAAGAACTTGGTTTTGCCCTTGCGCAAGGCAATGAATATATGCGAATGCTCACTGAAAAGGGCATGTCATCATCATTGGCTGCCAAGAACATACAATTTAATATGGGCGTGTCGTCCAATTATTTTATGGAAATAGCCAAGTTCCGTGCCGGACGGCTTTTGTGGGCAAAGATTGCAAACGAATACAAACCTGCCCGTGTTCGCGAATGCGAGTGGAACTGCCCGATTGAAGAAGAAGCCTGTGTGTGTGCTGCAAAAATGTATGTACACGCCACTACTTCAAAATGGAACATGACCACTTACGATCCGCATGTAAATATGCTTCGCACACAAACCGAAGCTATGGCAGCCATATTGGGTGGCGTGCTTTCGCTTACTGTCCTCCCTTTTGACACAACCTATGCGAACCCTAATGAGTTCTCAGAACGCATTGCCCGCAACCAGCAATTAATGTTGCGCGATGAAGCCTATTTCAACAAAGTGTCCGATCCTGCCGGAGGCTCATATTATATCGAGTCGCTTACAGTATCGATTGCCGAACAAGCTTGGAAAATATTTTTAGATATTGAAGATCGAGGCGGATTTTATGCTGCCGTAAAATCGGGTTATATCCAGGAAGAAATAGCCAAATCGGCTGCCAAACGCATGGCTGATGTGGCTGCCCGCAAAGAAATCCTGTTGGGAACCAACCAATTCCCAAATTTCAACGAAAAGGTTGCCGATAAAATTCAAGAAAAAGAATGCCATTGTTGCAAAAATGACGATACGAAAGCAACTATCCAAACGCTATCGTTCGCACGCGGAGCCGAACAATTTGAAACCTTGCGCCTTGCTACCGAAAAATCGGGCAAACGCCCCAAAGTGTTTATGCTCACCATTGGCAACTTGGCAATGCGTTTAGCCCGCTCGCAATTTTCGTCCAATTTCTTCGCCTGTGCCGGATACGAGATTATTGACAATCTTGGTTTCGATACCGTCGAAGCAGGTGTAGAAGCCGCACGCAAAGCAAATGCTGACATCATCGTTCTTTGCTCTTCGGACGACGAATACGCAGACCTTGCTCCACAAGCTAAAAATGCCATTGGAAGCGGAAAAGAAATCCTTGTAATAGCCGGTGCGCCCGCCTCAATGGACGACCTCAAAGCACAAGGTATCACCAACTTCATCAATGTGCGCAGCAATGTGTTGGAAACTTTACAGAAGTTTAATAATGAATTGTTAGCATAAATGCTTTAATTAAAACGCAAAGACGCTAAGACACAAAGACGCAAAGTTTTATTTTATGGGATTTACAAAAGAACGATATGAATCTTTAGGAAAAATAATTTTAAATTGTGCTTTTGAAGTACATAAAGAATTAGGTCCCGGTTTGCTTGAGTCAATTTATGAAGAATGCTTTTGTCAAGAATTGAAAGACAAAGGTATTCATGTTGAAAATCAAGTTCATTTACCTGTTGTTTATAAAGGAAAAACATTAAATAAAACTTTTAGAATAGATGTTTTGGTTGAGGAAACAATTATTGTAGAATTAAAATCAGTATATCAATTGTGTCCAATCGATGAAGCTCAATTAGTTTCATATTTAAAATTGGCAAATTTGCGTTTAGGATATTTAATAAATTTCAATGAGGTACTGTTGAAAGATGGTATTCGTAGAAAAGCAAATAATTATTTTTATCAAGAAAAATAAACTTAGCGTCTTTGTGTCTTAGCGTCTTCGCGTTTAAAATATAAAGCGTAGTTTTTAAAATAAAAGAAAATTATGAAACCTAATTTTAAAGAAATAAATATTTTAGAAGTAGAGTCCAAGCCAATGGCAAAGCCTTATGCTATACCAAGTTGGCTTACTCCCGAACAAATTACCGTAAAACCGGTATATACCAAAGACGATTTGGAAGGCATGGAGCATTTAAACTATGCAGCCGGAGTTCCGCCATTCTTGCGAGGACCTTACAGCGTTATGTACGCCATGCAGCCTTGGACTATCCGCCAGTATGCCGGATTTTCGACTGCCGAAGAATCGAATGCTTTTTACCGTCGCAATTTAGCTTCAGGGCAAAAAGGACTTTCCGTAGCGTTCGACTTGGCTACCCATCGCGGTTACGACGCTGACCATGAGCGTGTGGTAGGTGATGTGGGCAAAGCCGGTGTTTCCATTTGTTCGGTCGAAGATATGAAAGTATTGTTCGACGGTATTCCGTTGAACAAAATGTCTGTATCCATGACGATGAACGGAGCAGTGTTGCCGATTTTAGCATTTTATATCAATGCAGGTTTAGAGCAAGGAGCTAAACTGGAAGAAATGGCAGGAACTATTCAAAACGATATTCTCAAAGAATTTATGGTGCGCAATACTTATATTTATCCGCCTAAATTCTCGATGAAAATTATTGCAGATATTTTTGAATATACTTCGAAAAATATGCCTAAATTTAACTCGATTTCTATTTCGGGTTATCACATGCAAGAAGCCGGAGCGACGGCAGATATCGAATTGGCTTACACGCTTGCCGATGGGTTGGAATACCTTCGTGCCGGAATCAATGCCGGAATGGATATTGACGCTTTTGCACCGCGTTTGTCGTTCTTTTGGGCTATCGGGATGAACCATTTTATGGAAATTGCCAAAATGCGTGCCGCTCGTTTGTTGTGGGCAAAGATTGTAAAACAATTCAATCCGAAGAATCCGAAATCTTTAGCGTTGCGTACACATTCGCAAACATCGGGTTGGTCGCTTACCGAGCAAGATCCGTTCAACAATGTAGGTCGTACCTGTATCGAAGCCATGGCAGCGGCATTGGGTCATACACAATCGCTTCACACCAATGCTTTGGACGAAGCCATCGCTTTGCCAACCGATTTTTCGGCGCGCATTGCCCGCAATACTCAGATTTACATTCAGGAAGAAACCTATATTACAAAAGAAGTTGACCCTTGGGCTGGTTCGTATTATGTAGAGTCGTTGACGCAAGAATTGGCAGAAAAAGCTTGGGCTTTAATTCAAGAAGTAGAAGAATTGGGCGGAATGGCAGCAGCCATCGAAACCGGAATTCCGAAAATGCGTATTGAAGAAGCGGCAGCCCGCACACAAGCTCGTATTGACTCGGGTGCACAAACCATTGTTGGTGTAAATAAATATCGTTTGGAAAAAGAAGATCCGATTGATATTTTAGAGGTGGATAATACAGCCGTTCGCCAGCAACAAATCGAACGCTTGAAACAACTTCGTGCCAATCGCAACGAAGCCGATGTACAAAAAGCATTGGCAGCCATCACCCAATGTGCCGAAACAGGCGAAGGTAATTTACTAGAATTGGCAGTGGAAGCAGCTCATGTGCGTGCGTCATTAGGAGAAATTTCGGATGCCTGCGAAAAGATAGCAGGTCGTTATAAAGCAACCATTAGAACCATTTCACAAGTGTATTCATCAGAAGTTCAGAATGATGCGGACTTTAAAAAGGCTTGCGAATTGACAGCCGAGTTCGCCAAAAAAGAAGGTCGTCAGCCACGCATTATGATTGCCAAAATGGGGCAAGACGGGCACGATCGTGGTGCGAAAGTGGTAGCCACCGGTTATGCCGATTGCGGCTTCGATGTAGATATGGGACCATTGTTCCAAACACCTGCCGAAGCAGCCAAACAAGCTGTCGAAAACGATGTGCATATATTAGGCGTTTCGTCGCTTGCCGCCGGACACAAAACGCTTGTACCGCAAGTAATCGAAGAACTGAAAAAGCTCGGTCGCGAGGATATTATTGTAATTGCCGGAGGCGTTATCCCTGCACAAGATTATGATTTCTTGTATAAAGCAGGTGTAGCAGCTATCTTTGGCCCCGGTACTTCGGTGGCTAAGGCGGCGGTTACGATTATGGAGATATTGGGGGCGTAATGGGCACATCATGTGCCGATATGTAAACATAACGGCTACTAAACTTAGCTCCCTATGGGAGCTGGATATCAGTACAGCTCCCATAGGGAGCTAAGTTTAGTAACAAGTGAGTTCACTCACTTGGTGTAGGAAGCAGCACTGCAAACTCGCTGCCGTAGGTAGCAAACCAACTAACACAACTTATGGCGAACACATACACTCAACTCTACATCCAAATGGTCTTTGCAGTAAAATACCGCCAAGCCATGATCATGCCCGAGAATAAATCTCGCATAGAGCAATATATGTGTGGCATTGTGTCGAACTGCGAATGCAAGCCGATTTCGATATACTGCAATCCTGATCATACTCATTTGTTTGTCAGTATGAAACCCAAGATATCCTGTTCCGAGCTTGCGCAGAAAGTAAAAGGGTCGACAAGTCATTTTATTAACGAAAACCATTTGACCGAAAGCCATTTTGAGTGGCAAGTGGGTTTTGGAGCGTTTAGTTACGGCAAGTCACAAACCGATAATGTTGTTCGATATATACTCAACCAAAAGCAGCACCACGAAACAGTTTCTTTCAAAGATGAATATCTATCCTTGTTAGAGAAATTTGAAATTGAATATGACGAACAGTATTTGTTTGACTGGTTGTAACCGGTTTACATAACCCGTTAATTATGTCATTATTTTGTAGAGGTCCGATTTGTCGTGCCTCTATTTTTGTATTTATGCCGTAAAAATTATATTTTTGTAAAAAAGAAAATATTATGAATCGTCCATCTTCACAATCATCCTTGAATCCAACACAAATTCATCTGTTGCAGATGTTTTCGTTCAATAAACGGAAAGAAGATTTATTGGAATTGAAAGCATTTTTACTCGATTTTTACCGAAAAAAAGTAGATGAAGAATCAGCCAATCTTTGGGATAAACTTGATTTAAATGATGCTAAAATTGAAAAAATGCTTCATACTCACAAGCGTACACCTTACAAATGAAGATCGTTTTAGATACAAATTGTTTGTTGGTAGCTTTACCTAAACAGTCGGTTTACCATTGGCTTTGGGAAACTTTTCGCCAAAAGCGTTTTACTTTATGCTATACTACAGAAATTTTACAAGAGTATAGCGAAATATTGGCTCAATATTATTCCGAAACATTTGCCGAAAATGTAATAAACGAATTGTTGAATAGTGAAAACACCAAGCAAATAACTGTTTTTTATAAATGGCAATTAATAACAATGGATCCTGATGATAATAAATTTGTTGATTGTGCCATTAGTGCAGGTGCAAAATTTATAGTAACAAATGACAAACACTTTAATGTGTTAGCCAAAATCCCTTTCCCTAAAGTACGCACTTCGACTATTCAAAACTTCAAAAAACAACTTCATCTTGATGTGTGAGTGATATATTAAACCATTACTCATTTGTAAAGAGGAAATAAATTTCAACCAATGAAAAAACTACTATTCCTTTTAATCACGGTCGCACTTTTTGCCTGCGAGCGCAAAGCCGACCCGCGCGAAGCCGTAATCCTTGAGTTTCTGAATAAACTGAAAACCGAAAAGGCTTCGGAAGAATTGCTGCATTCCAAGTATTTTCCGGAAAAGAAATTTACCGATTCCCACAAAAGAGAGGATTCCTATTTACCTGTTCCGGCAGAATATTATTTGACCATTTTGCAAAACATGAAAACTCAACTCAACGAAAGCGACGACATAAAAGTAATGACCTATGCCGAAGCACAATTGCGCTCCATAGAAGTGCCTACAATAACAGACCAAAACACAGATAATATATTTGTAATACAAATGGGTGATAAATATGCTTTTTGTGTGATGGATGGAGATAAAATAGATACATTAATGCCACTATGGAAAGTGATATGAAAACCAATTGTTGAAAAAATGTTAGAAAAAAGATAAGTTTATCATTATATCTTCGAATACAGGAGTGTAATTTTTTATAAAGAAACCCAAAAATCATTATCAATAAAACTTTAATCGGCGCAAGGTTGAAAAACCTTGCGCCTTTGTATTTTGACGGTTTTCAAATGTAAAAAGACTTGTAAATCCTTTTCGTTTTATTCATTAAAGTTTATCTCACAAATAAATTATTCACATTTATTATAAATGCCGGTATCCATGTCGAAATAATTTATATATCTTTAATTTTTAGACAATTGCAAGGTGTGTTTTTTATAAATAAAACTTTTTATTAACCCAAAACAAAAAAAGTCATGAAGAAACAAATTTCCCTCCTTTTACTGTCATTTCTAATGACAAGTGCACTTATGGCACAACAAACTTTGTTGGGATACTTTTCTTTTCCCACACAAACAGAAACTCCGGGTACTCCGACTTCTTTCTCTGCCGATGGTGGCGCACAAAGTGGAACAGCTAAAATCTTTTTAGATGGAACAAACGGCTCTTCTTCCTGGACTCAAAACGGAGAGTTGAATATGTTTACAGGCAATACCACCAATACCATTTCGGGAGGTGAGGCCACATACGACCTTGCACTCGTAAATCAGAGTGCAAACGGAAAATCGATGGTATTTAAATTTTCAACCACCGGATACCAGAGCATTGTAATCTCGTTCGCAACTCGTGGTTCCGGAACCGGGTTTAACAACCACGCCTGGTTATATAGTACCGATGGAACAGTATTTACACCCATTAGCGGGAATAATACAGCCAACACTACTTCAACCGTTGCTTTAAAAACACTTGACTTGACTGGAATAACTGCCATTAACAACCAATCCAATGTGTATATTAAACTTACGGTTACCGGAGCCGGTTCCGCCTCTGGAAACAACCGCTTTGACAATATCCAGATCAATGCTTCTCCTTTAGGCCCAGATGTAACCCCACCTAAAATTACCGACGACGAAGTTGTTTCTGCAAATTCCATTGTACTCACATTTAATGAAGCTTTAAACTCAACCATTGCACAAACAGCTTCTAAATATGTTATAAATAATGGCATTACCGTTTCGTCAGCCTCTCTTGCTACCAGCGTAGTAACATTAACCCCTAATCCGGCTCTTACCGAAGGAACTACTTACACAATAACTGTAAAAGATATCCAAGACTTAGCCGGCAATATAATGCCCGATTCTACATTTAACTTTACTTTCGGCGTGCCTTCAACAAACTGGGTAGCTAATGTTGGTGAATTAAAAACTAAAATAGTATTAAATCCTGATGAGGTAACCGCAGGAACTACCGAATACAAAATTACCGGCGAAGTAGTAGTTACCGCATTGGGTTCGCAAAGAGGACAAAAATGGATTCAAGATGCAACCGGAGCCGTTTTAATTGACGACCCTAATGGGAAAATAACCACTACATTGCAAGTAGGCGATAAAGTAAAAGACATTTACGGTACTGTAACCAATTATTATGGATTGCTCGAATTAGTAGCTACTAAAAATATTCCATCAATAATATCTTCATTTAATGATGTAACACCTTTGGCTGTTACGATGGACAATATTAAAGATGCAAGTTACATGGTGGATCACCAAAGCGAGTTAATGCAACTGAGCGGAGTAACCTTTACCGATGCCAATGGAACCAATGAATTTGAAAATGGCAAAAAATACCGTTTAAATCCGGGAACAACTGCTGACTCTCTTATCTACACCAGCATTTATAATGTAGATTACATCAACACAACAATACCTTCGGGCTCAAAAAACATTACAGGTATTAGTACATTTACCAGAGGAAAATATTATATCACGCCGCGTGGCACTTACGATTTCTCTTCCGGCACAGGAATAAAAGAACTCGAAGCCGAAAACATATACCTATATCCAAATCCCGTTGTTGGCGATTATTTTGTTGTCGAAAGCGCAACCTCTATAGATGTAAAGATTTACAACACACAAGGAATGCTTCTTCAACAAGCCCAATACGAAGCGGGAACGAACATAATAAAAAAAGATAATCTGGTAGCCGGGCTTTACACCGTAAAAGTAACCGACCAGGCAACCCAAGCCACCAAGAAATTTAAATTATTGGTAAAATAAAAATCATTCGGTGTGGCGTAAGGGCAGTGAACCCTTGACTGTTACCATATTTGACCTACAAGGCAAACAACTGCTACAAACCGAAGGCAACGAGGTAGATTTGTCGGCTTATGCCAAAGGCGTATATCTGTTGCATGTGGAGGATAAGATGGTGAAGGTGATGAAGAAATAACCTTTTATTATAATAGATAAACTTGAAACCTTGCTCTGAACAGCAAGGTTTCTTTTTTTAGTCACACTTGTATGGGTTGGATAAAAATTTTATCTTTGTATTTGCTAAAAAAGCATATTTATAGTGATACTTGAAGTAAAATAAATAACACCAGATAACAGACACATACCATATTGATAAAGAAAACGCAAAAGACACTACGCAAAACGCTTGCCGATATGTATGGGAAGTTGAAGCGTGGTGTTGACGGGTTAGAATATCAAAAAGAAATGCGCAATGAATGGGATTGATATATTTAAAATTCAATAATATAAAATTATGGAACGAGAAGTTTTGGTGCAAAAAATGTTTCACAACATAGAACAACTGCCTACGCAATGTATTCAGGAAGTAAATGATTTTGTGGAGTTCATTCTTCAAAAAGCCGATGATTCTTTAATTACTCAAGGATTACAGAAATTATCATCGTCAAGCCATACCTACGATTTTTTGGACGATGAACCCGAGCTTTACTCTATAAATGATTTAAAAGTAAGGTATGTATGAAGAAAGGGAATATTATCTTAATACCATTTCCTTTTTCAGATTTAAAAAGAAATAAGATAAGACCGGCAGTAGTTCTGTGTGAAAATGAGATGGATGTAACAATTAGTTTTATTACATCAGAGTTAAAATGGAAAACAGAATATGATGTTCCTGTTTTTCCTACCCAAAACAACGGACTGAAAGTGCCTTCTGTGATTCGTGTCGGTAAAATTGCCACAATAGATTCTGATTTGGTACTTGGCGAATTGGGAGATTTGTCCGACGCAGAAATGAAAAAGCTAAATGAAGGGTTAAAAGGACTTTTGCAATTATCTTGAACTAAAACTATTAAATATAAACTCCATGCAAAAGCACGGAGTTTTTTCTTTTCGCGATGCAAAAAACAGACCTCAAACAGTGGTTGCCTACCACCCGAAAAGAACTCGAAATACGCGGATGGGACGAGGTGGATGTCGTCCTCTTTTCGGGCGATGCGTATGTCGATCATCCATCGTTTGGAGCAGCGGTGATTGGGCGCATTATCGAAGACGAAGGTTTGCGGGTGGCTATTGTACCCCAACCGAACTGGCGCGACGATTTGCGTGATTTTAAAAAGATGGGTCGCCCGCGATTGTTTTTTGCCATTTCGGCAGGTTGTATGGATAGCATGGTAAACCATTACACTGCCAACAAACGCCTTCGCAGTGATGATGCCTATTCACCCGATGGCAAAGCCGGTTTTCGTCCCGATTATACAACCATTACTTATGCTCAAATTATCAAAAAACTCTATCCCGATGTTCCGCTTGTGATTGGCGGGATTGAGGCATCTCTTCGCCGGTTCACACATTATGATTATTGGTCGGATAAACTCAAACCCTCCATTTTGGTCGATACACAAGCCGATTTACTTATTTATGGTATGGGCGAGAAGCCTTTGCGTGAGTTGCTCAGTAGATTGAAAGCGGGTGAAGATTTCCATTCTATTAAGGATATTTCACAGACGGCGTACCTTACACACCTCCCCCCGGCCCCCTCCCAAGGAGGGGGAGTGGCTTCGGTTAAAAATTCTATCTCAAATAATAATTCCTCTCAAAAAAATACAAAAACGGACATACAAAAAATATCATTGTCTCAATCATTATCTGTCTCCCCCTCCTTAGGAGGGGGCAGGGGGGAGGTTTTATTCTCACACGAAGAATGTCTGAAAGACAAACGAAAATATGCTTCTAATTTTAAGACCATCGAAGAGGAATCAAACAAGATGGAAGCGCAAACGATTTATCAGCAAGTAGGAGAAAAAATAGTGGTAGTTAATCCGCCTTTTCCGCCTATGAGTTCGGAGGAGCTGGACGCCTCGTTCGATTTGCCTTACACACGGCTTCCACACCCAAAGTACAAAGGCAAAACCATTCCGGCGTTTGATATGATTAAGTTCTCGGTCAATCTGCATCGGGGATGTTTCGGGGGGTGTGCGTTTTGTACTATTTCGGCACATCAGGGCAAGTTTATAGTTTCGCGTAGCAAAAAATCCATTTTAGAAGAGATAAAAAAGATTGGACAAATGCCCGATTTTAAAGGTTATTTATCCGACCTTGGCGGACCATCTGCCAATATGTACCAAATGCAGGGCAAGGACTTGACTATTTGCCAAAAATGCAAAAAGCCTTCCTGCATTTTCCCTTCGGTTTGCAAAAACCTGAATACCGACCATCGCCCGTTGTTGGATATTTACAAGGAAGTAGATAGTTTTTCGTTTATCAAGAAATCCTTTATAGGCAGCGGTGTGCGTTATGATATGCTTTTGCATCGTGCAGACGATGAGGGGGTGAATAGAAGCCATGTCGATTATACCAAATGCCTGATTGAGAAACATGTGTCCGGACGGCTCAAAGTGGCGCCCGAACATACTTCGGATAAGGTATTGAACATCATGCGGAAGCCGTCGTTCGGTTTGTTTAAGGAGTTCAACAAGCAATTTGAACGGATTAACGCACAGGCAGGGCTGAAACAACAGTTGATACCCTATTTTATATCGTCGCATCCGGGCTGTACCGAGCAGGATATGGGGCAGTTGGCTAAAGAAGTTCGCGGTCTGAATTTCCGTTTGGAGCAAGTGCAGGACTTTACCCCAACGCCCATGACGCTTGCCACCGAGATTTATTATTCGGGCTACCATCCCTATACGCTCGAACCTGTTTTTGTAGCCCGCACCAAAGAAGAGAAGCAACGGCAACATAAATTTTTCTTTGGGAATAAGAAATAGTTGGTCGTTTTCTGCGATTGCGGGTCAAGCCCGCAATGACGAAAGATTGTGCATCACAAGTTAGTTGTAACTCCTAAAAATCCGTTGTTCGCGGTGCGTCAGATTTATCTTTACGCCATACTTTTCAGATAAATGTTCGGCTAAATGTTGTGCCGAATATACCGAACGGTGTTGTCCGCCGGTGCAGCCGAAGCAAAACATAAGGTTGGAAAATCCGCGTTCCAAATAATCTTCTACATGCGCTTCGGCAAGTTTATAAACAGACTTTAAAAACTTGGCTATCTCGCCGCCTTGTTCGAGGAAGTCGATAACGGGTTGGTCTAATCCGGTCAGTTGTTTGTAGTCTTCGTACCGTCCCGGGTTGTGTATGCCGCGGCAATCGAACACATATCCGCCACCATTGCCTGAAGTATCTTCGGGAATGCCTTTTTTGTAAGAGAAGCTGTAAATGGTTACAGTTAACTTTGAAGTGTCATAAACCTTTGGGGCTTTAGGTGCAAATTGAGGCGAATTGCATACATTTTTCAGCACTTCGGTCAGATGTGGGTATTTTGAAAAATTATTTTTCGATAAAATATCTTTCAAATTATGGATGGCAAACGGAATGCTTTCGAGAAAATGCGGCTTTTGCTCAAAAAATCCGCGAAAGCCGTAAGCGCCCAATACTTGCAATGTGCGGAAGAAAACAAACAGGTTGAGCTTTTCGATAAAGTCTTTTTTATCGATACAAAAATATTTTTGAGCAGCTTGCAGGTAACGATCCACCAATTCATTTCGCAATTCGTCGAGAAAATTGGCTTTGGCTTGCCAAGCGAACGAAGCTACATCATAGTAAACAGGTCCTTTGCGTCCGCCTTGAAAATCGATAAAGCGAGGTGCACCATCTTTTATCATCACATTGCGCGACTGGAAATCGCGGTACAGGAATGTTTCGGTTTGATCGTGCAACAAATCGTTGGCTAATTGGTCGAAATCTTTTTCTAATGCCGGTTCGAAGAATTCTATGCCGGTCGATTTGAGGAAACAGTATTTGAAATAATTCAAATCCCACATCACGGTGCTGCGGTCGAATGCGGCTTGCGGATAACATAGTGAAAAGTCTAACCCTTCGGCACCTTCAAATTGCATGCGGGGAAGCTGCTCGATGGTTTTAAACAACATTTCTTTTTCTTGGAAAGAGAAAATGCCGGTGCTTCGTCCTTCGCTTATATAATCAAAAAGAGAAATATTTCCCAAATCTTCTTGGATATAAAACTGATAATCGGGCGTGTGGGCAAAAACGGTTGGGGTGGGCAATGCTTTTTGGGTAAAGTGTTTTGCCAGTTCTACAAAGGCTTTGTTTTCGGTGTTCGATTCGCCCTGCACGCCAATGGCTTGATGGTTCTCGTTCGTCAGGCGAAAATAGATTCGGTTGGAGCCGGCGCCTTTTAGTTTGGTTATTTCTGTAGGTTTGGAACCGAAATATTGAGTGAAAAGTTGTGCTAATTGATCCATTGTTTTTCTGCGGTATTTTTTTAGACATCAAAGCTACAAAACAGTTTTGGGTTGGGCAAATTTGCATAACAAAAGCCCCGGAGACTTTCTCGCCGGGGCTTCATGTTTTTACTTAAGTATGATTTATATTAATACACCATAACTTTAGTTACCGTATCGCTTGCTTTTACTACATACACACCTTGAGGCAAGTTGATGGTATTTAAACCTTTAGTGCCTTTCAGCGCTTTTACTGTAGCACCTTGCATGCTTACCACCTGGATATTGGCGTCGGCAGGCAAGTTGACATTGATAAACCCTTTGCCCGAACTGATCAGGATGGCAGGTTCGCTTATGCTTTCAACCAACTTGGGCGATGCTACGCTTTCGGTATTTTCCTCCGCTTGGCTTATTGCTGCGCTTCGTAAGCCCGGTAAGGCTTGCAGGTTATAGTTGCCATTTGGTTGATAATAGAAGAAAACATTATCGATACCTAATGCCTGAGCATTGGCTGTGTTTGTACCCGAATCTACGGAATAGCTCCAAGCATAGTAAATGTAGGAACCGCTGGTTACCGGCGTGCTGATCATATCTACCATTGTAACCACATCGGGACATGTAGGGCATGATGCAACGAATAACCGTTTGCAGGCGGTAATTTCAGTCCATGAGTTGGCAGCTCCGGTTGTGGAGTAGTAGAAACGCATGGAGAACCCTGCCGAGTTTGTACCTCGTTTGTATCTTTCTACATCGTACATCACAAGTAAACTGTTAATATTGTGTGAAGTTCCGTTTTTCAATTTGAGGAACATGTTTACGCTTTTGGCTTGTGTGTCGGAAGCAAAACCGCCGATGGCTCTTTCGTACGAGTCTGCTGAACTGCAGAAGTTATACATACCCGCCGGAGAGTTGTCCGGGATATACGCGCTACCGGTAGCTTTAGTGTATTCGGTTGTATTTGCCAATCCGCTGAATGCGCTTGTTACCGAGCGTACCTGATTAACTTTTTCAATTTTCCAGCTTACAGGCAATGCTGCTGTAGCCGATGAACCTATGCTGTTAAAGTCTTGGAAATATCCATCTGCTTCGGTCAAAACGGCTTCAGTTCCTCCGCCGCTCGAACAAGTACCACATAATGGAATTATTACATCGGCAGCACCCAAGCTGCTAAGGATTAATTTAGCACTGTGGTTTCCGTTTGTTTTGGGAGTGTAGGTAACGGTAATTGGAACAACGCCATGCTTAGGAGTGCTTGTAAACGATGCTTTAAACATGTTGGCATTGGTGCCTACAATATGAGCTTCTATGTTCTCTTTCAGGTTGAGGCAGCCAATACTAAGGGGGCTACTTGTAGATTTTCCATTCAATGCAGTGCTGTTGAAACAGCTGATAGTTTTAGCCGGGCTAACCAAAATTTCGGGTGTAGCAACTGTAGTTCCTGAAGCTGTGATTGTAATATCATCTATACCAATAGCTTGTGCATTGCTGGTAGTGCTTCCTGAGGTTACGGAGTAACTCCATGCCAAATAAAAAGTAGCTCCTGGAGCTATTTCTATATCGATAGTTCCATCTCCATATTTGGTTTCCACCGGGTTGGTAGTCGAACCATTGTTATTGGCATTAGGGGTAAAGCTTACTCCTCCATCAGAAACAGGGATCCAGGAGTTTGCAGTACCTGTACCGGAATAATAACATAGTACAGAGAAACCGGCAGCATTCGTACCATTTCTATAACGCTCGGCACTGTATCCTATCTCAAGCGATTTGATAGTGTCGCTACCGATATTGCTCAACTGCAACAACATGTTAATAGTTTGCGAAGCAGAGCCGGACGAGATACCTCCAATAGCGCGGTCTGTTTCTGAACCACCGCCAAAGTTATATCTTCCGTTGGCAGCACTCGAACTCATCGCTTGATTATAAACCAGAGCATACTGCGTAGTGTTGGTAGCTATATTGGCATAAGAAGCTGCATTAATATTGCGCGCTCCACTGATATTTTGCATTTTCCAGCCTACAGGTAGTGTTGCTTCGGCAGAACTGCTTATAGTATCAAAATTTTGTGTATAGTTTACTGCTGTGCTGATAGTAGCTCCATCGGCAGCTGTTCCGGTAAGCGGAATGGTTACAGGAGTTACTCCGTTGCTACTGAATACCAGATTGGCTGTATGGTTTCCGGCGGTTGTAGGTGTATAGCTTACCGTGATTTCGGTTGGTGTATCCTTATCGATAGTCGTTACCGACGGGCTAAACATAGTTGAATTAGCGCCATTTACACTTACCGTAATATCGTTGGTTAGCAGTTCGCCACTTACAAAGATATTTTGCGAAGTAACCGTAGCCCCTACCGTACTGATCATACGGGGCAAAATGCTTGGCTCAACCAGGATAAGTGGTGTAGGTGTAGTGGCTGTAATTGTTACATTGTCGATACCTATAGCCTGTGCATTGGCAGTATTGGTGCCGGTACTTGCCGAGTAGCTCCACCCGAAGTAAATAGTTTGTCCGGCTGCGAGCGCCTGGTTCAGTACACTGTTTACTACCTTAATTTCCATAGGATGGGAAGAAGCACCGTTATTGTCGGCATTAGGGGTAAACGAAGTGTTCAGGTTGCCGGCTTCTACCCACGAGTCGGCTGCGCCGGTAGTCGAATAGTAGAATCTTACCGAGAACCCGGCTGGGTTTGACCCATTGCGGTAGCGTTCGGCGTAGTACTCAATATCAAAGGCATGGATACTGTCTGTCCCAGTGTTTTTAAGTTGCAATAGCATATTGATGGTTTTAGGAGAAGTACCTCCGGTCAGGCCACCCAACGCCCTGTCGGTTGCTGTACCGGCAAAATTATACACCCCGCTTTGAGCAGTAGAACTCATTTCTACTCCGGTTGCTAAATCAAAATCGGTATATAACCCCGTTATGCTGCTGTACGAAGAAGTAGCATCGCGTACATCCACACTCTTTTCTACCTTCCAGCTTGGAGGCAACAGGGCAACAGAGCCGCTTCCCATCTCATTGAAGTTTTGAGTGTAAGCTGTAGCAGAAGTAATGCCGGCTGCCTGGCGGGCATTTCCGTTTAGTGTTATAGTTACTGTAGTTGCTCCAGGAGAAGTGAAATTTAAAGAAGCAGTATGTGTACCAACAGCTGTAGGGCTATAAGTGACGGTTACCAACTTAACTTCATTATATGGAATGCTTGTAATGGATGGTGTGAATAGGTTTGAATTTGTACCTATAGATATATTTGCATATAAACCAGACCCTCCCACCAATATCTGTTGCGAAGTTATACTGCTGCCTGCATTGGTAATAAGCACAGGCAAAGTAGTAGGGTGAACAAAAATATTTTGTCCTGACCTAGCAGGGATACCCATAATAATAATATCGTCGATACCTATAGCTTGCGCATTGCTAGTGCTTTCGCCCGAAGTAACCGAGTAGCTCCATGCAAAATAGATTTTACCTCCGGCAGCCAGTGTCTGGCCTACAGCTCCGGCAACGGCTTTGGTTTCCAATGGATTTGGTATGCTTCCCAGATTATCATCATTTTTGTCGAAGCTTGCCTGCAATCCGCTTACTTCTGTCCACGAGTTAGCAGCCCCTGTGGTAGAGTAGTAGAAGCGGATGGAGAAACCGGCTTCGTTGCTTCCGTTTCTATATCGTTCGGCATTGTATCCTATATGGAACTTACTGATAGCTGCAGCGCCGGTATTGGTCAACTGTAAGAACATATTTACCGTTTGCGAACCTGTTCCTGACGAAAGCCCTCCGATAGCGCGGTCGTTTTCTGCCGAGCCGGCAAAGTTGTATCGCCCATGTGTGGCTTCTTCTTCCATGGCTATATTATATTCTAAAACCCGGTTGGTGGTAGTGGTGGTTACAGTAGAATAGGCTGAGCTAATCGAGCGTGCACCCATAATATTCTCCATTTTCCAGCTCGGAGGCAAGGTAGCCAGAGCACTGATCCCTATTCCATTAAAGTTTTGTGTATAAGGAGTACCGGTGCTGATGGTAGCTGCTGCCGACGCATATCCGCTCAACGGGATAGTGATTGTATTGGCTCCGTTGCTGGTCAACACCAATCTGGCTGTGTGGTTTCCGACAGCCGTAGGGTTGTAAGTAACCCGTATTGAGTCAAGTACATTTCTTGTGATGGAGGTTTTTGATACGGAGAACATCAGCGAGTCGGCACCAAGTATGCTGGCAGTGATATTTTGAGTAAGGTTTACACTGTTTACCTTGATGTATCTCGAAGCGATAGGCGTGCCTACCGAGGTAGAGAACGGATCGATCAGAGGCGGGGTTATAAAAATGGTAGGACTGGTTGTCCCATTGGCTTTAATCACCACATTATCGATACCCAAGGCTTTCGCATTGACGGCAGTTGCGCCATAAGTAGATATATTCCACGCTAAATAAATACTCTGACCTGCCACCAGCGACTGGTTCAGGATATTAGATACCTGTACTGTTTGCATCGGGTTGGTAGTCGATCCTTCGTTGTTCGGGTCGCCTCCGGGGAATGCTACCCCAAGCATTGGCGCTTCCTGCCACGAGCCTTCGGCTCCTGTATAAGAATAATAAGTAATGATAGTGGCATATTGCGGATTTGTACCATTCCGGTATTTTTCGGCATCATAGCTTACCGTAAAATTATTGATGTTCTGAGAGCCTGTATTTTGTAATTTCAGCATTACATTTATACTCCGTACATCGCCTGTTTCCGAAAGCAATCCGCCCACAGCGCGGTCGGTAGCCGACGAACCTCCGAAATTGTAAATTCCACCGGTGGCGCTGGCGCTCATTGCCTGGTTGTATGTCAAAGCATGCTGGGTAGTGTTTGTAGTAACGGCGCTGTAAGCCGAGTTGATATGAGACAAAATGGTGTCAGTTTCTACTTTCCAGCATGGAGGCAAGGTTGCTTCAGCACCGGAACCGATATAGTCGAAAGCCTGCGAGTAAGTTCCACCCATTGCAATCGTAGCCGGTCCTTGGGCTACGCCTGCGAGTGATACATTCACGGTAGTAGCTCCATTGCTCGAAAATCTCAGGATAGCATTGTGTACTCCTGCTGCTGTCGGTTTGTATTTAACGGTCATGGTAGTAGGTCCATTGGGGGTTATCGAGGTAACCGACGGAATGAACATACTTGGATTGTTGCCTATAATGCTGACAGTAATGTTTTGTGTCAGGTTGGCCCCGGTTACTACAATATTACCCGATATGACAGAGTCGCCTACCACAGTCGAAAAAGTCGACAAGTTACTTGGGTTTACATTGATGGTGGGGGTTGTTCCGCCGTTGACAGCCGTAATCGAGATATTGTCAATACCGACAGCCTGAGCTTCGGTGGTACGCGCACCCCTGGTAACAGAGTAACTCCATGCAAAATAAATATCGCTGCCGGCAACAATGGTTTGATTAAAAGTGTCGGAGATGTTTATGGTTTCCATTGGATTGGATGTCGAACCATTGTTGTCGTAATTTCGGTTGAATGTAGCAATGAAATTAGGTATTTCTGTCCACGAATTAGCTTCGCCGGTGGTAGAAAAGTAAAGACGGATAGAAAATCCTTCATCATTATTCCCATTCCGGTACCTTTCGGCATCATAACTGATATTAAAGCTATTGATACTTGTGCTGCCCGAATTGGTCAGTTTCAAAAACATATTTATGGATTTCGATCCGTTGCTGGACGATATCCCTCCCACAGCACGGTCGGTAGCCGAGCTTCCGGCAAAGTTATACTTGCCGTTGGCTGCGCTCGACGACATGGCTGTGCCAGCGTTCAACGCATAAGTGGTAGTGTTTGATAACCCTGCGTATGCACTTGACACAGTTCGTTCGGTCGTAATATTTTCTATTTTCCACCCGTCGGGTAGTGTAGCGGTTGCCGAACTGCCTATCCCGTCAAAACTTTGCGAGTAGTTTCCTCCCGGTGCTATATTTACCGCCAAAAGGCTCGTTCCTGTTCCTCCCAACAAGGCAATAATAGCAGTCAGGAGAACCGTTCTTAGATTAAATATTTGTTTCATCTGTATATAATTTTATTTTTAGTTGTCAGATGAAATATCCATGTATTATATCCAGTGCACTTGGTGTGCTTTCGCTCATGGATATTTCATAATGACAAAAATTTTAATTTAATAAATAAAAAAACCTCGAAACAAAGGCCTCAAGGTTAAATTTCGGTATGTACAATGTACAGAACAGTCGCTTATGTTCATTATATAACAATGCGAACCATATTCTTAAACCAACAACCAACCTCGATACTTTAGATTTCAATAACCGGAATTTTCGAGCCTGATTATCAATACAGGCTCTCCGACTCACCGTCCAGGCAAGCGGATTAAGCGGTTGGTATATAGTCCTTTTTTCATTGGTATTAGATATTGATAAAGATTAAGTTAAAAATCAATCATGCAACAAACCATTCCTATAACTGTAGCGGGTTAAAACCCTTGTCTGGGTTTCGGATTAATGGTTTTTTCCGCCGTGCTACACATCATTTGTAGGGGGTTATCTATTTTAGTCCTGTCAGACTTAATTCAAAGAGCTTTTTTTGTTTGTTTCCAGTGATTTGTTTGTCTTTTTTTAAGGCTTTTAGCTTTGCGTCAGTCAAATGTGATAAGTGAAAATAAGAAAAGAAATAGTTATATTGTTTTTTTAAGGTTGGTAATATTTTTTTTATTTTGTAAAAGTATCATGTAAAAATTAATAAAATAGTATATAGATGTGTTTTTTAATTACTATTAATATTGCTCGCTTTAGTTTAACTAATATTTAACTTATTTGTATTTTTTCATCTATTTTTATCTATAGCTTAACAGTAATGGGCGTTTTTGAATGTTTTTTATAAAAAAATTACATCAAAACAGAGGGTTATAATGTTTGTTTGACATACAAATAAATCATAAATAAATGTTAACTTATAGAGATTGTTGTGTGTACCCTTGTTACTCTGTGTGGTACCAATGACAAGAATTTGTATTAAATTGAAAATAAGCGTTTTGTTTAAATTTTTACAGATATTCGATATGGCAGATATTTTAATAATCAAAATAGGAACCGCCGTAGAGCCGTGGCGCACTTCGACTACGCTCAGTGACCATGCCGCGGCTCAAATTCAAGCAATATGATTCAAGATTGAATAAATCATAGATGTAAAAATGATCTACATGCCCATCATATTTCAAAGCCTCGGCACGCCACGGCTCTACGGCAATAACGGTTGTGCTATAGTCTATGGTACCTTTTGTCATTATCTTTTGTTTGAACCTTTAATCTATATTCGACACGACGAACTGCTGTTTCGGGTAAGATTTTTTTCTTTGCGTCGTTGCGACTTGGCGACTTAGCGTTTTTAGTACATAAAGCGTAGCTTTTAGTTTGAATGAGCATTGTGCTGAAAGCGGATATACATAAATTGTTATCTATGTGCCTACGCAACCAAAATAGGAATGTGGCGGGGGCGCGCCCTGGTTATATCCAATCTATTAACACAACTTAATTATGCGTAAAATATATTTATTATTTGAAAAGGTACGACTATTTAAGTATTTTTGAACCGGAATAATTTTTATAAATTGATTAAATATTTACAATCATGAAGAAAGAAATGGAAATTGCTTTAAACAAGCAAGTTAATGCAGAGTTATGGTCGGCTTATTTGTATCGTTCGATGTCGTTGGATATGGCTGACAAGGGTTTTGAAGGTATCGCTCACTGGTTTGAGGTGCAAGCGGGCGAAGAGGTGGAACATGCAGACAGGATTATGAGCTTTATTATGTCGGTGGATGGGAAAGTGCGTCTGGAACCGATTGCAGAGGTTCGTCAGGAGTGGAACTCGCCTATTGATGCGTTTGAAGATACGCTGATGCATGAAAAATTGGTTACCGGAATGATTAACAAACTGATGGATTTGGCGGTGGAACTGAAAGATTATCCTGCTATTAATATGCTCAACTGGTTTGTAAACGAGCAAGTGGAAGAGGAAGAAACGCCGCGTAACTTGCTTGCTGCACTCAAAATGATTGAGGGCGATAAAGCAGCTATGTATATGTTTAATAAAAAATTAGGCAAACGAAAAGAGGATTAATTTCCTCATAATTGCAAAAATGTGTTGAATGGAAAGAGGGTTGGATCAGGTTTCAACTCTCTTTTTTGTTTTCAATAAGAGTGGAGGGAATTCTTAATGAATGACTTTTTTTTTATTTTAGAGTAAAAGTAAAGGCAATTGGGTGTAGCTGTAGGGCAATTGCTTATTACATGAATGCAAGCGGGTGTAACATTTGGACAATTGATAGTTACACAAGGTCGGGAAAGTGTTACAGTAACGCAATCGATTGTTACATGAGGTCGGGAGGTTTTTACATCAAGACAATTGCCTGTTACTCTAAAGCAATTAGGTGTGGCAGCAGGGCAATTGCTTATTACATGAATGCAAGCGGGTGTAACACTTGGACAATTGATAGTTACACAAGGTCGGGAAAGTGTTACAGTAACGCAATCGATTGTTACATGAGGTCGGGAGGTTTTTACATCTGGACAATCGGTTGTTGCACTGAAACAATTGTATGTGACGGCAAGACAAGAGGTTGTGACATGGCTTCGACACTTCAATACAAATGGATGCTCCTTTGTCCGTGGGCTAAAAGCCACACGGCTACAAAGGTGGCTTTGCGTTTCAAACGCTTTAACAATTAACCCTCGTTAGGAAACGAGGGTTAGCGGATTCTTTTATCTTCTTCGATTTAGTTAGAATTTAGGCGATTGCGGATCAAGCCCGCAATGACGGTCAGCATAGTACTGCAAACAAATCAAAATCATCTGCATTAATTATCTTTACTTCGTAAAAATTCCCGATAGTTATCTTCTTCATCGGCGATTGCGGGTCAAGCCCGCAATGACGGTCTGTTGATTTTTCAATCAGTACTTCGGGGTCTACTTCTGGGCTGTCAAACTCGGTACGCCCGTAATAAAAACTGTCGTCTTCGCGGTCGATAATTACACGCAACTCCTGCCCTATTTTTTGTTGGTTTATTTCGGCTGATATTCCTTGCTGGATTGCCATCAGTTCGTCTAATCGGGCTTGTTTTACTTCGAGCGGAATGTCATCTTTATAGTGTTTGTCCGAATAAGTGTCGTCTTCGTTGGAATAGACAAAGCCGCCCATGCGCTCGAATTTTGCCCAACGAACAAATTCTTTCAGTTCTTCAAAATCTTGCTCTGTCTCTCCCGGATGTCCTACCATAAGCGTAGTACGCAAATGGATACCGGGTACTTCGCAGCGAATGCGTTCAATCAACTCAATGGTTTCGGCTTTGGTGATATTGCGACGCATGAGTTTTAATTGACTGTCGCTGATATGCTGCAAGGCAATATCTAAATATTTGCACACATTGGGCGTTTCGCGGATTACACGCAGCAAATCGTAGGGGAATTTAGCCGGATAAGCGTAATGCAAGCGCAACCACTCCACGCCTTCAATCTTTGCCAATCGTTCTACCAATTCGGGCAAAGCCAATCGCTTGTAAAGGTCTAAACCATAATAGGATAAATCTTGTGCAATGAGCTGAAACTCCTTCACTCCTTCGGACACCAACAGTTTTACTTCGGCTTCCAAATCTTCCATGGGTCGCGAAATATGTTTGCCGGTAATAATCGGAATGGCGCAATAGGAGCAAGTACGGTTACAGCCTTCGGAGATTTTGAGGTAGGCGTAATGTGGTGGCGTGGTGAGGGTGCGTTCTAAATCCCAGCCTTTGGGCAAGGTGGCTTCGACAAGCTCAGCCACCACCGTTCCCTGAGCTTGTCGAAGGGAACATGCCCCTACGCGACCCAAATCATTGATCAAGGTTTCAAAATCGAACTTGCCATAAAATTTATCGACTTCGGGAATTTCTTTTTGCAAATCTTCTTTGTAGCGTTCGGAAAGACAACCCATAACGAGGAGTTTGCGTAATGTTGTAGAGACGGGGCGCACCCCGTCTGTACGCTTCCGTGCTGCAAATTGAAGAATCATATTAATAGATTCTTCTTTGGCATCGCCGATAAAACCGCAGGTATTGATAATGGCGATTTCGCCTTGCGGGTTTTCCGAATCGTGCTCAACGGTATAACCATTCGCCTCTAACTGACGGATTACTTTTTCGGAATCAACTAAGTTTTTAGAACAGCCGAGGGTGATGAAGTCTATGTGATTGGGTTTCATTTGTATTCTACAATAAATTTCTGTTCCAATACTTTTTTGTTTTTATAAAACATTTGGAGTTTCCATCCCCCTTTTACTATTTCAAAATCTTCGACAAAATTACGAATATTAATAAAATGTGTCCCAGAAGAAACCCTATAAGTGTGTGTGATTTCTTTAAACTTGTTTTCTTCGCTATTAATTTTCATATCGGGAAAGATACATTTCACAGCAATACCGTCTATCATCAATCCTCGGTCTTCTTTCTTTGAAGTAATAGAAAATTCAAAACCATACAATTCTTCCAAATTATCGGCATCTGATTCTTCCAAATTATCGGTGGGAACTCTATTTGTCTTTTTGATTAATTCAACACCACTTTCCATTGCAAGATTATACTTATATTTCCCATAGCTTATCTTTTTAAATTTAACATCTATGTTTTTAGGACTATTATTGCAGGCAATAGGGCGTATATTATTACCTGTACTTTGAAGAACAGTGCGCACATGGATATTATTTTGTGAACCAAAATCTAAACCATACGCCTCACAATCATCGCCCCACATACTACTCCAATAATTGCCCCATCCTTCATTAAGCGCACCGTTATTCTCATCTCTATCTCCTATCGCAGGTAAAAAAATTGACTTTTTTGTTTTTTTATCCGTAAATTTTGCACCTTCTACACCATTATAAGTTACCCACTCATAGGCTACTTTATCTTCTTCAAGCAAAGTTTCAAAATCATCATCATCGGGAATAATCCAACCTTCTGGACATGGATTATTATTCTTTTCCCAATAATTAGAACAAGGTCTATCAATAGTATCATTATCACTACTTAACCCTTTGATGTAAAGGTCAAAATAAAAATTGAGTTTTGATTTAACCCAACCTTCAACTTTTTCATCTGTCGTATTCCAAGCCTTTTTTCTATTCCATTGATAGAATTTACCTGCACTTTCGGGTGTTGGAGCGAAGGTGCCGGGTTCGTCCACATTGCGGGTCGCCCAGCATACGCCGTTGATTACTACGCCTTTGTCATAAGTTGCAGTATTTGTTTTTTTAAAAATACTGCAAGAGGCAAGGATGGTTATTAGTATGGTGGTTGTGAGGAAGACTTTTGTTTTCATTGTTTAAGGGTTTGTTATAGAAGTAGCTTTTCTGATCGGTGGCTTCGACAGGCTCAGCCACCGGAGAACCTCAGCCACCGGAGAACCTTATTATGATAACTGTCCCGTTCCCTGAGGTTCTCGAAGGGAACTTTATTAATTTTTGTTTTCATGGTTTTAGGGTTTATTATAGAAGTAGCTTTTCTGATCGGTGGCTTCGACAGGCTCAGCCACCGGAGAACCTCAGCCACCGGAGAACCTTATTATGATAACTGTCCCGTTCCCTGAGGTTCTCGAAGGGAACTT
>JAVBLE010000057.1:0-26953 GCA_031553685.1 Paludibacteraceae bacterium | reverse complement strand
CCTTGACGAAGTTGTTCGATGGCTTCTTGCTCAAAGTTCTTGTAATTAAATTCTTTGTTGTCCATTCTTTTGTCTGTGTTAGGGTTGTAAAATTATTCTTTTTTACCTTTCCCCGTTGACACAGTTTAATGAACAGACCCCGCTGCCGACACTCGGAGCGTGGATTTTTATATTTATCAGAACGCGAATGACGCAAATAACGCAAATTCTCGCAAAAATTATCTGCGTTGATTTACTCCCTTTGGTCGTGACCGTTGGTTGTGTAATTTGCGTCATTTGCGTTCTAACATTCAAACTACAATGAAGTTGTTTTTAATCTATCCACAAATTTTCTTTTTGCCAATCAGTGGGAAAGCCCATAGCCCTGGCATCAATGTTCGGGTAATGGTCGAAAAGAGCAAATAGCTTTTGCTTGAATGTATGGTTGGGGTTGACAATGTTTAACAAATAAACCATCATCGAAAGGACATAATATATTTTGTTGTTACACACTTCTTTGTTGTTCAGCCACGAATTAATGGTTCTTTTTGGAAAAAGGGGTTGGATACCCAAAGGACGATTCCACAGTCGGGAATGATGCGCACAAACATTCCGGATATAAACGATGCTGTGTATCCACGAAGCAAAAACATTGTCGGAAAGACCGAAAGAAGCGGCTATCTGGCGTTTTGTCCTGCTCGATTTCAGATTGCCGAACAAACGCGAAAGAACACCGAACGAAGTTATTTCCAGTAAAATAAACGATGGTGGAAGTGGATTTGAATATTTCGATTTGAACGAAACAATAAATTCTTCATCGCTCCGCGTGTATTCATCCTTGATTTTTGCTAAAGTATTATTAAATAAGGCAGGGCTGGTAAATAAATTCTCATCGGTTATCCAAAAAGCACCGTACTCTATCGACAGTTCATAAGCCATTTTTACGCGGATGGCAACTTCTATTTTTTCAAGCTCAGAAATGATCAGCTTTCGTAATTCTTTGTCGAATTTATAAATAGCAAAAGCTGTTTCGAAATCGGCATCGGGCTTAAACAAATGTTTTTGTTTGTCGGCAAGCAACGGATACCAATAACCACTCAAGCGGTAATAACTGATATTTTGGAGCAAATGAGAAGCCTTCTCTTCGTCGGCAAAATGCAAGCCTCGTTTTTTTAGTTGATTGATTTGTTCTTGGTAAGATAAGAAAACCTTTGTATAAGGGATTTTAGGCATAAGTAAAAAATAAAACGCTCACCCTGAGCGCGCTGTTCTTATGGGAAGCGGGGTGAGCATGTTGATGCAAAAATACTACAAATATTTATTTTCGCAAATATTTTCTTAAAGTCAGGGTTTCACTTGAAGTGAAGCCCTGACTCTCTCTTATAATCACTTCTTTTTCACATGCGGGAAGCGTGCTTTGAGGTCTTCGTACACGGCTTTGGCACCGGTTACATTTTTGTGGGAGGCGTCCTTTACTGAGCAGTAAAACGACAGGGCGGCCTGGTACGCCTCGCTGCCCGAAACCATTGAAGTGTCGTCAATGGCTTGTTGCAACTGTTTGAGCGAGTTGTCGAGTACCACCAGTTTGGTGGCATCGGTAAGGTCGATACCGAAAGCCGTCATGTCCAAGTAGCCCGGACAAAACACCGGGTTTTGCCCTGCCAGCTCGTATGCCTTCGATACGAAAGCGAGCGACTTGTCGCCCATCTTTGCCAGGTCGTGGCGCTCGGCATAAAATAAGACGCCAACGCTGCGGCTACCTCGTCGATTTTCTTTTGCGCATCTGCGAGCACTTGCTCGGGGATGGCTTGACTGTGTCTGTTGTCCATTCTTTTTTTGTTTTTAAAAATGATTAGAAAAATTGATTATGAAATAAGAACACGGATTACGCTGACAACACAGATGTATTTCGATTTAAGGTTAAAATATCCGTGTTTTATCTGTGTCATTTTTGTCATCCGTGTTCAATTTTATTTGACCATTACCTTTTGCACCTCGCTGCCTACACGCACAAGGTAGATACCTGCTTGTGGCACGGCAATGGGTTCGGTGGTAGAGCCGTGGCGCGCCGCGGCTCTACGGGCGATGCAATGCCCCGAAATATCATAGACCGATACCGGTGCTTCAGCATTTTCTACAATGATATTTCTATCAAGAGTATAAATAACCGGTTGGGAAGCAACAGTAGCAGACACCGAAGTGCTGTTTCCACTAATATTATCAAAATACAACCAAGGGAAAGTTTGATAAGCTGCTAATGCTCCGGAAGGATAATTTACAACACACGAAGATGGTGTAAACGAAAAGATTCCACTACCGTAAGTAATGTTTCCACCATTGGCAACTGCTCGTGGATCTGCCCACGACACATTGATTTCTTGTAAAGCTTCGCAAGCAACAAAGGCAAAATTATCCATATAAACTACCGAACTTGGAATCGTAACCGAAGTAAGGGAACAGGCATTCGTAAAAGCCGAATTTCCTATTTTTGTTACCGATGCGGGCATTACAATAGAGGTAATATCACAGTTGTTTTGAAACACTCCGTGTCCAATTTCCTTTACGCCATAAGGTACAATAAGGTCGGTTGCTGTACCCACATAGTCGATAAGCACATCATTTTCATCTACGATAAAATCGGGATTATATTCTACCGTATTTACAAAAGCCCAAGGAGCTTGATTGTAATCAGCCATTGTACCTTGCGGAACAGACAAACGGCAGGTGAAAATATTGACTCCGGTAAAAATATTATTAGCGTAAGTAACTTGGGATAAATCAGTCCAATTGACCTTGATTTTTTGTAATGGTATTCCCATAAACGCATTTTCGCCAATGCTGGTTATCGAAGCCGGCAGTTCAAGCGAAGTTATATTAACACAGACGCCAAAAGTCCAATTCCCAATGCTTTGCAAGGTACTCGGTAAAGAGATATTGCTCAAAGTCGAATACATAAAAGCCAAATCGTCAATGGAAGTAATCCCTTCGGGAACTGTAAATTGGGTTCCTGCTTTTTGGGCAGGATAAACTACCAATGCCGTTTGGTCGCGATACAAAGCGCCATCCGTTACCGAATAATGGGCATTGCCTGTTTCAACCGAAATATTTTCTAAAGTTTGTATATAGGCAAAAGCGGCGTTACCCATTGTTTCTACCGAACTTGGAATAGTAATGGATGTTAGCCCACTCAATGAGAAAGCCATTTCACCAATACTTGTTACTGTGTTGGGGATAACTGCCGAAGTAAGCAAACTATTGACCAAAAAAGCATAGTCGCCAATAGAGCTAACCGTGTAAATAGTGCCATTGTACGAAACGGTTGACGGAATGACGATATTGCCCGAATAGGGATCGAGACCCGCCGTTTCGCCCGAGTAAGTTACCTCTACTGTATTAGCTCCGGTTATGTTGAAATAAAATTCGGTGCCGGTGTCGGCATTGCTAAAATCGTGTGCAAAAATACTTGTACTGCAAAGTAATATTGTTGCTAAAAAAAGTTGTTTAATTGTTTTCATAAAATTGAATATTTAAAAATTAAAAATATTTTACCACATAGGCACATCGCACACAATAATTCTTTTCCATGTGAATATCTATGTGCCTATGTGGTTAATAATAGATGTTTATTTTACCATTACCTTTTGTACCTCGCTGCCCACACGCACCATATACACACCGGCTTGCGGCACGGCGATGGGTTCGGTGGTAGAGCCGTGGCGCGCCGCGGCTCTACGGGCGATGCAATGCCCCGAAATATCATAGACCGATACCGGTGCTTCAGCATTTTCTACCACTATATTTCCACCTTGTGTATAAATAACAGGTTTGGAAGCAAGAGGAGCTATCATACCGGTAGTTGTACCGTCTGTAATGGTTACAAAATTTTTCCAGTAAGTAGCTGTTTGGTATAGGCTAACCGTACCGGCAGGCACATGCAGGGTTGCATTTGCGTAAACAGCCATAGGTATTCTAGGATTAGCTGTATGGATTATTTCAGATGTATTGGTAGGGTCTTGCCAATTTACATACATGTCTTTTAGACCAATGCAGTTTGAAAATACAATTCCGTCCATAGTGGCAATTGAACTTGGGATGGTAATTGTTTGCAAATCAGAACAATCATAAAAAGCACCTTCACCTATGGTCTTTACCGAATTAGGAATATCCACTGAAATCAACCCGTAACAAAACATAAAAGCAAACTCCTGAATAGTTTCTACCGAGTTAGGGATAACAATAGAAATCAAATTCTCACACCCATAAAACGCACTCGGTCCAATAATTTTTACCGTGTTAGGGATACTGAACGCAGTTCCCGTTTTGAGCATAGGATAACGCACAATTGTTGTTTTATCTGCATTGTACAAAATACCGTTTTCTACCATGAAATTTGTGTTTTCCGCAGCAATACTAAACGAAGTCAAGGGACACCAATCAAATGCAAACGGGTCGATAGTTTCCAAACTGCTTGGCAGGCTAATGGAAGTGATCAGCGCACTGTTTGGATTTGCAGTGTTGTCAAAAGCATTTTCATCAATGCGCTTCACCCCTTCGGGGATGGTAATATTGCCCCCTACGCCAAGGTATCCGGTCAGCGTTCCGTTTTCGTCAATCACAAAGTCCGAAAGTTTTTTGATAACCACATTGTCGATAGCCAGCCCTTCGGTTACCTCGCCGCCACTTGCTGTATTGTATTGATACCAGAACTCAACCCAGTTTGTAGTTTCTGTAACCGAAAATTCGATATGACCATTCGTCCAAGTATCAGCAGAGGCGGTGTTTCGTAGAAAAACAGTGTAACTGTCAAAATTAAATCTGTCATCACTGATAATAATATCTAAGCGTTGTGGCGATTTCATTTTATAAGCAAAGTCCATAGTATAATTACCCGGCGCAAGCGTTATATTCAAATCTGCCGACGAACCTGTATTATTTGTTGATCTATTTGTTGCGGTTATGTTGTTAGCCATGCCGTTGTCATTGCTTACATACAGTGATTTTTGTCCTTCGTAAGCCGCAGCCGAGCCAACAAAGAAATAATCCCTGTATCCTTGATATCCGAGATCAACGGCAAGATAGCCGGCTGCATTAGTCAAATCCCATGCGGAGAGGTCTTCGTTAGCTTCAAATCCGCATGAATAGACTGTGGTGGCATCATTAGCAAAAATACTTGTACTGCAAAATAATATTGTTGCTAAAAAAAGTTGTTTAATTGTTTTCATAAAATTGAATATTTAAAAATTAAAAATATTTTACCACATAGGCACATCGCACAAAATAATTCTTTTCCATGTGAATATCTATGTGTCTATGTGGTTAATAATAGATGTTTATTTTACCATTACCTTTTGTACCTCGCTGCCCACACGCACCATATACACACCGGCTTGTGGCACGGCAATGGGTTCGGTGGTAGAGCCGTGGCGCGCCGCGGCTCTACGGGCTACACAATGCCCCGAAATATCATAGACTGATACCGACTCTGTGGCATTTTCTACAATGATACTCCTGCCTTCGGTACGAACCATAATATCTGCCCCGAAAGTTTTTTTAATTGAGGTAGTACCACCATTGCTGTAAATATAAACACCATTGAAAACTTGTGTATTGTTGCTATTAATAAATAACGAAACAGTGTGAACCTCACCTACCGAAAAGCCGGAAAGCATATCCCCCGACACAGAAGTTATAGTGCCCTCAATGGAATATCCCGATGGATAATCTCCCATAGTTGTTGCATCGCTATTATTTACTGCTGTCCATGTTAAGCCCGTTATAGTCATATAGCCTATTGTTGTTCCTCCTATTGTTACTTGCCAAACTACTTCATCTGCCGAAACAGTATGTGTATCTGTAAGAGGGCCACTTTGGTATGTCCAAGTTCCATAAAGGGATTCCTGATTGGCAAACGCTGCTGCCCATGCGCCCACAAGGGCAAGTGTGATAAGTGTAATTTTCTTTTTCATGTTGATTTTTTTTAAATTTGTTAAACAATTTTTTTTGGCTTCAAAAATAGATACGGAATTTTTACCAAACAATAGTACTTTTGTCTTATTTTTATGCGTTTTTTTGATTTAATCCATGAAAAATATTAAACAAGAACTGTTTTCGGCTATACGCCCATTATCCTTATCCGCAAAGGAGTACGAAAGAGTAGAAATTCTTAAAACATCTACAGAGGCGCTTTCACGCATGTGCAACCAAAGCATTTATATTATTGATTATGCCCGCCAAGAGTTTTTTTATGTATCGTCGCATCCCTTGTTTTTATGTGGATACACACAAGAAGAGGTAACGAAAATGGGATATGATTTTTACGAAAAAGTAATACCGGCTAACGATTTGGAAATGATTTTGGATATAAACCGGTTTGGTTGGGACTTGTTTTACAATTCGCCTGATGATGGCAGGGATAATTATTGCATCTCGTACGATTTTCATCTGCAGCATCAAAACGGGACGAAAGTAATGGTCAATCATAAACTATCACCGCTTTGCCTCACGGCAGACAATAATATATGGATGGCTATTTGTGTGGTAAGTTATTCGCCCAGTCAGAAGATTGGGAATGTGGTTTTTACTCAAAATAATAAAGATCAATATTACATCTATGATCTCAAGAAAAAGAAAATATCTCCTCATTTCCCCGAACAACTTACGCGGCGCGAAGAAGAAATTTTGCTGATGATCATGCGCGGCAACAACGCCACAAAAATTGCCGAAGACCTCAAACTAAGTTTTTATACAGTAAAGCAACACCGCTCAAACATAGAAAAGAAGTTGGGGGTAAAAAACCTTTCAAATGCCGTAGCTATGTTTTATTCTAAATTTTAACACTTTATCCAAATAGGCACATAGGGATTCGAGATCCTCAACCACCTATGGGAGAAAAACTAAGGGTATCTATATGGTAAATACCTATTATAAATCTTCCATCATAATCATCAGAATGGTTATTATCTTAAAAAATATTATATTTGCAGTTTATCACTAAAAAATAAATTGAATATGGACTCACTTGATCAAAACAAGGTCTCTGCCGACGAACAATCGGCTATCAACGAAGAACAAAACACTTCGGTTGAGGAAACAACAGCAGTTGAAACCCAAACTTCAGAAGAAGTTGCAGACCAAGCGGCACCCGCAGCCGAACAACCTATTGCGGAAGAGAAAAAAGAAGAAACACCCGTTGCCGACAAGCAACTGGAAGAAGTTAGCCAAGAGGAAGAAACTCCGGCGCCTGCCGAAGAGGTAAAAGAAGAACCGATTGCCGACGAACAACCGGAAGAAGTAATTGCCCAAGAAGCAGAAGAACCTGTTGCCGAGCAAGTCGAACCAACTCCCGAACCCGAAGCGCAAGAAGAACCAATTGCTGATGAGCAAACAGAGGTAGTAGCTCAAGAGGAGGAAGTTCCTGTTGAAGAACAACCTGTTGTGCAACCGGAACTGGAAGTACAAGAGGAAGTAATCGCAGCAACTGAAGAAATCGCCGAGACTGCGCCCGAAACTACAGAGCTGGAAGTTGCCGGTAGTGAGGAAGAAGCGGTGGAATCGCCTTTGCAGTTGTTGGCAGCTTTGTCGCGTGCCGAGTTGGTGGCAAAACTCAAAGAAGTAGTTGAAAACAATGATAATAAAAACCAAAAAGCCGAAATTGACGCCATCAAACAGGCTTTTTACAAAAAACAACGGCAAGAAAAAGAAGCAGCCAGCCAAGCCAAGTTAGCGGCTACCGAAGGCGAAGAGCCTGTTGCACAAACAGAGGAAGCTGCCGAAGAGGATGTGTACGAAACCGAACTCAAAGCCTTGATTGCCGACTATCGCGAGAAGCGCGACAAAGCCAACGCGGAAGTGGAAGCCGAAAAATTAAAGAACCAAGCGAAACGCGAGGCAATCATCGAAAAACTGAAAGAATTTGTTGCCAGTCCCGATACGATACACGAAAACATTGCCGCTTTCCGCCAACTGCAACAAGAGTGGCGCGAAATAGGACCTGTGCCGCCAACCGTTTCGGCGCACTTGTTCAAAACATACAATTTATATGTAGAGAATTTCTACGACCTGTTGAAGATAAACAACGAGTTGCGCGACTATGATTTCAAGAAAAACCTGGAGAAGAAAACTTCTCTTTTGGATTCTGCCAAAAACTTGGCGCACGAAGTGGAAGGCAATGTGGTAGGCGCATTCCGCCGCTTGCAACAGTTGCACGAGGAGTGGGCGCAAATAGGTCCGGTTGCCAAAGACTTGCGCGAAGAATTGTGGGCAAACTTCAAAGAGGCTTCGGGCGTAATCAACAAAAAGCATCAGGAATTTTTTGAAAATATAAAAGGACAAGAGTCCGGCAACTTGGAACTGAAAGAACGCCTTTGTAAGTTGGTAGAAGAGATTGATTTCGAAACACTTAAAACTTTCAAAGACTGGGAAGAAAAAACGCAGGAAGTAATCGGTTGGCAGCAAGAGTGGAAAGGTATCGGTTTTGCTTCGCGCAAAATGAACATTACGGTGTATGAGCGTTTCCGTGCGGCTTGTGATAATTTCTTTGAGAAGAAAAATGAATTCTTCAAAGAAATAAAAGGCGAGCTGGACAAAAATTTGGAGCGCAAAAAATCGTTGGTTTCGCGTGTCGAAAACCTGAAAGAAAGCACCGAATGGAAAGAAGCCACACAAAAGATTATTGATGCGCAACGCGAATGGAAAGAAATCGGAGCGGTGTCGCGCAAGTATTCGGACGCTGTTTGGAAACAATTCATTGCTGCTTGCGACTATTTCTTTGAGCAAAAAGATAAGGCGTTTGCCTCTATCCGCGCCGAAGAAAAAGAAAATTTGGCAAAGAAAATCGAAGTTATCGAGAAAATCGAAACTTTCGAACCGACAGAAGCTAATCAAACCGAAGCCGTTGCCCAGCTCAAAGCATGGATTGCCGAGTACAACGCAGTGGGATTTGTTCCGTTCAAAGAGAAAGAAAAGACTTTCAAACGCTTCCGTGCTGCTTGCGACAAGCAATTTGACGCATTGCATGTGGAAGCCAAAAACCGTCATTTAAGTAATTTTTCAGCAAATATAGAAAACATTGCTTCGAAAGATAAAAACCAACTGTTCAAAGAGCGCGAAAAGCTTTTGCGCGTGTACGAAAAACTAGGTAATGAAATTCAAACGAGCGAAAACAACATCGGTTTCTTTACGCAAGGCAACTCGAAAACAGCCAACCCAATGCTTGCCGAAATGCAATTCAATATTGATAAACTGAAAGCGGATCGCACATTGCTTTTAAAGAAAATTCAATTGATTGAGAAACAATTGGAGTAATCTTCCAAAATATCTTTCGTTTCGTGCGATGTCTCGACTACGCTCGACATGACGAAGTTTTATATGTAAAAAAGCCCGTCATGTCGACCGAAGCGACGAAGCATGAGGAGCGCAGTGGAGACATCGCCAAAATCAATAGTTTTATAAATGGAAGTAACGAAATCTTGTTGCTTCCATTTTTTATCAAAACAAAACATGCAACACACCCTACAACTCATACTCACACCCGAACAGGCAGCCATCGAAGCAAAACTGAAATCGGTTGTTGCCAATAAACTGGATATTGAAGGCAAGCGCATTAAAGGCATTCGCGTTGAGCGCAAAAATATTGATGCGCGTTCACATTTTCCGAAAGTAAATTTATCCGTTCGTGCGTTTGTGGATGAACAACCGATAATCAATAAACCTGATTATTTTCAGTATCATGATGTGTCAAACAAGGAATCTGTCATTATTGTTGGAGCAGGTCCGGCGGGATTGTTTGCTGCACTTCGGTTGATTGAGTTGGGCTTCCGTCCCATCGTGCTTGAACGCGGTAAAGAGGTGAGCGAGCGCAAAAAAGATATTGCCCAGTTAAATCGGAATGCTGCCTTGAACGAAGAATCAAACTATTGCTTTGGCGAAGGCGGTGCAGGTACTTTCTCTGATGGAAAACTGTACACCCGTTCCAAAAAGAAAGGCAATATTCAGCGCATTCTCGATATTTTTCATTATCACGGTGCGCAGGAAGAAGTGCTTTACGAGGCACATCCACATATTGGTACAGACCGCCTGCCCGAAGTGATTAAGAATATACGGAAAACGATTATTGATTGTGGTGGTGAGGTTCGTTTCGAAGCAAAAGCAACGGACTTTATTATTGAACAAAACCAAATAAAAGGCATCATAATCAATGGAAATGAAGAACTGAAATCGGACACTGTAATCCTTGCTACCGGACATTCGGCACATGATATTTACGAATTATTGCATCGGAAAGATATTGCGCTCGAAGCCAAAGGCTTTGCTATGGGCGTGCGTGTGGAACATCCGCAAGGGCTGATTGACAGCATACAATATCATTGCAAAGAGTGGGGAGAATACCTTCCGGCTGCAAGCTATAATCTGGTTACCCAAGTGGACGGACGAGGCGTGTATTCGTTTTGCATGTGTCCGGGCGGACATATTGTGCCGGCTTCGACAAACAAAGGTGAGTTGGTTGTCAATGGCATGTCGGCTTCCAAGCGCAATTCGCCTTATGCCAATTCGGGTATTGTGGTCGAAATCCGCCTCGAAGATTTGCCCGAAGACTTTAAGAAACAGGGTGCTTTGGCAGGCTTACATTTCCAACAATATATAGAACAGCTTGCTGCCAACAACAACGGCGGACAGGGTCAAATGGCTCCGGCACAACGATTGCGCGATTTTGTGCAGGGCAAACTTTCGCCCGATTTGCCCGAGTGTTCGTACTTGCCGGGTATTATTTCGTCGCCACTTCATTTTTGGCTGCCCGAAATTATTGGCAAACGATTGCAGGAAGGATTCCGCCATTTCGACCGTAAGATGAAGGGCTTTGTAACTAACGAAGCAGTGGTGGTTGGTGTGGAATCGCGTTCCTCGTCGCCTATTCGTATTCCTCGAAATATAGATACATTTGAACATATCGAAATACAAGGGTTATTTCCTTGTGGCGAAGGAGCCGGCTATGCTGGCGGGATTACCTCATCGGCTATGGATGGAGAGATTTGTGCGGAGAAGGTAATGGAAATATTGAAAAAATAGAACTATGAGCAAATACGAAGAATTATGGAAATATCTTCAAAATAATAATGACAATGAGCTAAAACTCACTTTTGAAGAAATTAGAAATATTATTGGGTCTGATATAGACCATTCTTTTTTAACTTACAAAAAAGAAGCAAGACAATTTGGCTATCAAGTTGGCAAAATCTCTTTAAAAGAGAAACATATTACATTCCATAAATTGAACTAAAATTAATCCTATCATGACAAGCGAAATAATAACAGAAAAACCCTTTACAGCCGTCCTAATCGGTTTAATAACACCACAGCAAACCGAAGAACGAGCTATCGAGTATTTGGACGAATTGGCTTTTTTGGCGGATACTTCGCATATTGTACCCCAAAAGAACTTTATGCAACGGCTCGAATATCCGAATACCAATACTTATGTGGGCGAAGGAAAATTAGCCGAAATCAAAGCCTATATCGAAGAAAACGACATTGATTATGCTATTTTCGACGACGAACTCTCGCCACGCCAACTGCGCAATATCGAGAAAGAACTGAACACACGCGTTTTGGATAGAACGATCCTGATTTTGGATATCTTCGTAGAGCGAGCACAAACTTCGTATGCCAAGACACAAGTGGAAGTAGCGCAGCTGCAATATATGTTGCCACGCTTGTCGCGCATGTGGAGTCACTTAGACCGTCAGCGGGGTGGCGGGACGACTTCACGCGGGATGGGTGAAAAGCAGATTGAGGCCGACAAACGGATTATTCAATCGCGCATTGCTTTGCTCAAAGAAGAGTTGAAAAAGATTGACAAACAAATGGCTACCCAACGCAAAAATCGGGGTAAGATGGTGCGGGTGGCTTTGGTTGGTTATACCAATGTGGGCAAATCTACTCTGATGAACCTGTTGAGTAAATCAGAAGTGTTTGCCGAAAACAAACTCTTTGCTACGCTTGATACTACGGTGCGCAAGGTTACGGTAGAAAACCTGCCGTTTTTGCTTTGCGATACGGTCGGGTTTATTCGCAAGTTGCCACACCATTTGGTAGAGTCGTTTAAGTCTACACTTGACGAAGTTAGAGAAGCCGATTTATTAATCCATGTAGTGGATATTTCGCACTCTAATTTTGAAGAACAAATAGAAGTGGTAAGCAATACTCTTGCCGAATTGGATAGTGCTGAAAAACCATTGATTATGCTGTTTAATAAGATTGATGCGTTTTCGTATACCCCAAAGGCAGAGGATGACCTTACGCCACGCTCACGCGAAAATATAAGTTTAGATGAATTTCGGCAATCTTGGATGAATAAAATGCACGAAGACTGTATCTTTATTTCTGCCAAAGAAAAACAAAATATTGACAGCCTGAAAGAGATTGTTTACCGGAAAGTAAAAGAAATACATATTCAGCGCTTTCCGTATAATGATTTCTTGTATCCCGAAACGGATGAATTGTAAAACAAAAAGACTGTCTCAAAATAGAAATTGGGATGACCTCTGTTTTTTTGTGGAGAGTAAAATAAAAAGGCAAACTATCCATCTCTATCAAACACAACGCTGCGGTGGATGTCCTCTGAGACATTTGTGTTACCAAGCAAGATTGTAAAAGTTTGGCACAATGTCTCTGTTTTGATTATCTTTGCACCCTCAAATTAATTAGCAAATTTGAAAATGTGCCAATTAGCCAATTATTTATAATTGGCAAGAAATGTATTTTCATTTGCTAATCAGCTAATTATTCAATTCGCTAATCATTTTATGAAAAATATCCGCAACTTTTGTATCATTGCCCATATTGACCACGGAAAGAGTACTCTTGCCGACCGCTTGCTTGAATATACACAAACCGTTTCGGGCAAAGATATGCAAGCGCAAGTGCTTGATAACATGGACTTGGAGCGTGAACGCGGAATCACAATCAAAAGTCATGCGATACAAATGAAATACAAGCATGACGGACAGGAGTATATTTTCAATTTGATTGACACTCCGGGACATGTGGATTTTTCGTACGAAGTGTCGCGTTCCATTGCTGCCTGCGAAGGCGCGTTGTTGATTGTAGATGCCACACAAGGTATTCAGGCACAGACTATTTCCAATTTATACATGGCTATCGAGCATGATTTGGAAATTATCCCTGTGATGAACAAAATGGATATGGACAGCGCCATGCCTGAAGAGGTCGAAGATCAGATTGTAGAATTACTTGGGTGCAAACCACAAGAAATAATCCGTGCCAGCGGAAAGACAGGCATGGGTGTGGACGAAATTCTGGAAGCGATCATTGACCGCATTCCCGCTCCCAAAGGCGACCCCGAAGCACCGCTGCAATGTTTGATATTCGACTCCGTATTTAATTCGTTCCGTGGTATTATTGCCTATTTCAAGATAGTGAATGGAACCATAAACAAGGGCGATCTGGTAAAGTTTGTCGCCACCGGAAAACAATATGATGCCGATGAAATAGGTGTGCTTAAACTCGATATGAGCCCGACTCAAACCCTTAGTGCGGGAAATGTAGGGTATATTATTTCGGGAATTAAAACCTCTAAAGAAGTAAAGGTAGGCGATACGATTACCCAAGTGGCTCGCCCTTGCGACAAAGCCATCGAGGGTTTTGAAGAGGTGAAACCAATGGTATTTGCGGGTGTTTATCCGATTGACTCGGAAGACTTTGAAGACCTTCGCGCTTCGATGGAGAAACTCCAACTAAATGATGCGTCCCTTACTTTCGAGCCGGAATCGTCGGCAGCATTGGGTTTTGGTTTCCGTTGCGGTTTTTTGGGTATGTTGCACATGGAAATTATCCAAGAACGGCTTGATCGTGAGTTCGATATGGATGTAATTACTACTGTGCCGAATGTTCAGTATAAAGTTTACACAAAAAAAGATGAGTTGATCGAAGTGCACAATCCATCGGGATTGCCTGATATTATGCAGATTGACCGCATTGAAGAACCCTATATTCGTGCTTCGATTATTACCAAAACTGCCTTTATTGGGCAGATAATGACGCTTTGCTTGGGCAAGCGAGGCGAGTTGATGAAGCAGGATTATATTTCGGGCGACCGTATTGAATTGATATACGAAATGCCGTTGGGCGAAATCGTATTTGATTTTTACGACAAACTGAAAAGTATTTCGAAAGGTTATGCTTCGTTCGACTACCACATGATTGATTATCGCCCGTCGAAATTGATAAAATTGGATATTCTGCTTAATGGTGAGTCGGTTGATGCGCTTTCGTCGCTTATCCATTTCGACAATGCAGTTACACTCGGTCGGCGTATGTGCGAGAAATTGCGCGAATTGATACCCCGCCAACAGTTTGATATTGCCATACAAGCCGCTATCGGTGCTAAAATCATTGCCCGCGAAACGATTAAAGCGGTGCGTAAAGATGTAACAGCCAAATGTTACGGTGGTGATATCTCGCGTAAGCGCAAGCTACTCGAAAAGCAGAAGAAAGGTAAGAAGCGCATGAAGCAAATTGGCTCGGTCGAAGTGCCGCAAAAGGCTTTCTTGGCGGTGTTGAAGTTAGATTAAATATAAAAAGGTTTGAAACAGTAAAGTTTCAAACCTTTTTGCTTTATATAGATGAGGTACATTACTCTGATTTGTTAGCAATATAGTTAAAAAAACAAAAGATATTCTGTATAAATTCTATGGTTTTTATGGGTATTTTAGTTGTTTTTATTTTAAAATAATCGTTTCTAAGATTAAATTTTTAACTGTTAAAAATTTGATTTACATAAACTTTTCAATTCGAGAACTTGTTTGCTTGATACAAACTACTTATCTTTGCACAACTTTTTGTAAAAAAATATTTAGGTATATGAATACTTTAAAGAGGAAATTACTTTTATCTCTGCTTGTATTGGGATTAACATCCCTTCACGCGCAAGGCACTTTCACTGTTGGTACAACAACTCCTGGCGCTGACTTTATTTCACTGTCGGTAGCCGTTTCATCAGCCACTGTTACTACAGGTTCGACATTGGAAATATTAGACGATCAAATTTGTAATAATATTACCATCTCAAAGAACCTGACCATTCGAAAATCGCCAACAGTAACAGGCGATGTTACGCTTAATTATTCAGGAACAGTTCGTCATTTTACCATTTCGGCAAATACATCGGTAAGTTTTGAAGATTTGATATTTCAAGGACCGAATGCCACTTCGAGCGGAACAAATTTAGTTTCCGGAGGTGGAATAGCATCAGCAGGAGCTAATAGCATTCTTACGCTTACTAACTGTAAGATTACAGGTTGCCGGGGCGCTGCGGGAGGTGCTGTTAGTTTTGCAACAGCTTCACAAGCGGTAACATTAGATAGGACAGAGGTAACCAATTGTTCTTCAACCAATACAGGAGGAGGTGTTCATTGTGTGGGAACACTGGCTATAACTAATTCAACCATTTCTAATAACGCTGCCACTACATCAGGTGGAGGCGTTAACTGTACAGGAGTTACAACCATTTCGAATTCAACCATTTCGAATAATACATCTGCCAGTACGGGAGGTGGTGGCGTTTTTAGTTCAGGAGTTTCAACCATTACAAATTCAACCCTATCCAATAATACTGCAACGGCTACCGGCGGAGGTATTTATGCAACCGGAGCATTGACCTTAAATAATGTAACCGTATCGGGTAATAAAGCCAGTTGGAGCACATCCGGTACCTATTCCGGCGCAAATAATGGTGGTGGTGTGTATGCCAACTCTAATTTAACCTTACAAGGAGTAATAGATGTTAACAACAATGGCGCAGGCGGTTCAGGAGGTGGTATTTATAAAAATACGCTTGCTCCGGCTTTTGATGTAACTGCGCTTACCACTTTAAAAGTTAACAACAACTTGGCAAATACAGCAGCCGGAGGCGGAATATATACAGTAAGCAACCTCGACTTCTCTACAGTTGCAAATCTTGAAACGATAGAAATTGAAAATAATACTGCCGTTACAACCGGTGGAGGTATTCATGCTACCGGTACATTAACTGTAGTGGGATCAATTGTCGGCAACTCGGCTAAAACAAGCGGAGGAGGTATTTATGCCGGTGCTTTATTGGAATTGAAAAACACCACCATCTCAGGCAATAAAGCCGGATATGATGGAACTTCTTTTGTTACGGGAGACAATCGTGGTGGTGGCGTTTTTGCCAACAATAATCTTATTTTGTCCGGTACCGTAACAGTAAGCAATAACACTGCAGGAAATTCCGGAGGAGGAATTTACAAAAGCAGCACAGCAAGTACATCTATTACTGCAACCGATCTAATCTCTTTTACTGTTGATGGTAATGAAGCAAAAGGATTACATACTTCTACTAATGGCTTGGGTGGAGGTATCTATATCGCTTCGGCTATTCCGTTGGAATTGGTAAATGGGGTTGCAAACATAAGCAACAACACAGCCAAAGTTTCCGGTGGCGGCATTTACACAACAGGAACCCTGAATTTGAAAGACGCCACTATCTCCAACAATACAGCCCAAGCAGGAATCGGTGGTGGTATTTATACAAACAATACCATATTGGCAACCAATGTGAGAATAACCGGCAATAATGCAGCGCTGCAAGGTGGTGGTGTTTACAGTTCCGTACAAGGATTGAACTTTTATAATTCAACTATTTCCGGAAATAAAGCAGGAAAAGAAGGGGGCGGTATTTATACTTTAACCGGAGCAGCTAATACATCCAACTATATTAATGCCTATGACCTTACGCTATCAGATAATGTTGCAGGCTGGGATTTTACAAACAACATATACTCTTCAGTTCTTTATGCCGGAGGAGGGATTTTCGCCAACGGATCTATCGCTTTTTTCGACAACCTGACGGTTACAAACAATATCGCTACAGGTGATGGCGGCGGTATTTGCAAAAATACCGGGTTGGCGGGCGTAGATATGACCGGAGTAAAGATGCTTACCCTTACGGGAAACCAATCTATAAACGGTAATGGCGGCGGTATTTACAGCGCTTACGAATTATCATTTACCAAACAGGAAGAAGGAGCGGACACCCGTGCGGTTATTTCGGGCAACAAAGCTCCCAAAGGTTCGGGAGGGGCTATATACACTACTTCCGATTTGTATTTTACCTACATAAACGGTGGGTCAAGTACAGATATTATCAACAATATTGCAGGAAAAACAGGTGGAGCTATTTATGCCGGAGGTTTGTTTATCCTTAACAAAGCTACTTTGTCGGGCAATACTGCAACCAATCAGGGAGGCGCTATTTATTTAACTGGAGCAAAAACAATGAGCATTCTCAAAAGTACCTTTACCGGTAATATATCGGGAAGTACCGGAGGCGCTGTTTTTTCTGCTTCGACAAATACAACCCAGGAAATTGCCAATTGTACTTTCTATAAAAATAATGCAAACACCAATGGTGGCGCTATTTCCTTCAGCTCGGGATCGGGCGGAGCCTCTGTGTATTATTGTACTTTCAATGGAAACCACACAACCAACAATATCTCGAACGCCATTTACTGGAGTGCCGGAACGCTGAATTTGAATGGAAATATTATATACGGTAATGGAACAGAAAGCGATTCGGAGATAACTCGGGCAAATGGTACTTTAATAGCAAACTACAATATCGTTCGGGAGCAAACGCTTGCCGGAACATCCAATAAAACACTTACCACCGGCAGCGGAACAACTATTTTTGCCTCGGTCGATGCCGGTAATCCGAACTTGGGTGTATTAGCTGACAATGGCGGGCATACCCAAACCATTATGATAAAAACAAAAGAAGATGGTGGATTGGCTAATGCGCAAATTCCAATGGCAGAATCCATGACTTTTGGAGGAAACAGTATTGCCGACCAACGGGATGTAAACCGGCTTACTGTCAATATGATGGACATTGGGTCAGTACAAATACCTTCGCAAGCTTGCCAAAGAATTGACCCAACTCCGATTGTTTGGTATGTGGATAAAAACACTTTAACTCCAGGAGATGGAATGGACGACATTTCTCATCCGGCTACCGATTTGGCTGCGGTTTTGAACAATCCGTGCCTGATGACCGGGGATATAATCAAAGTAACATCCGGCACTTATTTCTCGACTGATACCGATCCGAATAATACATTTACACTAAAAAAAGGAGTATCTATTTTCGGGAGTTATACCTCTGATTTTAGCGAAACCGGACGCGACTTCAAAAATCATCCTACTGTTTTGGATGGAAAAGGCATAAGCTACCATGTGGTTTCTTTGTTTACCGGTATGGACGAACCATCCCAAATAGACGGTGTTGTTATTCAAAACGGGAAAGCTTTAGGCTCTTCTGCTTCGCAAACTTTTGGCGGGGGTATTTATTTCTTTGCCGGAAAATTATTGCTTTCCAACGCTATTGTTAAAGATAATGTGTCTTTAGAAAGAGGAGGGGGAATTTATGTAGCGCCCAATGGCGTAGCGCTTACTGTGTACAACTCATCATTTACAGGCAATAAATCGGGCTATGACGGAACAAATCTTGTTTCTCCAAGTACAACTTCTGCTACAGCTGCCGAATTATTGAAAAGCTCCGGTGGCGCTATTTGTGCCGAAGGAAATTTAGAATTACAAGGCAGTTTATATTTCGACAGTAATGGCTCGGGCGGTAATGGGGGATCTATATTTAAAGGTCCTCAGAACGAATTTATAGCCACACACTTAGATTCGTTGATCATTACAAATAGTACAGCTCAAGTTAATGACAATAATAATGGAAACTGGGGGGGGGGTGGAATATACACCATGCTCAACACCGATTTTTCTGCCCTGAAAAAACTAAAAATACATAATGCTATTGCCACTTTGGGACAAGGGGGAGGAATTTTCATCAATAACAAAGCAATAGGGCGGCTAACCTTATCCGTAAATAATGCCGATTTTTATAACTGTAGAGCACAAGGCGGCTATGGAGATGGAGGAGCTATCGAATCGTATGGAGGAACAACCTCGTTAGTAATTGTAAAAAACAGTTCTTTTGATAATTGCTATTGTACCCGCTATGGTGGAGCTTTGGGTATAGGGAATGTACTCAAATTGGAAGGAACGGTAAAAATAAACAACTCGACAGCAGGTACCAACGGAGGAGCAATAACGCATTGGATGCTATCCGGTGGATTTCCTGAACACGCTGAATTTGATGTTCAACAATGTGACTCATTGATCATTACAAACTGTAAGGTTACAGGAGCAGCTGGAGGAACAGGACCCGGAACAGGCGGTGGTATTTGGATTAGTAAGTCCAACTTAGACCTTAGCCCTGTAAATTATGTTCTCATTGAAAATAATATATCTTCTGCTGATGGTGGTGGAATCAAATTTAATGGAGCCAATAATTTAACTCTCGGAAACGCCATTATAAAAGGAAATAAAGCAGGAACAAAAGACGGCACCACTTTCTCTGCAAACAAAGGCGGTGGAGTACATACAACCGGAGCTATAACAATACAACCGGATAAAAAAGTCATTGTAGATGGAAATATGTCTGGAAGCGATGGCGGTGGTCTTTATTGTGGTGGTGTATTTACAGCAAATCAGCCGGATTCTCTTGTGTTTAGCAACAACGAAGCAGGTAAAGCCAGTAGCGGTAACGGTGGCGGTATTTATATCGGAACCACAGGAACATCTACTATTAATAATGCCATTTTTACTAACAATAAAGCCAAAACGAATGGCGGTGGAATTAGTATCTCTTCGGCGCTTAATGGTACAAACTGTACTTTCGATCAAAATTCGGCAACTTTGGGAGGAGGAATTTATGCTACAGGAACATCAGCCAAAAAGATTTCCAACTCCACTTTCAGAGGAAATACAACAACAGGTAACAGTGGTGGTGGAGCTATTTATTCTGCCACAGCCAACGATGTACTGCAAATAGCTTTATCCACATTTACAGGTAATACCACAAAAGATAATGTTGCATCTGCATTTTACTTTAACAATGCAACAGGAAAAACATTAAACGGAAATATTATCTATGGCAACGGAACCGGCGCTGCGGCTAATGCCGAAATAAGTGTAGCCCCAACTGCCGCAAGCTATAATATTACCCGCAATTTGAACTTGGGCGGAACGAATAAAATTTTAGGAGATGGCGAATTGTTAAATCTCTTCGAGACAGCTACCCTTACCGACAATGGAGGAAAAACACCAACCGTTATGATAAAAAAAGGTGGTGCAGCACATAACTATATTCCAAAATCAGTCGTAGATTCGTGGACTGCATGGCTTCCTCTTGACGCGCTTACCACTGACCAACGGGGTATAGACCGTCCCGTAGGTTGTGGCGAAGATGTAGGTGCTGTGGAGATAAATAACGAAGATATACCGGTTATTGCATTTACTATTCCCGAAATATGCCATGGCACTATAATAAATCTTAAAGACTATATTACATCGGCAACCCATGTCAGGGATACGCTCTTTTACAGCAATGCTGCTTATACAACGCAAATTACAAACCCAACAACTTATACGGTAACCCAAAGTCCTGTTTATGTGCGCTTCAACACCACATCCAATTGTGTGAAAGACACCATAATGACGCTTACCATCAATCCGTTACCGGCAACGCCAATCATTACCAATTCGGCGTTTTGCGTAAGCGGTACAATAGCCGGTTTGACAGCTCGTGTTACCAATCCGGCTTCAGGAGGAGCAATATCTATTTATGATTCGGAAAATAGCGAAACCCCATTAACCTCCGAAACAGCGTTAATCAACAATACAATTTATTATATATCGCAAACAAGCAATAAAGGTTGCGTAAGCCCACGCGTGGCAGTAACTGTTACTTTGCAACAAATGCCGGTTCTTACATTGACCTCAAATGAATATTACTTATGTTCCGGCAATAGCTTTACGCTTCATGGCTCTGTTACCAATACAAGTCCTGTTATCCCATGGTATCAATGGCAAGTAATGAATCCTTCGACAGGTACTTATATTGCCGGAAATTCGAGTGATTTCTATCCGGGCGTAACTTTTGAAAATCAGAGTATGATAGCCGATGCTACCTTTACGCCAAGTGCCTCTGTTTTTGATGCGAATGGTGTGGCAAATGTAAAATTGAGAGTTAGCACAGGAGCTTGTTCGTATAAAGAAGCCTTTGTAGCCTTGCATAAAAATGTATCCAATCCTGCGGCTGAAATAAGCATTGCGAACCAACCGGTGTTGCAACAAACGGCTTGTGTCGATACCGCTTATGTGGTGAAAATCAAAAATACCGGCAGTGGCGGTTTGAGCAATATCAAAGTAACCCTGTTCGACTGGAAATATACGGATTTGACGGTGGTAAAAGCCGAATATAAACATGCCGACAGTATCACATGGAAACCGGCAAACATAAACAATAGCGCTGACGCTTACCAATATGTTGCCGAAATTCCTTCTACCTTTAAGTTGGTAGAAACAAGCGACTCCATGCTTGTCCGGTTTACGGTGCGTCCCGAATGCGGATTTTATGCAGGATCAAATATGCAGTTCAAGTTACAAGGAAAAGATGCCTGCGGACAAATAGAAATTGCGCCAAAAACAGTAGAATCGGATACAATCCATTTGAATTTTGGAATAAATAATGATATAAAATATAAATTGGTAAGCCATTTAAACCAAAATGGTACGGATATCTCGAAGGTAGACAATTCCATGAGTAATAAAACCATAACATGGACAGTCGATTATTATGAACTGGTAAGAGGCAATGCCAATTTCGCTACCGATTCCATTTATTTCCGCATACCCACAGGTATGGTTTTGGACGAAAACTCGTTCCAAAGCTCCAGTAGTGTTCAGGGAAGACCGCGAGTAAAAGCCTCTTCTTTGGATCAAGGTACAGAATATGTGCTCCCATTATCTGCCGATGTTTTGACCGGACGCGTAAGTTTCTCATTTGATTTTACGGTAACAACTGCTGCCAAATGTGGTGTAGAGCAGTTGTATATGGAAATTATCCGTCAAGGCAAATTAACTTGTGCAACAAGCCCTCAACCGTGTTCATTTTTCGAAACATTGGCACAAAGTTATCCTCAATTGCAAATTGAATGGTACGATTTGGATTATGCGCCTGCACAAAGTGCTACCAGCATTGGTCGTATGCACAACGGAGTTTGGACAGGGAAATTTGATATTCAAACCACAAGCAATATTCCGGCAGGAACTCAAATTCCATTTGATTTTTATGCAGATAAAAACGGGAATATGGTTAAAGATCCCGACGAAAACACCAAACAAACAACGACATTCAACCATACGCTTTCAGGTGCGGTGTCGGCAGGAGGCACATTCCAGGTAGATATCACCCAACCGGTGCCGGTTGCTATCGGGGCAAACGACAGTCCACAGGAATTATTAGCCTATGTGCCTGCCGAAGCATTGGTTTGCGAAGCGCTTACCGTTCCGATTGTTCCTGTAATAGGAAGAGAAATCGTTTGCCAGGGCGACACCGTGTTGTATCAGACAACACCGGGTATGGAGATGACAACAATTTCTCTGGTCGATGCTATTTCGGGTGCAACACCCCAACGGATTTCGAACGAAGGGAATGGAGACAACTGGACTGACGACATAGATAAATCACAGGCAAAAATTGTTATTACTCATAGTAAAAGTTTTGGTATAAAAGCCCAATACCGTACAGCCGGCAAGCAGTTGCTCAACGCCACGGTGATGACAATAACACCCATTGCCCGTCCGGCATTAGCCTATTATAACGATAATGATACAATAATAATATGTAATGGCACCAGCGTAGATTTAAGCCAAGTTGTACACGATACCAACAACGCCAACCCCGATACATGGTATTATTACCAAAAACAATCGGACGGAAACTATACACTCTTGGACACCAAAGAAAACGGCGCTTCATATATCGTGTCGCCTTCTGTTAATACAACTTATGGAATATCGGCTGCCGCCGGTGAACTTGGTTGCGAGTCGAAAAAAGCCGATTTCACCATCATCGTAAACGAAATGCCGGCAGATGGAAATATCGTTGGGGAAAATAATATATGTTCCGGCAACGAAGATTACTCAATAAGCAATGCCGGCAACGGACTGCTTTATAAATGGACTGTAACTGGAACTGAAAACGCCATTGTAGGGAATGATACAACTTCGGAAGTTACGGTAGATTGGAACGAAACGGGCGAATTGAAAGCAGTATATGCCACAAGCGAAGGATGTTCGGCAGAAAAAGTTTTGCAGGTAGCCGTAAGAACAACGCCGGTGATAAGCAACCTGTCTGTATCCAATACACCCTGCGACCCAAGCCTTCAATCAACCGTAACATTTACAGCACAAGGTCAACAAGACGGCTGGCAATATCTTTTGGATGGCAGTTCGATAAACGAAAGTCTTTCTATACAAGGAGATGATATGTCGTTTGCATTGACAGAACCCAAAACAGGACGATATGCACACCAGTTAATTATACATACAGATGAAGGATGCGAATCTACCCCAAATAATTTCAATACCGCTTTCTATCCATTGGCAAGTACATGGACGGCTAATGGGGTTGCCGGCAACTGGAACGACCCTGATAACTGGAATAACGGAGTACCGGGCGAATGTACCTATGTTACTATCCCTTCAAATTTATCGACATATCCGGTACTTCAAAAGGTAAGCGATACTTATTGGAAACCAGTTTGTGATACTATTGACATTAAATTTGGAGCTGAAATAGCCCGCACTGATTATTTGGAATACAATGGTGCCAAAGTAGAACTTACGGTCAATGGCAACCGCTGGTATATGTTTGCACCGCCGTTGCAAAGCATGGTTCCGGCTGATATTTATGTAAGCAGCAATAATCCTGTAAAACAATACAATCCGTACACACCCGGATATGGATTATACACATACGCACAATTGTTTAGCCAAACTAATCCGCAAACCGGAAAATACCTCGAAGGAGACTGGTCGGGTCCATTTACAACACCCAATCTGACTTTAAATCCGGGTATAGGTTTTGGCGTTTGGATAGACGATGGAACACCTGCAGGCACATTTAAACCAACTACTTACAGTTTCCCAAAACATGACGCCAATGTAAATTATTATCACCCTACAACAGGAGCCATTACAAAGAGTATATCTATTAATCGCGAAGGAAAAGAAAACCGTTTTATTTATGAATCAGTATTGAACTTCTCTACCGGTGATATTACCCTTTCTTCAAAAGGAAATGGGAGTGGAAAATTAGCCATTGTTGGTAATCCGTTTATGTCTCATTGGGATTTTGACGCATTTTACAATCAAAACAGCGGATTGATTGCTAACGAATATAAAGTACTGTTGGCCGATGGAAACTACGGAACATACAAAATCGGTTCGTCCAATATGTATGATTTAGACAAAATGATCGCCCCCATGCAATCAATCATTGTCAGTTCCATAGCACCGTTTACTGCCCTTACTACAAATGTTAACCAAGTAGGAGTAAAAGCCGGAGGATCAGGTATGCTTCGTGCAGCCAAAGCACAAGCGAATACGAAAGACGAAATAATTATCCAAGCCTCAACAGGCAAATTACAAAATAAAACATTGCTTGTACATAAAGAAGAAGTAACCAATGAATATCAGGACAAAAAAGACAGCCGTAAGTTATTCGGCAAGGCTGACAGTGGCGACTTATTAACCGTTTATACCCGCTCGTCCGACGGATTTGCTTTGGATATTAATTCTTTTGGCGAAACAGAGCAAGTAATTCCAATCGGTTATTGGACTACCAAAAAAGATAAAATTACACTAAACTTTCGAGGATTGGAAAACTTTATGGGTGGATACGATGTTATATTGCAAGATTTACAAACAGGGCAAGAAACTGACTTGCGGGAGAATGCCGAATACACTTTCAGCAATAGTACGGTAAACAAATATGTGGACGGACGCCTGTTTATATCATTCAGGAAACTGGCAAATGAAGAAGGAGGTACTACCGACGACAAACAAAATCCGGCTGATGAAACAAAAGGCATTTCTGTTATCTCGCGCGACAATACAATTCAGGTTATTTCGACCGATGAGAGTAACTTGCAAAGCGTTCAAATATTTGATATACAAGGAAGATTATTGAATAGCACCGAAAATATAAATCAAATATCATATACCTATAATATAGATAACACAGGCATTTATATTGTTAAGGCAACAACAAGCAAGTCAACAGTTACCCGAAAAGTAATGATAGGGAAAGCAATAAAAAACATCTCATTATAAAAAATAGCATAAAAAGAAATTTGTCATTTTGTATAATGAAGATTTCCTAAATATAAGTTTTAAGAAATGAAACTATTAATAAAATACATATTCATTAGTTTAATATTAATTACATCAATTAATGCTACACTACCTAAAACCCCGTACTATAGCAGTGCGCCGGAAGAGATGGAATCTTTGACAATAAATACCGACGGTCAAGATCAAGGAATGTTTGCAGAAAACCCATTTGCCATAAACACCCCAACTCAAGAAGAAATTACTCTATTAGGAGCTCCTCCAGGCGGAGGAGGATGGGTAGGTATGCCTGTAGGAGATTGCCTTTGGATATTTTTGCCGTTCAGTGCACTGTATTTATATTTTAAAATGAGAAAAAATAAGAAACGAACCGAAACAAAATAAACCTTGCGAAAAGCTGCAATACAACATTGCAGCTTTTTTATTTGAAACAATCGGAACATCTTTTGTACATTTGCAAAAAAAAAAATAATATCCCATAGAAAAACTAATCTATGAAAAACAAAAATTGGATTTTTCCGGTAATAATTATAGCAGTATCAGCCGTCTTTTTAAGCTTCGATTTAGGAAAGAAAAATGCCGGACAACTACAAAAAGTAACCTTTAACGGATTTATCCAAGGCACAAGCTATCAAATAACCTACTTAGACAAAAACGGTACAAACTACCAAAAGGAAATCATGGCGGAACTCCGCAGGATAGACAAGTCGATGTCGGTTTTCGACACCACTTCCATTATTTCGCGCGTCAACAGGAATGAGCATGTGAAGGTCGATTCGCTGTTCAAAGCCGTCTTTACCCGCTCGCAGGAGATAGCTAAGCAAACCAACGGTGCATTCGACGCCACAGTCGGTCCGCTTGTGCGCCTGTGGGGCTTCAACAAGGGTAAACGGCAAACCGTTACGCAAGCGATGATCGACAGCCTGAGACCCTTTATCGGCTATGAAAAAGTGATACTGAAAGACAATTATATCATCAAACAAAACCCTAAAATCCAGCTCGACTTCAATGCTATTGCACAAGGCTTCTCGAGCGATGTGATTGCCAAGTTTCTCGAAACAAAAGGCATTGATAACTACATGGTGGAGATTGGCGGCGAAATCATGTCTAAAGGTCTCAACTCGCGGGGCACCGGCTGGCGGGTGGGCATCAATAAACCGATTGAAGACAGCACTAGCACCATCAACGAGATACAAACCGTAGTCGAACTGAAAAACGAAGGGCTTGCTACTTCGGGCAACTACCACAAATTTTACTACCACAACGGCAAGAAATACGGGCACGAGATAGACCCCGCTACCGGTTACCCGGTGGAGCACAACTTGCTTAGCGTAACCATTATTGCACCAAACTCGACCGACGCCGACGCATACGCCACAGCATGCATGGTGTATGGATTGGAAAGGAGCATGCAGTTTATCAACGGCATGAAAGATGTCGAGGCTTATTTTATTTTCCTGAATAAGGAGGGGAAATTTGAGGATACCTGGACAACAGGTTTTGAGAAATATCTTGTAAAGAAATAAGAGTATCGAACTGTCGACCTTGTGGAGGTACTGTGTTAGTTTCCAAATTATTTTTGACGAAAAATTAAAATATTTATCTTTGTATCAGCCAAAGGAAGTCATTGTGCGATTCTTTGTACTGAAGACTATCCTGTGTAGTGGGAACT
>JAVBLE010000020.1:0-36351 GCA_031553685.1 Paludibacteraceae bacterium | reverse complement strand
AATTGTAAGTAAGAGTATGAAAAAAGGTGCGTAGCACCATAATCTTTGTAGCCGTGTGGCTTTAGCCCACGGATAAAATGTGAACACAAAATAGAACCGCGTAGCGGTGACATAATTCGCAATATAGCTATGTGTCGCCGCAACGCGCCTTGTTTATATGTATGCTTCTTTGACCGTGGGCAAACCCCACACGGCTACAACCAACGGTCACGACCAAAGGGAGTAAAGATTGCGGTGCGCTGCACCTGTTACTTACAAATCGTAAGTTGCAAAAATAATATTTTGACTTTTGATGCAGCCTCTTGCAAGCAGAACATTTTAGGTTACTACAATAATGTGTAAGGTTGCATGGCACAAACAATTTATGTTTCCACCATTTGTTGTCAATAGCCTTATTGGGTTGTCCGGGGGTTTGACAGTTTGGGGTCGGTCTGTTGCACCAGGTTAGTTATAGTTTATTTGCACTATAGAGGATATCGGTTTGAGCCATTTTAGAGTTTGTACAATATGAGGCTGGTTGATGCTGTATTGTTAAGTAACCCCACTACACGCTGCACAAAGGTTGTTGTATATGAAAGCTTATCCTTTCGCCGGCATGGGGAACATTATCCGTATTAACGGCATTAGGTTTCCATAATCTGAATATGATTAATCGCATGAGGTATATTGGGGTAAACACCATTATGCGAAAAGGCAAATTACAACACCTTTTTATTTCGTACAATATGACAGAAGTGCTATTTACAAAAACACTCCGGCATATTGAGTAATGTACAAGATAGAATTGTCCGGTTATTTAAACTTCAGATCAATTACACAAATCTCCGAAACTGTTCCGAGTCGAAACGGCGGTCCCCACAAACCCAGACCGGATGAAACATAAAAATGTGTGTTCCCTTTTTGTTTGTATCCATAACCCAACTCGTACATTTTCTTTACAATCAGGTTTCCGGGGAAGAACTGACCATTGTGCGTATGCCCCGACAGTTGCAAGTCGGCGCCCGCTTCAACTGCTTTTTCGAGATTATACGGTTGATGGTCCATTACAATGATTGGCAAAGATTTATCCAATTTGTTGGTCAAATCGCTTAGTTCCATCCTGTCCGGATTGCTTCGGTCGTCGCGCCCAACAATGTAAAAACTACTGTCAATTTCTATGGTTGTGTCTTTCAATAATCTTACAGGTGTTTTTTCTGCTAAATATTTTTCGGTCAAATCGGCATGTCCGATATATTCGTGATTTCCCATAATGCTGTAAACCCCCACCGGCGCTTTGATGTCGAAAAATTCTTTTCCGATATTATATGCATACAGCGGTTTTATGCTCCGGTCCACAACATCGCCGGCTATAAGTACAATGTCGGGGTTTTGCTCATTAATCAGCTTCACATACCGGGCTAATTGCTTGTTGCCAATGGTGTAACCCAAATGAATATCGCTTGCCATAACGATGCGGAGATTTTTCCGCTCGCCGGCTTTTTTATCTATATTGATTGTATAATGTTGCACACTTGGGTTGAGAAAACGAATGTAACCGGCTAAAAGGATAACTGATGTAATGGCTATACTTGAAACAAGCACAATTTGCTTAGTTTTTTGGTAATTAGCCGTGATAATATCGGGTAGAAAAGGTAAAAAATGATTAACTGCTCGCACCATATCTGTTACAAGCGCAAATAACAGGAAGTACACCATTGCCCCAAACCATATTGAACCTAACCAGTAAAACCCTTTGGTAAGACCAACGGGCAAAAGGCTTTCCATAGTCATCGAAACGATAAACGACAGGCTGAGCAACAGGAATATAGCTGTGTAAGTTATTTTGCAGGAGGATGTTGCCGGCATGGCTTGCCAACCTCGTATAAACAAGTAGGCGTTGATTAAACCGTAAATTGATAAAAAGACAATGGCAAAGAGGATCATTTTTACATTCATTTTTTTTATATAGATAAAAGATAATAGACAATACTTCGACAGGCTCAGTAACCAAAGAGTAAAGACTGTTTCTTTATTCTTTTAGCAAAGCGGTCTTTGTTCTTTTGCCTGAATATTTATAGCCGACAAAGATAATTCTTATTCACCTAAATAAAGATAAAAAATAACGAAGCAGACAAATTCCGCTCCGTTATCTTCGAAACAAACAATTTAATCTTATTTAATGAATTTTCTTACTAATACTTTTCCTTCTGTTGTATGCATCAAGGCTATATAAACATCCGGATTTAATGTGTTGATATTAATTGATGAGCCTTTTGCCGAATCAAGTTTCATGCCCGAAGTGGCATATATGCTGATATCCGAAACCTCGATACCGGAAACAGCAAATTCATCAGCCGTTTGCTTAAAAAAAATTCCTGTGTTATCCTCTACTTTATCTATGGCTGCAGCTGGGGTCTGACATGGAGACGAAACAACACCTCCCGAATTTACACTCAAAGTAGCACCTGCCCCGCAAGTATTCTTAATGGCTGCCTCTACCGCACTCGAAGGCATTGCTGTATATGAGTAGGAAGGTTTGGATACCGTTTTTCCGTCACTAATCGCAACCGTCGATGCGGTAGATTTTTGTATACAATCGACCATAGTCAGGTTAGGAGCATTATTTCCATAAGTAGAATTCGTACTGGTACATTTCTCGTAGATTTTGGATACTTTTTTAAAATATGTTCCTTCTACATAGCAATCGGTTCCGTTGATTCCGGCTTCCAAACCCATAGCAGTTGTCGAAACATTGCTTCCCGAACTGACATCATACAAACAATTCAATATATGTAGCTCTCCATTTCGTGTACGGGGCATCCGCGATTTGCATCCATCGCTCCAATAGCATTTTTGAAATGTAATACTGAATTTTCCATCGGCAGGACAATTTTCGGGAGATGCAGCTATCAAGTTTGTAAACCGATGGTCGGCACTGCCACCCGAACCTCCCGATGTAGCTGCTTTTTTGTATCCGAACACACACCACGAAATGGTAATATTATCGGCATTATTGGTATTATCAAAATTACCATCCAATCCATCGTAAAATTCGCAATGATCGACCCACAGGTTGACACAACCGGTATTTGAAATCAAATCCCTACCATCAACATCATAAGCTCCGGGTCCTTCAAAAATCAGATTCCGGATAATCACATTTGAAATATTTCCCAAGCTTAAGATGCCTGATCCCCTTGCTGTCATGTCATTTGTAAGCAATTTAGCTCCGGGCAAACCTATTAAGGTTTTATTTGATTTTACACTTATCATTCCCTCACTCGGGATGGTGATTGTACCCGAAACTAAAATTATTTCTTTGCTGGAACTTGTAAGTTTGGATTTCAAGTTACTGTAAGTTGTTACGGTTGAAATATTACCTCCTGCCCCACCGGTCGCGGCTCTGCCATACCCAACCGGACTGGTTGTGCAATATTCTTGTGCACCGGCAAACATTGTCGATAACAGGAATAATAACCCGAATAGTAATTTTGTGTTTTTCATACATTTGATTTTTCGTCGCAAAGGTATAACATATTTCAATGCTCAGGTGAAATTTGCATAATAGATTATATCTTTTGCTTTAGTACATGACAAAAATAAATTTTTAATCCTTAAATCAATAAAAACATCGTCATGCGTTGCAGTGAGCTTAGTCGAACTGTCGACCAAAACGACGAGGTACGAGGAGTGCCGTGGAGACATCGCAAAAGCAACATTAATCAGTCTTTTGCGATTGCGGGTCAAGCCCGCAATGACGATACTTTTATTGATTTTGTATTGTTCTTTTAATTTTTGTCATGTACTAAGCACAAGTTATTACTTAAAATTCGTTCGATATATTGCTGAACAATTGCTTTGATATGCTTTTCGGCATCGGCTTGCAGTTCGGGATATCTATCTTTTAAATTATTTTTCAAGTAAATATCATTCACAAAATCATATACCGAAATGATCTGTTTTCCATCAAATAGAAACATATAATCGCCTTTGAAATATTGGAAAACCTGGTTGTTGAAATTAATAGCATAATGCTCGTTGTAATTCGGGTCTAACAAATCGTGCCCGAAAGAAACAAACGGCTTGTCGTAATTCAAATAGCCCAATACAGTAGGCATAATATCCGTTTGCTGCGCAATGCCTTTAATACGACCTTTCAAATTGCTGTCAGGCTGATAGAAAACGATCGGCACTTTATAATGTCCGGCATCGGTCAAATATTCTTTTCTTGTGAGTGCATTTGTATGGTCGGCAGTGAAAACAAACAAAGTATTTTTGAACCAAGGTTGTTTAGACGCCGTTTCGAAAAACCGTCGGATTGAATAATCGGTATATCGGATACATTTATGTATTTCGTGCCCGCCTTCCTCAGGGAAAATGGTTTTATATCTTTCAGGAATTTTGAATGGATGATGCGAAGTCGCCGAGAACAGAGCCGTCATAAACGGTTGCTTAAAAGTACTCATTTTGTGGGCATAAAATTGGAAAAACTCTTCGTCCCAGATAGCCCAGGTTCCATCAAAACCATTCGCTTTATCCATGTACTCATCCAATCCATAATAATCTTTGAATCCGCTTGCTTTTGCAAAAGCCTGAAAGCCCATCGACCCATTGGGCGCACCATGGAAAAAGGCGGTGTAATATCCTTTGTTATTTAACTCACCGGCAATGCCCGAAATATTATTTGCCGCAGCATACGGCGTAAGGATATATGGTTCGTAAAACGCCGGAATGCTCGACAATATCGAAGGCATGGCATCTATCGATTTCCGTCCGGTAGCAAAGGTGTATTCATAGGTAAATCCTTCGCGAATGAGTGAATCCAAAAATGGGGTGTAGCCTTTATAATTGCCGCCGTCCAAATCTTTATTCAACTCGCCGACAAATTCCTTACTAAAACTTTCGAGGATAAAGACCACTACATTCAGGTTTTTAAACTCGCCGGTTGGGTGTGGTTGTATCACAGGAGTGCAGACAGATTCGAGTTCATCCTCCGTTTTAAAATAATTCGGGTTCTTATACTTTGTAACTCCTGCCGTGCGATAAATACAAAACGGAGTATTGAGCACAATAGCCGACTCGATGGATTTATCCACATATTGATTGGCATTGCTCAAAGTGATCGGACGAACAGCTGTGCCCAGCCCTCCACGCAAACCGCCGACAACAAGCACACAAATTACAACAAAAGCAATCGTATTTCGTATATAGTAAAAAACAGTTTTTTTGCCGGTGGTTTTGAATTTAGGCTGGTAATACAAAAAATAAAGCATTGCCAAAATAGCCAGTCCGAACAACACCACATACCAATACTGAATAGCGCCGTCGAGAAATATTTTACCTAAATTACCTTCATGTTCAAATTCCGAAAAAACAGACAAAGTAGTGCGCCGCGTGGTAAACTTGAAATAAATCATATCCACACAATTCGCAATCAAAGCTATGCCATTGGTGATAATGAAAATCCACTTTGCCGTTTTCTGGTATTTTTCATTGTACCGGAAGGGAAACGGAACAATCATCAGCAGCAAATACAACAAATTAGTATAGAGCACAGCCGAAAGGTCAAACTTCAACCCACCGAGGCAAATGGTGAGCATTTCGGAGAAGGTAATATCCGGGAAAAATGAAATATTTACCCAATAAAAAACAAAACGCGACAACATGTAAATTGCCATCATCAGCAATATATTGCATGCTGTTGCGACATAAATATTACCTTTAATGTATTGCTTGGGAAAATTTTTCATTCAAAAATATTCAAAAAAAGCCTTAATATGGGGGATATTAAGACTTTTTGAATTAAAAAAGGAAGTTGTCGGGATGAGAAGATTCGAACTTCCGACCACGCGCCCCCCAGACGCGTACTCTAAACCTGGCTGAGCTACATCCCGATTTGCGAATACAAAAATAGTTGGTTTTATAATTGTGTGCAATATAAAATTACAATATCGGACTAAACAAGCGTGATAATGACTCGCGGAAGCGTTGCATCTTAGGACGCTTCTTCCATTCTTCTTTATATATTTCTACGCAATCGTTCAAATCATTTGTAAATAATGATTTGATTTTCAGTGCTGTTTCTGCATCATAAATAAATGCCGAAATCTCGAAATTCTGCTCATAACTGCGGAAATCAATATTGGAAGTTCCCACCGAACAAATCAAATCATCGACTACCCACGCTTTGCTGTGTAAAAATCCTTTCTGATAGTTGAATATTCGGACACCGGCATCCAACATCCGCTCAAAATACGAGCAATTCCCCTCGCGAGCCATCGAAGCATCCGATTTAATTGGGATAATCATTTGCACATCCACGCCACGCAGGGCAGCTGTTTCTATCGCCACCAGAATTACTTCGGGCGGCATAAAATAAGGTGTGTGGATATACACATAATCTTGTGCCGTACTTATGGCATGATACATCCCGTGCAGAATGCTTTGGAAATTGGTATCAGGACCACTATCTACCACTTGGACAATATTTTTCGAGAAAGATTTTTGCGGCGGAAAATAATGCACATCTTCCAGTATCGTGCGGTCTTCAAAATACCAGTCGTCAGAGAAAGCTTCCTGTAGTCCGAGTGTTGCTGCCCCTTCAAACCGAACCATCGTATCGCGCCACATACCCAGATTATTCCCATACAAATACCGGCTTGCCATATTGATACCGCCCGTGTAACCGACTTTCCCATCTACTACAATGATTTTGCGGTGGTTGCGGTAATTGAGCCGGCTCAACACAAACGGGAACCGGGGAGGGAAAAAAGCATAAAATTTAATACCGCCTTTTTTCATCCGTTTGATGAACTTATTGGGCAACCCGAAGCAACCCCAATAGTCGTAAATCAATCGAACCTCGACACCTTCTTTCACTTTTTGCGTCAGTAAATCGACTAAGCGATTGCCTACTTCATCATTATTAATAATATAAAATTCGATGTGGATATGATCTTTGGCACTTTCGAGGTCAGAAAAAATAGCATCAAAAGTTTCCTGTGGCGTTGCAAGAATATCTATTTTGCTGTTTTCGTAGATTAAAGCCTCGTCGCCATTGTAGAGCAGGCGGATAAGCCCGGTTGCATTGTCGGATAAGGTGTGATGGGCTAATGGGCTTAAGTCCGGTTTTACTTTGGTGGAATTGCTTCCTGAACGGATACTCAGTTTCCTGATTTTCTTTTTCTGACGCACTTTTTGCCCCAGCATGGCATAGATGATAAGCCCTAATACAGGCAAAAACATCAGCACCATTACCCATGCCAACGAGCGTATTGGATTGCGGTTTTCCAGTATCAACACAATGATTGTTGATGCCAGAAAATAAAAATACACAATCAAAACGAGCAGTGTAAATATGTCAGTCCACTCAAACGACATGTAATAGATTTAGGAGCCTCCCCCAAGCTCTCCAACCAACGGGAATAGAGGAGGGGCTTTAAAATATTGTATTTTGTTTTCTCCGATAAATTCTTCTTTTTGCAAAAAATCGAGGTTCAGTATGGGTGCTTTCACTCCTTTGCCAAGTGCGAAAGGAGCAGTTTCTACTTTTGCTTCGTCCCAAAGGTTTTCGGCAATAAAGCTATGCAACACTTTCGAACCACCTTCGACAATAAGCGAAGTGATTTGCCGGCGATATAATTCATCAAGGACTTGTTGCAGAATATTTTCCGAAAAATCGATGGTTACAAAATTAGCAAAATCATTGTTTTCTTTCGCATCCTTGGTGAAAATTAAAGTGTCGGCAACACCATCATAGATTTTATAATCCTGCGGAATGCGACCTTCGCGGTCTAAAATAATTCGTACCGGATTTTTTCCTTCGTACATCCGGGTCGTCAGTTGGGGGTTGTCCAGCAAGACAGTGTTTGTTCCCACTAGAATAGCATCTTCTTCGGCTCGTAGCTTATGGTTAAGCATCTGTGTTGCTTGCGAAGAGAATATAGTTGGTCGATTGCTTAATTCCGTTCGCTCTGCATCCATAAAGTTGTCCGACGATTGTGCCCATTTCAAGATAATATAAGGGCGATGTTTCTCATAAAAAGTAAAAAACCGTTTGTTCAATTCGCGCCCTTCGGCTTCGAAAATGCCCGTAGTTACCTGAACACCTGCTTGTTGGAGCATGGCAATGCCTCGTCCTGACACTTTAGGGAAAGGATCAATATTGCTTATTATGACATGAGGAATCTTGTTGTCAATAATCAGTTGTGCACATGGAGGCGTTTTCCCGTGATGCGAACATGGCTCAAGGTTTACATACAGTGTCGACTTCGCAAGTAATTCCTTGTCTTTTACCGAACGAATCGCATTTGCCTCTGCATGTGCTTGCCCGCAGCAAACATGATAACCTTCCCCGATTATTTTATCCTCATGCACAATTACCGCACCTACCATCGGATTGGGCGAAGTGCAGCCAATCGCTTTTCGGGCTAATTGGAAACAAAGATGCATGTATTTTTCATCAGTGGTCATTCTGTTGCTATGTTATGATAACACAAAAGTAAATAAAACAGCCAGAAAAGCGATGAAAAAAATTATGGTGAAAAGAATTTTTAAAAACATATCTTTTGTAAAAAAACATCAAGATTATATTACCTTTGTTCTACTTATCTTATTTGGCGAATGTCTTTTTTCAATCAAATAAAACGCTTATATGGTTCGGAGTTTTTTAAATTCTCGGCGGTCTTATTATCTTCCAACATCATTGCTCAAGTTATCGGATTTATAGCTTATCCTTTTATTACACGCTTATATAGTCCCGAAACTTTTGGCGTGTTTAATCTTTTTCTTAGTATTGTAGGGATATTGACACTTTTGGCCACAGGACAGTACGAATTAGCCATTGTGCTTCCAAAATCAGAAAAAAAAGCAATAGCTCTATTTCAATTATCATTTTTATTAACCGTTTGTCTTGCTTTGCTTTCCTTTATTGTTATTAGTTTATTTAAACAAAATATTACAAGTTTCTTTCATCAGGAAAACCTGACCTCGCTGTTATCTTTTTTGCCGATTTATTTGTTGCTTTATGGTTTTTGGCGAATAATGAATTATTATTTTGTGAGACAAAAGAAATATTACAATGTTAGTGCTTATAGCATTATACAAAGCGTAATAAGTTCGGGCATGAAATGTTTTTTGGGGTTCAAAGGATTTTTATCCTTTGGATTGGTTTGGGGACAACTGTTGGGACAGTTTTTTGCAACTTTGGTTGCGATGTTTTTTTCCGACAAATTATTTTTCAAACACCTTAAACAGTGGGATATGAAAGAAATAAGGATTGTTGCTAAAACATACTCTAATTATCCCAAATATCAATTACCGCATGGATTATTGAATATGGTTGCTTCAAATTTACCGGTATTACTATTATCTTTTTATTTCGAAATGGGGAAAATCGGATTATTTTCATTGGCACTAACTGTTGGGGTTACTCCGGTTATGATTTTTAGCAACTCCATTTACCAAGTATTGTATAGCAAAATGTCCGAACGAGTGCAAAATAAAGAGAATATTATACATGATTGTTTTGCTTTTTGTAAAATGTGTTTGATATTCATTTTGCCATTTTTTATTTTGTTTATGTTTGTGCCCGAATCTTTTTTTACCATGTTATTTGGCATAAAATGGATTGGGGTTGGTTTTTATCTCAAATGGATGCTTCCGTGGTTATTTCTGGCTATCCCAAATGGAGCTTTGTGTTTTATTCCTGATCTCTTCTTCCAACATAAAAAGGCAATGATTATTGGGGTAATTTATGTGGCAATTCGTATTATTGCATTGCTTTTAGGGGTTTATTTTCGTAGTTTTGATTTGGCAATTATTCTGTTTTGCAGCGTGTCCGCATTGATGATGGCTGTAAGATTGATTTGGTATTTTTTCTTAACCAAAAAATATGAATATTCTTTATGAAAAAACTGATTAATGCTATTCTAAAACCAATTATTCGATTCGCTTATCCGCAATTCAAGCGGCAAAAAGGATACTCTTCGTATATTCGTATTTTCAAAGAGTTTTTTATTTTTCAAAAAATTATAGGGTTCAACCGCAGTGTTCCATGGCCGGTGCATTTCACAACCGTTATCCGCGATTGGCAAAAAATTGAAAAAGGGATTTGTTGCGATCCTGGTGATAATCGGGGTATTTATATCAATGCCAGTGGCGGTCTCCGGTTTGGCAACGATATAGAAATTGGTCCCAACACAGTTATCGTAACAGTTAATCATTATAAATATGATTATCGCAAAAAAGGATTTAAACAAGGGATCACAATCGGCAATCAAGTCTGGATTGGGTCTAATTGTGTGATAACCGCAGGTGTTAATATTGGGGATAATGTGGTGATTGGTGCCGGCTGTGTTATTCGTCAAGATGTGCCTTCAAATACTGTTGTAATGGGCAAAGCTGATAATTTGGAGTTTATCCCTAAAACAAAACCCTATGAATGGGATTGTACTAAAGAAGAATTAATGTGAAATTATCATCCCGACAGTTACTTTAATAAATTAACAGGAAAACGAGACAGTTTTATGGTAGAATAATATTCGGGAGTAGCACCCCATTTTTTAATAAATTCGGCTACGCCGGGGAGATCAGAACCTGCAAAATCATATTTTTTTATTCTTTTGTGATATTTCTGAATAAAATAATCGATAAGATAGTGTTTGGCATGTATCTTTTTCCCCATAAAAGTTTGAGAACTAAATAAATGATATGCTCTATGGTGGCTGATTAAAAAGAAACAAGAAGCCTGTATTTCTCCTTGTTTATCGGTCAGTTTACAAGCAATCAAATGTTTTTCTTCAAAAGCCTTTTTCATTACTTTATTTAACCGCTCGTAATCTGTTTTTTTTATCTCCGGCACTAAATAACTGTTATCCCTGATATAATCTGATATTATCTTCTCAAAATCAGTTGTTTCCTGAAGTAAAAAGTCTTCTTTCTTTTTCAATTTATTCCTTGCGCTCGGCTTATATCCATTTCTTATCTCTTCGTAAGATTTATCAATATCTAAAATATAATTTGTCCGTATTTTTTTTGTCGTCGCCTTTTTAGATGCTATTTCATTGTCCAGATTAACGGATAGCTCCAAATAACGAAATTTACAAGGCAAATTATCTAAAAATTCAGCATATAAATTTTGGGGGATTTCGTTGCGTGAAAAAATACCCAGTTGTTGCACAAAAAAAGGAGTATAAACATAATAAATCCCAAATTTGCAACGCCAAGGAAGTGGCATAACATATTCATAATCACCCCAGATTAACGCATCCCAACAACCTTCTGCCAACACATCCAAATACCACGAATATGCATAAATACGCCCATTAGGGGCATCGTCGATAAGTTTATCCCATCGCTCTTTATCAATTTCTCTGTTTTCAAAATAAAAAATGTTCATACTGAAAAACATATTTCTTCAATCCTATGCAGCACAAAAGCAATTCTCATTTTTCTCTATCTTTGCAAGATGAATTTACAAAACGCTCGTCAACACATTATTCATAGTTTAAACGCACTGTATTCGGAAAACGAAATTCGGAATTTTTATTTTCTGATAATTGAAAATATAACCGCTTTGCGCCACGAGCAAATTCTTGCAGACAAAAGTACGGAATTATCCAAAGCGCAATGCGAAAATCTTCATACAATCGTCAATCGGTTAGCCAATTTCGAACCGATACAGTACATTTTGGGCAAAACTGTTTTTTATCGCCTTCCTTTCGAAGTAAATAAACAGGTGCTGATTCCCCGCCCCGAAACAGAAGAACTGGTGGATTGGATTTTGCACGAAACCCAAGATAATCCTGACCCCAAAATCATGGATATCGGGACAGGGAGCGGTTGCATAGCCATCGCTTTAGCCAAGAACAAACCGCAGGCGCAAGTACAGGCAATTGATATTTCGGATGAGGCTTTGCATGTTGCCCTCCAAAACGCCGAGCTGAACAAAGTAACTGTCGATTTCAAGAAAACAGATGCTCTTTCTGAAGATTTTTTACAAATAAAAAAAAATGAATTCGATATAATAGTCAGTAATCCCCCCTATATTTGCGATAGCGAAAGAAAAAGCATGGATTCAAATGTATTAGACTATGAACCCAATTTAGCGCTTTTCGTTTCCGATTCCGATCCACTTATTTTTTACCGGCAAATAGCCCTTTTTGCCAAAAATAATTTAACTGGAAACGGATTGCTTTTCTTTGAAATCAATCAGGCATTAGGCAATCAAACAGTGTCCTTATTATCCCAAATTGGATTTAAAAATATTATTTTACGAAAAGATTTTTTCGGGAATAACCGGATGATAAAGGCTTGTCTTTTATAGAACCCGTCTATACTTTACCCTTTCATTTTTTGTATCTTTGTGCCAAATAATTGTTGGTCTGTTTATTTGCTATTGTTGAGGTGTTTTTTCAACATTCTCAAATAAACGACTCAACAAATAAATATCCAACATGACTCACAGATACGATTTCTTAGTTATTGGCAGCGGTATTGCCGGAATGAGTTTTGCCCTCAAGGTTGCCGACAGAGGCAAGGTTGCCCTTGTATGCAAAGAAAATCTTGTCAATGCAAACACCACCTTGGCACAAGGCGGTATTGCTTCGGTAACCGACGAAACGGATAATTTCCAAAAGCACATAGAAGATACCCTCATTGCGGGCGATGGGCATTGCAACCCCTCAGTGGTCGAGAAAGTAGTGCGCGAAGCTCCGGCTCAAATCGAAGAATTGCTTCGTTGGGGTGTCGATTTTGATAAAACTGCCGAAGGTGAATTCGACCTGCATCGCGAAGGCGGGCATTCCGAGTTCCGCATCCTGCATCACAAGGACAATACCGGTGCCGAAATCCAGCTCAGTCTGGTGCAAAAAGTGCTGGAACACCCGAATATTACCGTTTTTGAGCATCATTTTACCATCGAGATACTGACACAGCACCATTTGGGGAAAATTGTTACCCATCAAACGCCGGATGTCGAGTGTTACGGAGCTTATATTATGAACCAAAAGGACAGGACTATTTCTACTTTCCTGTCGAAGGTAACCATGCTGGCAACCGGCGGCATTGGGAATGTGTATCTCACTACTTCCAACCCGGCGATTGCTACAGGCGACGGTATTGCGATGGTACACCGTGCACGCGGGGTTATTCGCGATATGGAGTTTGTGCAGTTTCACCCTACAGTTTTGTTTAATCCGAATGAACGACCTTCGTTCCTTATTACTGAGGCCATGCGTGGATATGGAGCTGTGTTGCGCAATGTGAAAGGGAAGGAATTTATGTATAAATACGATGAACGGGGTTCGTTGGCTCCGCGCGATATTGTGGCGCGCGCCATCGACAGTGAAATGAAACTGGCAGGGTCGGATTTTGTGTACCTCGATGTGCGGCACAAGGACGCGGAGGAAATAAAAGAACATTTCCCAACCATTTATGAGAAATGCCTTCGCGTAGGAATTGATATTACGAAGGATTTGATTCCGGTGGTTCCGGCAGCACATTACCTTTGCGGAGGTATTGTGGTGGATAAAAATGCGTGTACTTCGATAAACCGCCTGTATGCAGCAGGCGAGTGTTCGTGTACCGGATTGCATGGCGCCAACCGATTGGCATCCAATTCGCTGGTAGAGGCGATAGTATATGCCGATTCGGCGGCTAAGCATTCATTGAACAGTATTCAAAATTTATCTTACAAAGAAAATATACCCGATTGGAACGACGAGGGCACTTCGCTTCCCGAAGAAATGATTTTGATTACCCAAAGCACCAAGGAAGTAGAGCAACTGATGAGTGCTTATGTAGGGATTGTCCGGTCGAATTTGCGTTTGAAGCGCGCTATGGCTCGCTTGGAAATCCTGTTTCGCGAAACGGAAGAGTTGTTTGACCGCTCGGTTGTTTCGCGCGAGATTTGCGAATTGCGTAATATTATCAGCGTAGCTTACCTGATTATTAAGCAAGCCGGGCAACGCAAAGAAAGCCGCGGGTTGCATTATACCATTGACTATCCGGACAAGAATGGGGAATAATTTTTAAAATCTTTCTTGAAAATGAAAAAGAGTTTATCGATAGTTCGATAAACTCTTTTTTGTTATGCAAAACTGATTTTATGCTTCAGCTTTGAGAGTTTTCTTTATTTGCAACTTTGCAATATCGTATGCTACAGCAATTGCAACAAATATTGAAGAATATGTCCCCACAATACATCCGATCAACAAGGCGAAGATAAAGTCGCGTATGCTGTCTCCTCCGAATGCAAAGATTGCCATGAGTACGATAAAGATTGTGAACGAGGTATTAAATGTACGGCATAATGTCGAGTTTAATGCGTCGTTAATCATTGTATGCGGACTGCGTTTAGGATACAAGGTGCGATATTCGCGCACACGGTCAAAGATAATCACGGTGTCATTTATCGAATACCCGATTACTGTTAATATTGCTGCAATAAAGGCTTGATTAATTTCCATCGAGAATGGCAGGAAGCCATGCAGCAACGAATATGCACCCAAAATCAAGATCGCATCATGTGCCAAAGATACAATAGCCCCGGCAGAGAAGGCAACTCCACGGAAACGGATCAAAATGTATAACCCAATACCCAAAATAGCGATTGTAATTGCCCATACTGCATCGCGTTTGATATCGTCGGCAACGGTTGGTCCTACTTTTTGCATTTGCATGATGTTATGGGTCGAGAATTCTTCGCGGGTTGTTCCATCTTTCAGTAATGGTTTCAATCCTTTGTAGAGTAAATCGACCACTTGCTGGTCGGCATTCGGTGCTGTAGATGTAATATTATAGTTTGTCGAAATACGCACGCGGTTGTTCGAATCGTCGGCATCGCCCGATTTGATGGTTGTTACCGAAGGTGTATGCCCATCAAATACAGTGGTAAGCATATCTTTTATTTTTTCGGTTTCAACATTTTTGTCGAAACGGATCATATAATTACGCCCTCCACTGAAATCGATACCATTGTTGAACCCGCGTATAGCAAATGAAACACATGAAACAGTGATCAATACCCCTGATATGATATAGGCAATTCTACGGTTTCCAATGAAATTGAAATGTGTATTTTGTAAGAAGTTTCTCGACATTTTTGTGCAAAATGGAATTTCGCGTTTTTTGTCCGAACTTAATATTTTCTCAAATACGATACGCGAAAGCACAAATCCGGTCATTAATGAAGTGATTACACCAATAATCAAAGTGGTTGCAAATCCGCGGATAGGTCCTGTACCGAAAGCAAAAAGTACTATGCCGGTGATAATAGTAGTGAGGTTGGCATCGATAATTGCCGAAGATGCATGTTTGTAACCATCTGTTACGGCTTTTGCCAATGTTTTGCCGGCTCGAAGTTCTTCCCGAACCCGTTCGTAAATAAGTACATTCGTATCTACAGCCATACCGAGAGTAAGTACAATACCTGCGATACCGGGTAAGGTAAGTATGGCTTTGAATGAGGCTAAAATCCCTAACAGGAAGAACACATTGATAAAGAGCATGCTGTCTGCTACTAATCCAGGAATTTTCCCATAGAAGAAAATCATGTATAATAAAATAACAACAAATGCGATTATGAATGAAATAAATCCGTTGTTGATAGCTTCTTGTCCTAATGAAGGTCCGATTACATCTTCTTGTACAATGCGCACAGGGGCAGGCATTTTACCTGATTTCAATACATTGGCTAAGTCTTTGGCTTCATCAATGGTGAAGTTTCCGGTGATTTCAGAGCTTCCTCCTGAGATTTTTTCGCGTGGAGCCGGTGCCGAATATACATAGCCATCGAGCACAATAGCAATTGGTCTGCCTACATTGGTTTCGGTCAATTGCGCCCATATATTTGCCCCTTCGGGATTCATACGCATGTTTACATTTGCTTTTGTAGAGTGCTCTGCAAAACTTGAACTTGCATCTGTGATTACATTTCCTTCCAATGGCGCTTTGTCTTCGCGGTTGGATTTGATAGCGTATAATTCATAATACAATTCTTTTGTATCAATTGCTTTTACACCCCATTTGAAAGAGGTATTGGCAGGGAACAAGGCTTTTACTTGCTCCATATTGAGGTATTGGTCGATTTTAGCCATATCCGATTGTAAGGCTATACCAACCACTGCGTTGTCAGGACTTAGCCCATTCGGGTTAAGAAGTGCAAGCAATGGGTTTTGTTTTTCGGCTTCGGCTTTTGAGTAAGTCGGTTTTTTAGCTTCATCAGGCTTTTTCTCGCTTTTCAAAGCGGCTGCCAAACTGTCTTGAAGAGATTTAGCTGGTTTGGCTGTTGTGTCTTTGGCTGCTTCGGCTGGTTTTGCTTGTGCAATGGTATCTTTAGCCGGAACAATTAAGTTTTTAAGCAATTGGTCGGCAGCAATTAAACCTTGTTGTACTTCGGATAGTTTGTAAGTTTCCCAAAACTCAAGGTTTGCCGAACCTTGTAATAATTTATGTACACGCTCGGGTTCTTTAACACCCGGAAGCTCAACCAAGATACGACCTGAATTTTCGAGGCGTTGGATATTCGGCTGTACCACACCAAAGCGGTCGATACGGGTACGAAGCACATTGAACGAGTTTGAAACGGCAGCATCCACTTCTTCACGCAATACCTTCATTACTTCGGCATTGGTTGAGCTTAGGTTGATTTTGTCTTTCAACTCCATAGTGGTAAAAATGGTAGAAAGTTTACCATTTGGATCCACATCTTTGTAAGCCTGATCAAATAAAGTAAGGAAGTCTCCTTGAGTAGTACCTTGTCGTTTAGTGGCAAGCTCCATCGCTTGGAGGAATTTCTCCGACTTATTGTCGTTCGACAATGTCTTGATGATATCCGGCTCCGATACTTCGAGCACCACATTCATACCTCCTTTTAGGTCGAGACCTAAGTTCATTTCCTGCGCCTGGCATTCTTTCAGTGTGTATACACCCAACCAAACGGTGTCTGAAGACAAAGAGTCCATAAAGTGTTTATACTTCAGGTTATCCCCTTTTGCATACTCTTCGGCTTTATTTGTGTAATGGTTGGTTACAAAACTAAACGAAAGATAAAATGAACATACCAAAATCAAGGCAACAGCTATTACCTTAACAAATCCTTTGTTTTGCATTTTTCTTGAAAATTATATTTGAAATATTTAACTTTATTTTTAGCGTGCAAATATAAAGTTTTTTTTTGACTTACAGTAGATTTGAGTTTGTAAAGCGAGTTTTTTATTACATAATTTTATGCGACAGCCATTTCTTTATTGGTCTTTAAAGTTGAGTTTCTATGTTGCAAAACAAATAAACCCAGGTTGGTAAAAGCGAAGAGGCTACCTTCTGGGGCAGCCTCTTTTGTTTAATTTGTTGGTTTTTATCTTCTTCCTGTGCCTCTATTCCCATTGCTCCGGTCGTTGGTGTTAGTTTGTGTTCGGCTGCTATTTGTACTTTGAGTATTTTGCTCGTTATTTCTTGCAGAGCGGGTTTGAGTGTTGGGTGTTTGTTCCCGGCTGCTGTTTCTTTGTTGGGTTGTAGCTGTTGTCTCCCGTTGATTGCTGTTACCCCGATTTTGATAGGTTTGCTGATTGGTGTTATTCGTGCTTTCTTTGCGTTCGGGTTGTTGCTTATTTTCAATTTTCTTTTCCGGTTGGTTGACTGTTGCCGGTTTGTTATTTCCTTTTGGAGGATTATTTTTTGTCGTAGATTGTGCAGTTGTGTATCTGTCTCTACGCTCATTTTCAGAATAATTGTTTCGAGGCTCGATATTTTTGTTGCTGTTATTGTAAGTTCGATTATCTACATATACAAAGTTTTTGATAGGAGCATCGCCCACTCGTTTAATCCGGTTGTTATATCTACCGTCGCGGTAATCGCGGCAATGATTGTCGTTTAATCTATATGGATTGTTGTTGTCAATATTGAGTACCACATAAGTGGTTTGTTGATTGATAATGTATGTATTTGGCAGTGTGCGTCCACTAACCCATACACCGCCGCCATTTCGCCAATAATAGGTGTAATTATCGGGACGGAAATAGAAATTATATTCAGGACAATAATAGTAATCATAATATACAACTGCCGGAGCGGGTGCAGGTAGCGGAGGTGTTACCACCACCACTTGTTGTGGCGGAGGCGGTGGAGGTGTTTGTTGTACCACAACCACTTTTCGAGGAGGTTGTTGGTAAGTATAGGCGGTGGTTTCGCAGCTTGTTGCGATTACGGTTGCCAATATTGCGGGGAGGATAATTGTTGTTTTCATGACTGTATGGTTTTAAAAGATTCAACATGGTTATTATCTTCTATGCAAACTGTGTGCCAAAAAAGAAACCGGCTTGTAATCGATTGGTTACAAGCCGGTTTCTTTTTTATTCTTAGTGAAAATAATTTTACTTCACCAACCATTTTTCCGGATTTTCGACCGCTGCATTTTTGTACAACATAAAATATAGTTCGGTTTTATCATCGCTATCATTATCGACATATATTTTTCCGAGTTTTTGTTTGGCTGCTACTTTATCACCTACTTTTACATAGGTGTTTGTCAAATTCCCATACACTGTACGGTAATTTCCATGTTTTACAATCACTGCATTATTGCTTCCCGGAATGGTAAATATTTGGGTTACTTCGCCTTCATAAACAGCCGATGCTTCAGTTCCCGGTTCGGCTTGGATATAGATGCCTTTATTATTCACTTCTACATGTTGCAACACCGGATGAGGCTGTATTCCAAAATGACCGGTTATCACTCCGCGCGCAGGCCAAGGCAGGCGTCCTACATTTTTTTGAAAACCTCCGGCAATGAGTGTTTCTTCTTTTGTCAAAGTGGATTGTACGGGGGTAGGCGTTACCGTTTCTGTTTTTGGTGCGGGTTTGCCACTTGCCTGTTGTTTTGCCCTTGCTGCAGCGGCTGCACGAGCGGCTTCTTCGGCTTCGCGTTTTTGGCGTTCTTTAGCTTTCCGCTCGGCTTCGGCTATTTCTTTGGCAATCAGGTCTTGTATTTTATTATTGATTTCGTTTGCCCGTTTTTGTTGTGTTTGCAAGTCGTCGCGCAGTCTTTTCTCTTTCTTGGTCAAATCGGTAAGCATTGATTGCTGGGTTTCCTTACTTATTTCAAGTTGATCGGCTTCCAATTCTTTGCCTGCCCGCACATGGTCTTTTTCGTTGATGGTTTGCATCATTTGTGCTTCTTTGCGGGTAATATCATCAACAACGGCTTGTATTTTTACAGATTGTTCTTTTTGGTAATTGGCATAATCCTGCATGTAACGAATGCGATGGTACGCTTCGTTAATCGATTCGGCAGATAGCAAAAACATGTACTTATTGTAAGTGTTTTTGTTGAAATAGGCATGATAAACCATCTCAGCATAATCAGATCTGAGTGAGCGAAGCTGGGTTTCGAGATTTCCTTTTTCTTTTCCCAAACTATTCAACCGCTTGTCCAACAACGAAAGCTCGTTGTCCAAACTTTTGATTAATTTTTCCTGCTCGGCAATTTGTTTTTGCAAAACGGTGAGATTGGAAACCGTGCTCGATTGTTTGCTTTGGTTTTCTTTCAGCAATTTATTGGTCAATTCTATTTGCTTTTTGGCTTCGCGTTGGCGTTTCTTCAACTCGTTGATAGTTTGCGCGTTGAGCGTTCCAAACAAGTAAAATACAGAAATAATAATGAATAAAAAATGGCGCATAAGTCTGTTATTTATACAGTTCTTCGATAGAATATACTCGTGTGTAATTGGATAAATTGGCAATATTTATTTTTATATCTTTATTAAATTCGGCATTATTTATCTGCATCTCAGCTTCCTGGTCGGCATAGCCGCCTTTTGCCAAATTTATTTTATACTTAAATGGAAAAAGAATATCATTTTGCAACATAAAATTGCTGTAATAGCAACGCAACGCACCTTGCGAATAAGACACCGAACAATATGAAATCATTTTCGATTCATCAAGCATAAATTCTGTACGAACGCTCGACTGCTGTTTTGCCGGATTACTGCGGAGCATTGTTCCGGTTGCCAATTCTGTGCGCTCAAAGTTAGGCAATAATTCCGAAACAGAAGAACTTTGGTTGCCAACCATAAATAAACGGTTCAGCAACATTGCCTGCAAATCCTTGAAACGAGCGGGAATTCCGTTATTCACTAACAACGAATCATAATCAGCCTGATAATACAAATTATTCATTTTATTGATAATCAATACCGATTTTGGCGTAAGGTTCATCCGTGCAGCTTCGATACCAAGCACCGGCATGACAGATACCTGAATAATACTGTCCTTGATAATTTTCATCGATGCCCGTGAGCTGAATTCGTTTCCTCCCATTTTTACACGCACCATCAAGCTGTTGAAATTTGCCGTACGAATGTCGGGTTGAGCAAAACCTTTTTCGGTCGATGGGGGAATCAGACTTGTTGTTGCAACCTGTTTTGCTGTCCGGCACGAAGTAGCCGACAACAAGGATATTGAAACAATTATATATAGAATTTTCTTCATTATTTATTCTTCAAAATATTTCCGTTCGCGTATTTTTTTCTCCAAAACTGGTGATTTTTCACCTGCTTCTTTCGCTTTTTCCCAATAGGTTACAGCTTCATCTATTTCATTATTAAAGAAAAGGATATCACCACAATGTTCCAAAAGGGTAGGGTTGTTGCTCGTATCTTTGTCGAGTGCTTGCATAATGTACATTTTGGCAAGCACATAATTTTTTTGCTTAAAATAAATCCATGCATAAGTATCCAAAAATGTGGATTCGTCCGGACGGAGACGCACTGTTTTGGCGCTCATACTTTCGGCTTTATCCAAGTCTTTTCCGGCTAACGAAAGGTAATACGCATAATTATTCAGCAGCAAAATATCGTTTGGAGCGAGTTGATAGGCTTTTTCGTAATATACAAAGGCAGAATCCATTTGTTTGGTTTCGGCATGCAGGTCGGCAATGCGCAAAGTGAACTGGGCAACCATATCACTATCTCCTTCATCTGTTAGATTTAGTCCCGCACGATAGGTTTGCATGGCTTGTTTGTAATCCTTTTTCTGGGTTAATGCTAATCCTTTATAAAAATAAAACAAATTTTCATCGGGAATATTTTTTATAGCCTCGTCGGTTGTTACCAACATTTGGTCAATGCTGTCTCTGTCAGTGTATACCTTGATCAAGTCTGTCCATCCCTCTTTGCTTTTCGGATTGATTTTCAATAATTGTTTGAGTTCGGAAATGGCTTCAGTATCGCGCTTTTGCATTAGCAAAAACGAGGAATAATACGAGCGAAGCAATTCATTGTCCGGATACTGGTTGATAAGTGTTGTGATGTATACCTCGGCGTCAGCCACCTTTTGGTTTTCTTTTGAAATAAATTGGGTGAGCAATCCTATTTTATCATCCATTGCTACGGTTGGACTCGACATTGTTTCGCCAAATAATTGTTTGGCAGCAATACTATCACCTGTTGTGAGATAAAATTCGTACAGCGTACTGATTACCATTCCGTTGTCCGGCTCTTCGTTATGCAAATTGACAAGCATTTCTTTCGCCTTGTCGGGCTTTTGGTCTTGCATATAAATGCCGGCTTTCAATATTTTATATTTTACCTCGTATGGATGTTTGGCTATCAACTTGTCAATCTCGGCGTTGGCTTTTTTATCCTTCCCCAAAATTTTGTACAAACCATATTTTTCGGTCGAAATATCTTCTATCACACCTATTTTTTCTTCCAGTTTATCCAGATATTGAATACTTTTCTTTAAATCGCCTGTTTGCTTATACAGCGAAGCCAGCATATAAATAACTTCTTCCTGTTCGGGATGATTTTTAGTAATATCTTCGTAAACCGCGATGGCTTTTTTATAATCATTCGCTTTGATGCAAAGTTCGGCAAAACCCATTTTATACCAACTGTTGGACGGGTCGAGGCGCGAAGCACGCGACATAAACTGCATGGCATGATTAAAATCGCGCATGGCAGTGTAAATCATCGCAAATTCGTACGAAACGGCTGCGCTTTGCGGATTTACATAATAACACTCGGTAAGCAAATCAATGGCTTGGTCATAATTCCCTTGCTGGCGTTGACTTACAGCTTCGTAGAAATAATAATCGAATTTTTGTTGATCTTGTTCAGAAATAGTCGTTTTCTCCAGCTGCTTTTGAGTAGATTTTTTAGCCGAAATTTCTGTTCCGAACACTGCTAAAAGTGTTAGTAGGAGAAGAAAGTATTTTATATGTTTCATAATATTCTTGTGCGACTTTGTCACTCCGGTTAATATAACGATACATGCTATTGTGAAGGGTTTGTCATGTCGAGCTTGTCGAGACATCGCAATAAACTTTAGCGAATCAAATTTTCTGGCAAATATTTTGCCAAAATATTATTTTTTGCCGGTATGACCAAACCCGCCTGCCCCTCGTTCGGTTTCTTCGAGTAATTCCACTGGTTGCCAACTGATATGCTCGTGCTTGGCAATTACCATTTGGCAAATGCGCTCGCCGTCCACAATCTCAAAATCTTCGTTGGAAAGATTAATCAAAATAACCCCGATCTCACCCCGATAATCGGCATCAATCGTGCCCGGCGTGTTGAGAACCGTAATTCCTTTTTTCAGTGCCAACCCACTGCGCGGACGGATTTGTGCTTCGTGTCCTGCCGGCAATTCGATAAACAGTCCGGTTGGGACAAGACAACGCTCTAAAGGTTTTAAAACAATGCTTTCATTGAGATTTGCACGCAAGTCCATCCCTGCCGAGAGGGCAGTAGCGTATTCGGGCAAAGCATGTTTGGATTTATTGACTATTTTTATTTGCATAAAAGATATATTTGAAAAACGCCACGATAGAAACAAAATCATCGTAGCGTTTATAGGTAAAAACGGTTATAATTGTGAATTTATTGCTTGAGCTATTTTCTGCATTTCGTCGGGCGTGAGTTGCACGCGCGGATTGGTAAATTGCAGTTCGCGTTCGGCATTCATCGGCACGAGGTGGATGTGTGCATGCGGCACTTCAAAGCCCAACACGGCTACGCCTACCCGTTTACAATCAACGGCTTTCTTGATAGCGATAGCTACTTTCTTTGCAAACAACTGCAAATCAGCATATAGTTTATCGTCCAAATCGAACAAATAGTCGATTTCCGTTTTGGGGATAACCAAAGTGTGTCCTTTGCTCAACGGCGAAATATCTAAGAAAGCCAGAAAGCGGTCGTCTTCGGCTACTTTGTAGCAAGGGATTTCGCCGGCTGCGATTTTCGAAAAGATACTTGGCATAATCTTACAAGGTAATTTCGATTACTTCAAATTCCATTTTCCCGCTTGGAGTATCAATTTCGGCTTTTTCGCCTACTTTTTTGCCCAACAACCCTTTTCCGATAGGCGTGCTTACCGAAAGTTTCTTTTCTTTCAGGTTGGCTTCGCTTTCGGATACAATGGTGTAAGCCATTTCCTGTTTGGTCTTTGTATTGCGGATTTTTACGGTCGTAAGAATTTGCACCGAGTCGGTCGATAGCTTCGACTCGTCGATGATACGCGAATTGGCAATGGTATTTTTGAGTTGAGAAATTTTCATTTCCAACAATCCTTGTGCTTCTTTTGCCGCGTCGTATTCGGCATTCTCCGAAAGGTCGCCTTTATCGCGCGCTTCAGCTATTTGTTTCGAAATCGCAGGCCGTTCAATGCCTTCCAAACGGTTTAATTCTTCAACTAACTTCTTGTAACCCTCTTCGGTCATATACATTATAGCCATGATGTTTCTGGTTTTATGTTATGTTTTATCGATTTTTATAAAAATAAAAAAAGAAAAAATTCCGGTCTTTTCAGCCGGAACTTTTTCATTTGAAATGTTTTGCAAAGATATGTATTATTTTGCTGTATTCAAAATTATGAGTATTTCCGTGCCAGAATTTCGCTGTAAATGATTGCTCGTTGCAATTCTTCGGGCGAGTGTATCGAATATTCCGCATCTTTTATTTCGGTCTCTTCGATAGGGGTTTTCGGTTTGGTTGTTGTTGATTGTTTAACAACCGGTTTTGTTTCAATCATCGTTTCCTCGTCGATTATTTCTTCCTGGCTACGATAATCCATTTTAATCGGTTGGTATTCAGTTCTCTTTGGTTCTTCTTGCACTACTATTACTTCTTCCTGCTTCGGGCTTGGCTGCGAGGCTTCTTGCAGTTCGCGCAGGATGTCCTGCCATGTTTTCGGAGCGGATGGCATAGGATGATCTGTTGCAGGGGTATCTACTTGTTTTTGCTGTGCTTTTTTTACACCGCGTACAATGTTGAATATAATTACTGCAACAATAATCAGGAAATATATTATGCCGTCGTTCATTGATTTTTTTATTTTATACAAAAATAGTTTTTTTGTGGGGGAAAGCAAAATTATTATTCATTGAAAAGAAATTGAGACAATCATTAATAATCAGTTCTGTATAATTTGTTTTCCAAATTCGACCAACAATTCTTTATTTTTCAATACATTTTTCTCTCCAAGTATCAAATTTCTAAAAAATCGTTCCAAATATTCATTTGTTGCATGAATATTATTTTTGAAATCATTGTAATTGGCACGAACAAGCGCATTTCGAAAGTACCACGAGTGTTGGGCAAACATGTCGTTATTCACATCAAAACCGAATGTACGCAAATATTTTATTGTAAATACGGCGGTAGTTCTTGTATTTCCCTCACCGAATGCGTGAATTTGCCACAAACCGGACACAAACGCAGCAATATGTTGAATAATTTGCACCAAGCCAAGACCTCGATAATTGAACTGTTTTTCCTGTTCAAAATCGTAATTGAGCGTTGCACGAATGCTGTCGGCACTTGCGTAATACACCGTTTCGCCGTTGAGCACCCATTCGGCTTTGCTAATGTTATAATCGCGGATTTCACCTGCAAATTTATATGTGCCTTCAAAAAGTCGTTTGTGAATTACGATGTATTCTGCTGGCGAAAAGTTAAATGTTTTTTCCGACAGTATTTCTACAATCCGGGCAGAAACTTTGTCGGCTTCTTCGGTTCTGTCATTTTCATTTCTTACCGATTGAGTTTTGTAATAATTGTCGATTCGTTCTTTTGCTTCATCAATCGTAATATCACCCTCAATATTTTGCTTAGCAGTCTGGATAAGATATGATGAGGGTTTCAGCCCATCAACATCCTGCAAACCGATTGCTGTTTGCCAAGCGTAGCCTTTTTCTTTTTTTTGCGGCTCGCCTTGCCTTATATATTCTTCAAAATCACTCATTGTTTTTTAGAATTTATTTCGCATGTGTCGGCACTTTGGCTTCTTCGCCAAGCACTACATTTTTCATCACAATATTTTCGGCATTGGTTATGCTTAAGGCATTTTTCACAGTATCTATCCGCACATTGGAGAAATAAATGTCGCGTACCGGTTTTTCGGCAAAGCCTTGTACTACAATTCCTGCAGCAGTGGCTTTGCGGCAAGTGAGGCTATCCACATAAATATTCCGTATGTCGGTGCTGTAACCCTTGCCTTCGCCATGATAGAAGGAAGTGATAAAGAAACAGTCTTCCACTTCGCCAAAAGCTACATTGTTTACATAAATATCCTCGATAAATCCGCCACGGTCGGGATTGGATTTGAGGTAAATACCCCGCTTGCAATATCCGCCAAAGCTGCAGTTTTCGATAAACACATTGCGCACGCCTGCCGACATTTCGCTGCCGATAACCACGCCGTGCAATCCTTTGAATTTACAATTGCGAATGATAATGTTTTCGCAAGGTGTGGCTGTGGCTCGCCCTTCGTGATCGCGACCGGCTTTGATGGCTACATTGTCGTCGCCATTGTCGAAATTCATGTTTTCGATCAATACATTTTTGCAATATTCGGGATCAATACCGTCGTTATTCACATTTTTGGCAATGAAATTGACGGCGCGCACAGTTGCGTTTTCGCATTTGAGCAAATGTACACACCAAAATGGCGAATTGGTAACGGTAATGCCTTCAATCAAAATATTTTTACACTCAAATAACTGTACGAACTGCGGGCGAAGGTAATCGCCTTTGCCGAATTGCCGCTTTTCGATCGGGGTGTTGTTGTGGTTCATCTCGCGACTGCGTTGTTGAGCCGGCTCGTCGAGTTCTTCGCCGGTCTTGGGGTCGATGGCGCGCCATTTGCTGAATGTTTCGGCGGCATTCCCGTCAATAGTTCCTTCGCCGATGATTGATACATTTTCGAGCTGATAGCCATAAATAAGCGGGCTGTAATTATACAAAACAGTACCTTCCCAACTGCTCAATACAGCGGGCAAATATCGGTCCGGGTCGGACGAGAATTTAAGTCGTGCCCCCTTTTGTATATCTAAGCATACATTGCTTGCCAAATGGATCGGTCCGTCAACAAAATAAGTTCCGGCAGGAACAATGATGTGTACGCCACCGTTTGCTTCGGCTTCGGCAATGGCTTTTATGAATGCCGGACGGCTGTCGGTAGTAGAATCTGCCTTTGCTCCAAAATCGAGGATAGAGATTGTGTGTTTGGGTATCTCAGGCGCTTTGATGTTTTGAAGGATCGCGTCGCGTTTTTCTTGTCGCGAAGGTTCAGTATCTTTTTTGTCGAAACTGTTTTTACAACACGACGACAGGATTATGCCCAATGAAAGAGGAATAAGGAAAAGTGTTTTTTTCATGTGTATAATGATTTTAATGTTATTGTGGTAAAAATACTACAGATTTTTTGAAAAAGAAAACGGTTTAATCCGAAAGGTTGTGGAGAAGAATACGAAGTTTATTTGAACTTTTATCCTTTGAGGAACTCAAAAGTCAATTTTTGAACGCAAATTCACACAAATTATTATTGCATAATTAATTGATTTTCAACAATTATCTATTGCGTAAATTTGTGTTCATTTGCGAAATTTGCGTTCTCCTCTGCTTTTGATACAGCCTCGTATTTTCAAATTGCAAAACCAGACAAAATAATCTTTATCTTTGCGATAACCTCAAAAATAAATTCGCATGAAATACACCCGTCGACAATTCTTGAAAGCTGCTGCCGCAAGCGCTGCATTAGCTGCCATACCACACCAGCTAACTGCACTTACAAAGACAGAAAAACAGTCCTCCGTTCCTTCACTCGATTTCAACGAAGCCGATTTCACCACTCCCATGTTCAATTTGCACGGGCAAATCACTTCGCCTATAATTATCGAATCAATTGAATTGCTGAAAAACGGCTCAAATTATTTTGTGCGTACCCGCTCCAAAGACGGTGCCGAAGGCATTACCGGAACAAAACAAATCACCGACTTCCTCCCCATCTTCGAACGATTGATTGCACCTCATTTCATCGGGAAAGATGCCCGCGATATTGAAACACTTATCGAGTCGGTATATCGTGCTAATTATAAATTGGCAGGATTGGCGCTTTGGTGTCCGGTAGCGTATGTAGAACAAAGCCTGCTCGATATGTTGGGAAAGATTGCCAAGAAACCTGTCGGCGAACTGTTGGGCGGCGTTTGGCGCAACGAGATTCCCATTTACCTGTCCGGCTCGGCGCGCGAACTCACAGCCGAAGAAGAAGTGGCTATTTATGTGCGTGGCGTGGAAGAAACCGGAGCCAAGTCGGTCAAGTTCAAGATTGGCGGGCGCATGAAAAGCTATGACCCATACCCCGGACGAACTAAAACCTTAGTAGAACTTGCCCGCAAACAGTTGGGCGACAATATCATTTTGGCTGCCGATGCCAATGGCTCTTATGCCATAAAAGAAGCGATTGAAGTAGGCAAAATGCTCGAAAGCCTCAACTATTCTTTTTTTGAGGAGCCTTGCCCGTTCGAGCTGCTTTCGGACACACAAGCGGTAGCCAAAGCCTTAAAGATACCAATCTCGGCAGGCGAGCAGGATTCGAGTTTATGGCGTTTTTGGTGGATGATGAATAACAATGTAATGAGCATTGTACAGCCTGATATTAACTACAATGGCGGACTTATTCGCGCCAAACGAGTAGCGCTTCTTGCCGAAAAAATGGGCAAAACAATTGTTCCGCACAATACACAAACCGGAGCCACTTCGGTCAATATCCTGCAATTTGCCTCCTGTACCCGCAACGCCCTGCCCATGATGGAATACCCTTGGCGTAAACCACAACAAACACCTTCGTGGTACAAACCCGACTTCAAAATCGTTGACGGCAAGATAAAAGTGCCCACCACACCCGGTATGGGCCTGGAAATAGACCCTGACTTCATTGCTAAATCACAACGCATTGCTTTTATCGACCAATCAAATAGCAAGGGAAATGTGTCGGGGTCGGGTAGTTCGAATTAATGTTTTTAGATATTTTGCCTATTACAATAGTAAAAATATCCGATATTTTTACTATTGCAGTAGGTAAAATAACCGATAATTTTACTACTCATTGTTGTTTTTATAGAGAAAACATATTATCTTTGTTGCATAAAATGAGGAAGATATGCAACGAAATCTATTCAAAATACTACTGGCTCATCTTGATAAAAAAGAATCTACTATCCTTACCGGCGCGCGGCAGGTGGGTAAGTCGACTTTGCTCAAACAGATAGAGCAACATTATCGGGAGAATGGAAAGCCAACCGTTTTTCTGAATCTCGAAAATAAACTTGTGTTGGACGAGTTGGATAAAAGTCCGCTGAATGTGTTTAATTATTTGCCCAATACTTCAGAACACATCGTAGTTTTTATTGATGAAATACAATATCTGGCAGATCCTTCCAATTTCTTAAAATTATTGTATGACGAGTATGCCGATAAAATCAAAATCGTAGCCACCGGAAGCAGTGCATTTTATTTAGATGATAAGTTCAAAGATTCGCTTGCCGGACGGAAAAAGATTTTTTTTCTGCCTACATGTTCGTTTGACGAATATTTGCGTTTAACTGGAAATGATGATTTATATGATGAATTGTTGCGTATACAAACCAATCCGGCAGCAAAATCACTGCAAGTAGAGCGATTGCAACAAGCGTGGAGTGCATATATGCTGTATGGAGGTTATCCGGCAGTAATTACCGAGCCGGACAAGGCGGAAAAAATAGCTCGATTGCAGGAAATCCGCGATTCGTATATTAAGCGTGATGTGCTGGAAAGCAGCGTGCAAAACGAACAGGCATTTTATAACCTTTTCCGCCTGCTTGCCGACCAAGCCGGAAATCTTATCAATATAAATGAATTGGCAACGACTTTGCGTATTAGAAGTGAAACTGTAACTTATTATTTATTCGTACTTCGCAAGTGTTTTCATATTGCAGTTGTTCCACCGTTTTATCGCAATTTGCGCAAGGAACTAACCAAAATGCCGAAAATATATCTAATGGATACAGGCTTGCGCAACTGTCTGTTAAACAATTTTCAACAGCTTGACCAACGCACCGACAAAGGCACGCTATGGGAAAATATGTGTTTCCGATTGTTGTCCGACAAATATGGTATTGATAATGTGCAATTTTGGCGTACAACGGCAGGGAATGAAGTCGATTTTGTATTGCCGAATATCGAAAATCCACAAGCTGTCGAAGTGAAATTTGATAAAGCCGCAGTGAAAGAAAATAAATATAAAATATTTAAAGAGAATTATCCCGAAATACCCTTGTCATTCGCATGGATAGAGCCTTTTGATGAGGATTTTTTTAGAAGGATAAGTTTATAAGCAACAACATGTCTTTTGGTAAATATCCATACTATTCTTGATTATCTATAGTTGTATTTCCTCCTGTAATACTTGCAATATAATAGTATCTACAAGCAGTAATACCATTGTCTAATATATAGAAACACTGTTCACCATAATGTACGACACCATAATGCAGCACAGACAGCATGCTTTGTACTCTATGCCGGTAAACCACACAACAATCTGCCCTAACCTGACACACCATGTACAAAACACAATCTAACATTGCAACCAATGCTCACCACTAATGACACAACATAAACAACCACTCATACCAACGCAACTACAAGCTATACAAGCCACAAATCAATCCATAGCACAACCCATCAACAAACAGACGAAAGTACAACTTGATAGCACAGTCTAGTCTCCTATATTCTTGTGGAAAGATACATTGTTACACTACACAATACAGTTAAACACTGTTTCCTTCTGTTAGTTTGCGAGCACATTTGTTATGTTTCGTAGTAGTTTGGGAAGTTCAGATAAGAAAGCACCAATTTTATAATTCTATATAACACAAAATACAACAAGAATTGTATTTTGCAAAATACAAATTACAGTTAGAAATGAACACGAATTTATCTGTATCTTTGCAGGAAGAACTTATTTCTCAACTCTCATTTCTTGTTACTAAATAACCATGATTGACCAATCCACCATAGACCGCATAATTTTTGTTGCCAAGATTGGAAAAACTGAAAATGAATTAGAACTATCGAAAGAGTGATTTTGTATTGTTTAGAATACAAAAAATAATAAAAATTGCACTTTGCAGAATACAATTTTGTATCTTTGTGTTTAAACTAAGATAAATACCATGAAGCAATTATTTTCTGTTTTTCATAGGCATTTGGAACATATTGATTTGAGATTTGAGCGGTATCTGGAAAAAGAAATACGCTGGAACAATCGATTAATTGCCATAATCGGAGCGCGCGGCTGTGGAAAAACCACCATGCTTCTGCAACATATAAAAAAAGTATACGGAAATTCTCCCCAGGATATATTATATACAAGTTTAGATAATATTTTTTTTACAACCAATCGGTTATATGATTTAGCAACCGATTTTTCGAATATCGGAGGGAAAGTGTTATTCCTTGACGAAGTGCATAAATATCCAAACTGGTCGCGCGAAATTAAAAATATCTATGATGATTTTCCAAACCTGAAAATTGTTTTCACAGGCTCGTCAATGCTCGAAATATATAAATCGGATGTCGATTTAAGCCGCCGTGCCATTCATTATCTGCTACACGGGATGTCATTCAGGGAATATCTTGTTTTTGAGGGATTGCTTGATAAAACTTCAAAAACATATACATTGGAGGAAGTTTTAACCAATCATGTTGATATTGCTAAATCAGTTCTAAATGCAGGAATAAAACCGGTACTTCATTTTAAAGAATATCTCAAATATGGGTATTACCCATATTACAAAGAAGATGTAGAAACATACTACGAACGGGTTTTGCAAACATTTAGTACAATTATTGAAAATGATTTGTTGAATGTAGAAAATGTAGATATGCAAGCTGCGCAGAAGATAAAAAAATTGTTTTATATCCTTGCCGGCCTGGTGCCGTTTTCTCCAAATATTTCGAAGTTAAGTTCTGAAATGAACATCACTCGCACTACTTTAAGTAACTATTTGCATTATCTGGAAAAAGCCCAGGCAATCATGTTGCTTGAAAAAGAAGCAAAAGGGATGAGTCAAATGGTAAAGCCGGAAAAAATCTTTTTACAAAATGCCAATTATCTCTATGCTTTAAACTTAGAGAATATAAATGTTGGCACAATCAGGGAAACATTCTTTTTCAATCAATTGCGCGTAAAAAACAAAGTGAACTATATACAAGAAACGGATTTTATGGTGAATAAAAAATATTGTTTTGAAATAGGAGGAAAGAATAAAAACCAAAGACAAATCTCAAACTTAGACAATGCATTTTTAGCATTGGACGATATCGAAACAGGATTTAAAAATGAAATCCCTTTGTGGTTGTTTGGCTTTTTATATTAACCTTTGCAAGAAAAACTCACATTCTCACTATTTTCACCATCTCACTATCTAAATAATCATGATCGACCAATCCACCATAGACCGCATAATTTCCGTTGCCAAGATTGAAGAAGTCGTGGGCGACTATGTTACACTGCGTCGGCGTGGGGTAAATCTTATTGGGCTGTGTCCGTTTCACAACGAGAAAACGCCATCGTTTACCGTGTCGCCCGCCAAAAACATTTGCAAATGCTTTGGTTGTGGCAAGGGTGGCAATCCGGTTAACTTCATCATGGAGTTGGAGCAGCTCAACTTCACCGAAGCCATTAAGCATTTAGCCAAAAAATATAACATTGAAGTTGTCGAAAAAGAGCTTACCCCCGAGCAACTCGCCCAGCGCAACGACCGCGAAAGCATGCTTATTGTCAATGAGTATGCCCAAAAATATTTCTCCACCATACTGCACGAACATATTGACGGCAAGTCAATCGGAATCAGTTATTTTCGCGAACGGGGCTTTAATGACGATACTATCCGGAAGTTCCAACTCGGTTACAGTCTTGATATACGCGACGCCTTTACACAAGAAGCGCTGAAAAATGGGTATCAAAAAGAATACTTGGTAAAAACAGGCCTTACGCTCGAAAATGAGGAAGGTCGTGTATCCGACCGTTTTCGTGGGCGGGTTATGTTTCCGGTACATTCCTTATCGGGCAAGGTGGTAGCCTTTGGCGGGCGCATCCTCAAAAAGGACGACAAGATGGCGAAGTATGTCAATTCGCCCGAAAGCGAAGTGTATCATAAAAGCAACGAGTTGTACGGTATCTTCTTTGCCAAGCAGGAAATTGTGCGGCAAGACCGTTGCTATTTAGTCGAAGGCTATACCGATGTTATTTCCATGCACCAAGCGGGGATTGAGAATGTGGTGGCTTCATCCGGAACATCACTCACGCAGGGACAAATTCGTTTGATTCATCGCTTTACGCCCAATGTTACAGTGATTTACGATGGCGACGCGGCAGGTATCAAAGCCTCCATTCGCGGTATTGATATGTTGCTCGAAGAGGGCATGAATATCAAAGTGCTGCTCTTGCCTGAGGGCGAAGATCCCGATTCGTTTGCTCGCAGCCAGAATGCGTCCGACTTCATTGCGTATGTAGAGAAAAACAGTGTCGATTTTATCCGGTTCAAAACATCGCTTTTGCTCGAAGATGCCGGCAACGACCCCATAAAGCGTGCTGCACTTATTACAGATATTGTGCGTAGTATTTCGGTTATTCCCGATAATATTATTCGTTCGGTGTATATCAAAGATTGCAGTCGGCTGATGAATATCGAGGAAAATGTGCTTTATTCTGAAATAAATAAAATAAAGCGCACCAAAATAGAGAAGGAGCTCGAACGCCAACAAAATACAAACAGGATTCCGCAACAATTTGACCAAGAGCCTGCAACCACAACCACACAAGCACCTGTTGCAACCATTACAAGCCCTTACGAGCAACAGGAACTGAATATCCTGTACTATGTAGTTCGGTATGGCGAGCGGGCTTTGTATCAGGACGAAAACGGGAGACTGGTTTCGGTAACCGAGTTTATCGCTTCCGAACTGGAAAAAGACAACCTTGTGTTTCAAAATCCGCTTTATGCCTTGGTTTTGCTCGAAGCCAAACAACTTATCGGCAAACCGGATATAAGCTTTGAGAATTATTTTATCAATCACCAGAATCAAGCCATTAGCTTATTGACAACCGACTTTGTAACAGAGAAATATACCCTTTGCAAATCGCAAGCTGAACAATTGGAAAAAGAAATTGACCGACTGCACGAGCTTGTTCCGCGTGTGATTTTTGAGTTGAAGAATAAAATCTTATTAGATAGGATAAAAGAAAAAAACAACGAAATAAAGGTAGCTCACGAGGAACAAAACACGGTTCGTGTAGGTGAACTCCTTACCGAAATAAGTCAATTAAACCAAGTAAAATCCCAATTGGCAAAAACTTTAGGCGAACGGATTATTATCCGGCTATAAATGAAAAAACATAATAATTTAAGATCGTAATCGAAAATTATTATAATATTTATAGATTATAATCGAAAATTATTATACTTTTGATGTAAAATTCAAAAGCAATATGATACAGCGATTATTAGAACCGGTTATAAAAGAGCGGCTTTTTAAGCGAAAAGCTGTTGTGGTGGTAGGTCCGCGACAAGTGGGGAAAACTACTTTGCTGAATTTGCTGACAGAGGATTTAGGAAAGAAAAAATTGTTTCTCAACTGTGACGAGCCCGATGTACGCGAACTACTCACACTGCCTAATTCGGCACAGTTGCAAGTGCTTTTGGGAACTGCCGAAATCGTTTTGATTGATGAAGCCCAACGCGTTAAAGATATTGGCATCACACTGAAATTGATGATTGACAATTTTCCCGATAAGCAAATTATTGTAACCGGCTCGTCGGCATTAGAATTGTCGAACAGTATCAACGAGCCTCTGACAGGGCGAAAATACGAATATACGATGCTGCCGTTTTCGACTGCCGAAATGGTACAACACACTAATTTATTGACCGAAAAACGCTTGTTGGAGCATCGTCTTATTTATGGATTATATCCCGATGTGGTTAATAATCAAGGAAATGAGCGCGAAATTTTAAATAATATCGTTTCGAGTTATTTGTATAAAGATATTTTTGCCTTTCAAGATATTCGTAAGCCCGAAATTATTGACAAATTATTGCGAGCTTTGGCACTGCAAGTTGGCAGTGAAGTTTCGTTCAATGAATTGTCAAAATTGCTTGGAATAGATGTACTTACCGTTCAGCGATATATTAATTTATTAGAAAAAGCATATATTATTTTTCATCTAAAATCATTTAGCCGAAATTTGCGTAACGAGCTAAAAAAGAGCAATAAAATTTATTTTTATGATAATGGAGTGCGCAATGCACTTATTTCAAATTTTAATCCGGTACAACTTCGTGATGATATAGGTAATTTATGGGAAAATTTCATGATTAGCGAACGGATTAAATATAATAATTACTCCTTAAACTATTGTAATACATATTTTTGGCGCACAACACAGCAACAAGAAGTTGACTATTTGGAAGAAAAAGACGGGCAATTATATGCTTTTGAATTCAAATGGAATGCAAACAAAACAGCTAAATTGACTCGCACATTCTCGGAAAATTATCCAAATACTTTATTTCAAGTAATTAATCCGGAAAATTATATAGAATTTATTTCATGAAAACAAAAATCATCCTTCTAAGTCTTGTAGCACTGTTATTTACAGCCTGCTCTAAAGACAAAATCAACGAGAAGATAAACAAAACAGGTAATGTAGCCGGCGAAGCCGTTGGCGAGTTTGCCTCAGGAGTAAGTTCGGGTGTCGAAAAAGCTACCACACCTAAAATCACTTTGAGTGATGCCCTGCAAAAGAAAGGCTTTGCGCTTGGCAAAAGCACCGTAAGTAATTCTGCCGAAGGAAAAGATAATGTACTCTCGCAATATTTTATTTTCGGGGCAGATTACAAAGGCGATATCATAGTGAGAGTGCTTGATAGTAAAGACATGGAGATGGGCAGAGTGAAAGCAACCATCAATGCCAAAAAGGACGAAGCCAGTTATATCGATTTTACTTTTGACAAGCGTACTGATATTGATAACGATAGCAAAATAATTATAGAATAAAACCATGCAATTAAACCTAAAGAACCCCATCATCTTTTTCGATCTCGAAACAACAGGGACAAACACAGTTACAGACCGGATAGTAGAGATTTCGTACCTCAAAGTGCACCCAAACGGTATGGAAGAAAGTAAAACCATTCGTATCAACCCCGAATGTAAAATTCCTGCCGAAGCATCAGCCATACATGGTATTTATGATAATGATGTGGCAAATGCGCCCCTTTTTAAAGAAGTAGCCAAAACCATCGCCAACGACTTTGAAGGAGCCGATTTGGCAGGTTTTAACTCCAATCGTTTCGATGTGCCGCTGTTAGCCGAAGAGTTCTTGCGTGCCGGTGTAGATATGGATATGAGCCGTCGTAAGTTTGTGGATGTGCAAACCATTTTTCACAAAAAAGAACAACGCACACTCGAAGCGGCTTACAAATTCTATTGCAACCAAGACCTTGCAAACGCTCACAGTGCCGAAGCCGACACCAAAGCCACTTATGAAGTGCTGAAATCGCAACTCGACCGCTACTCCGATTTGCAAAACGACATTGCTTTCCTATCCGATTTCTCGAGTTTTAATCGCAATGTGGACTTTGCCGGACGGCTTGTTTTCAACGACAAAAACGAAGAAGTAATCAATTTTGGCAAATACAAAGGTCAATTAGCTGTGGATGTGATGAAGAAAGATCCGGGTTACTACGGTTGGATTATGGATGCCGATTTTGCCCTGAATACCAAACAGGCATTTACACGGATTAAACTTCGTTTGGCGGGAAAATAAAACCTCACCCCGACCCTCTCCACACTTCGACAAGCTCAGTGACCAAGAGGGAGTAGGATTTTACAAGCTGAATTATTTTTAATGTCTATCCGCAATAATACCCCTAATTTCTAAGAAGATGCTTCCAACCACCCCTAAATCCCCTAAAGGGGACTTACCCAACACAAACAGTCTGTTGTTGATTGCGAGCCCCCTTTAGGGGGTTGGGGGTAAAAT
>JAVBLE010000051.1:0-10406 GCA_031553685.1 Paludibacteraceae bacterium | reverse complement strand
CATAAATTTCCCGTAAATGTTTGTGAATTGGTGCAACCAACCGACGACAAAGGGATAATCTCCCTTTGCCTGCCGAGGCTTTGGCTGCTACAAATAAAAACAAATTTGGATACACTTCACATTGATTGTATAAACCGTAAATATTGGGCAGGCAAGCTGAAAATACTGTCATTGAACCTATCAAGAGTAAATCGGCATCTTCGGGTGAATCGGCTTTTGATACGATTTGTTGTAACAAATAAGGTAAGTTATTGTAAACTTCTTGTGGAATTGTAGGTGTGAAAATCCCCATATCCTCAATTTCCCCAATATCCCCAATGTCCGAACCACGATTTATACGATTTTTAGGATTATCAAGATTTTGAATAGCAATATCAATGCCAGCTTTTTTTGCTAAATGGTAGAGAGTTTTGATGGTTATGCCGTGTCCGTGTGCTTTCAGGCAATTGTCATACTGTTTAACGCCTTTCTTGGTTGAGAGTTGAAAATTGCTGTTGCTAGGTGCGGTTTCCTATTCGGATTGTTGGAGTAGTTGTATTTTTCTCTCTATAATACTGCAAGTATCTTGTTGATAGTGATTCTTATACAGGGCGTAATTGATAATTTGGAGTAAATCAATTTGCTTTTGACTTGAAAAATTGTTTTGCCCCAATACTTCTAAAATGTCATTTACATCAATGGCTGAAGTAATTTTTTCGTTTTTTTCTGTTTCATTTTTTGAAAATGTTAATTATTATTGATATTTAGTTTGATTGCGTTTGCAGCTGCTTGTTTTTTCTCATCGACAATTTGGGCATAGATTTGGGTTGTTTTTACATCTGCATGTCCTAGCATCTTGCTAACAGTGTAAATATCTGTACCATGTGTTAATTGCAAGGTGGCGAATGTATGCCGGGCAAGGTGTGTGGTTAAGTTCTTGTTAATACCACAAAGGTCGGCTATCTCTTTCAGATAAGCATTCATTTTCTGGTTTGTCGGTACTGGTAGCAAATAGCCTTTTTCTCTGATAGAGTGATTCTCATATTTATCAAGTAGAAATTTGGCTTGTGGTAACAATGGAATATGAGACCATTTCTTGGTTTTCTGCCTTTGTTTCTTAATCCATATTTCACCAGTAGGAGAAGTAAATAGACAATCTTCTGTTAAAGTCTTGGTATCTACAAAAGCAAGCCCAGTTAGGCAACAAAACAGAAATATATCCTTTATCTGCTCTAATCTTCTAACTTGTGGTTGAAACTGGATTAATTTTTGCAGTTCGGTTATATCCAAAAATGGTCTTTCAATTTCATCATAACACAGCCTCATTGCTGCAAAGGGATTTTGTTTCAGGTAATTTGCATTAATAGCTATCCGAACAACCTTTCCAAAATTCCGTAAATATTTAATTGAAGTGTTATGACTAATGTTCTTTTCTGATTTCAGATAAAACTGAAACTCGGAAACAAAGTTATAATCTACTCTTTCAATGTTTAGGTCATTGGCTTTATACTTCCATTTCAGAAATCCTTTTAAGTGCCCTATGGTGCTGTAATGTTTTTCCAATGATGAATACGCGTATCCCTTACCAACTAAGGATTTCATTTTATCATTATGCTCTTGGTATAGGTTTAGAACTGTTACCTGCCTATGTTCCATAAAGCCAAGATAATTATTCTTGATATTCTCCGCAGTTACCTCAAAACCTCTTTCCTCTAAATCTCTTAATGAGTCACAAAGTTTAATATAAACATTGTCAAGATATTTGTTGATACTGCTTGCATAAGCAGTTGTCCCTTTAGCTCTATTGGACTTTTGATTCCAAATCTCAGGTTTTACATTGTATTTGGAGTTAAATGTTGCTCTTTCTCCATTCAATGTAATTCTTATATTTATTGGGACTTCTCCATTCTTTAAAACCTTATCTTTTCTTAAAAGATAGTTTACTTTAAATGTTGATTTTTTCATCTTAATTTTATGTGTTTTGGTTACCTAAAAAGAAGATGTATTTGATTGATTTTTTGATGCTTATAAGGGAAGATAAAAAGTAGTTTGGTTACCCTTTTGTAAAAATAGAAAAGGGTATCTATTTGACACCCTAACATACTTTTTTCAAGAATAATCTTATGAAAAGTATTTTTCCTAACTCACTAATAACCAAAGAAAAATAACCACCTAAAAACAAAAAATCCCTCCAAATACTTGGAAGGATTTTTACTTTGTGCAAAGAACTATCAGACTATCGAACCTTTATAGAAGATTATAAAAAGGTTGTTGAGTTCATGATATATATTGACTTTGAAGAATGTGTTTCTAATATGAAATATAAGAAAGCCTCCAAAAGTTGAAACAATTCTATGCTTGAAAAAAAACCAATACCTTCACAAAGGTAAAAAATATTCATCAAATATTCACATTGTAAAATTCAGAAAACAATATAAAATAATTTATCTTAATCCAATTCTTGAAAATTCGCAACTTAGAAAATAAGTGTTCAAACTTTTGAATTTATACTTACATTTGTTAGAAATATAAGAAATGAAATTATGAGTAAAGGCTTAGTAGAAAAAGTAGAATTACCTGTAACTATTACAAAAGTAAAAGTAGGTGGTAAATTTTTAACCAAATCCTTGTTGGAACAGTTACCTATGGATTTATTTATTCATCATTTTGATGATAAAAAAAGATATGGAATTCCATGTAATTTTGACACTGAAAATGGTAATTTTGAATATTACATTGATGAAATTCCTTATGAAATAGATGGAACTATAATAGGTTATTTAAGAGGTATTTCTTCCCAACTGAGTTATGAAGGAATCCAAAATTGGATAAAAAGATATAATGGTGGATTTCATAGTATTGAAACAGGAGAAATGTTTCACATGAGAAACTATACTTACCCTTTTTATTATATCATTTGGTATGATAAAAATAACACCTTAAAGAGAGGATATATTGATGAAATGACAGCTAAGAAGGCAGGCGTAATATTAGAACAAATTTTCATATAAACAAAAATCGCAATGAATAGTAATTTAGATACATTTTGTGCAACATTAGAAAATTGTTCTTCTAAAAATCAACAAAGGATTCAAATTCTATAGGTAATTATTCAAGTTTAGATATACCATCTGATTCCAATAAGCCTCTTTTATATTCAGATTCAATTATGTGGTCACTAATACTTTCAATTAAGGCATCTGAGGGAAATAGCAAATCTAACAAATTTAGAAATAATTCTTCTGACATTGGAACTAATCCTTGATATACCAACTCACTCTTTTTGAATATTTTCATATCAATAGAAATAGGAGATTTCATTGACAATTCATCTCCTAAGTAATAATAAATTGATACATCATCTTTTGTAGCAATAGTTTTTTTATCACTATTATTATTTATGCTAAATCCTATCTGTTCCAAACAGAAAGATACATTGAAATTGGTTTGAAGAAACATAATCCAAATATAAATTTATTGAATACCAAAATTAATACAATATTTAGATTTTCTCCAACAACTCTTACTTTTCTTGTTTAACTTACTATTTATATTAAAAAATAGAGATATGAGAACAAGTAGAAAACTAAGTGAAACCACTAAAAAATTAATCAGTGAGAAACTGAAAAATAAACCTAAAACAGAAAGCCATAAACAGGCATTGTCTATGGCTATGAAAAATTATTGGAATAGTATTCCTCTGTTACCTGATAATGGGTAAATGTAATAACTTATCAAGGTGACAAAACTTGCAGAAATGCAAGCAAGATAAAATATTAATTTTAAAATCTAAATGATATGTTTTGATAAATTGAAAATCATAACAAAAACAAAATACATTAAAAATATAAATCCCAATGAATTTATTTCTAACTATAAACAAGACCAACTTATTTATTATAAATATGAACAAAAAACTCCATGTTTATTAAAGGTAACAGTTAATTTTAAATACAATGAATTAGTTATTGAATTTACTTCTAAAATATTAAAAGATAATTTTATTGATTTGATAAATAAGAATAATATTCATAATTGTTTTAATAATATCAATAATTTAGGTATTTGTAAATTGGACATTGATAATATAATTAATGATTCATTTATTTGTAAATGTGATGTTACCAAGACCTTTTTATATCCCAATATTAAAGATATAAAACAAACTGTTGAATTAAATATATCCAATCACAAGAAATGGATTTCAGAGCAATATGAAAATGGCGGTGTAGTTATTAAAAATGTTGTATCTACTCCACGATCTAAAAAGAGACTTGTTTTTTATGATAAATTTAAAGAGTTGGATAAATCAGAAAATAAGCCATTCTTAAATGCTTTATCAAACAAAAAAGATGTTTTAGAATATTATAAAGGTAGGATACAGGCAGAACTAAATATTAATACAAAAGTCCAAATTAGAAAGTATCTGAACATTACAAATAACAACCTTATCAATGTTTTAAATGCAAATACAAATCCTATATCATTAGTATTAGATGAGGCTGTTAAATTTAATCACAACATTAATATTTCAAATAGTAAGACATTAAAAGAATTAGAGCGTGAAGCGTTATTAGAGAAGTATAATTATGATTTGGGTAAAAATAGAAGTTTTAATAAGAAATACCAATGCTAAAAACACTTCTGTAAAAAGATCATTAGAACCTTATGTAGATTTGTGTAGCAAATTAAATATGGATAAAAAAGTGGCTGTTGATATTCATAAATTAGTGGCTTAATTATGTTATAATACAAGTATATTTTAGAGATTAATTTTCCTAAAATCATTTCATAGAATTTAGGGTATAAATAGTTTTATTTTAGTTGAAAATATTATTACCAAATGGTGATATATTTCAAAAGGTAATTTCATTCATTACAGAAATATTATAGCTTGCAGAAACCTATACTTGTTATAAATTAAAAATGTATCAATATAATCTAATTATAGACCTATTGATACATTTTCATTTTATAATATTTTAATCCAAAAGATTTTATTGATTATTTCAATGTTTAATTAATTCGTTTAAATTCATATTCAAATCCATTGTCAATAATTAAGGTGTTGTTATCAACTTTAACAACTTCAAAATTAGCTGCAAAGAAAAACACACCATCCCCTTTAATGTTTAGTACCCAAGCTTTCCATAGTTCAGAATCATATTTAAGAGTCCATGTACTTTGGCTTGGATAAAAACTTTGGGTTAGGTTATAACCATAAAAAGTGCCATTTTCATCATAAGTAACAGTTTTGTTGGCTTTAAATTCCAAAACATCATCTACCATTGATCCAAATAGATCATCAGAAGCAACATTATCTCCCAATGCTTTTACGGGTCTCCACTTGCCAATTAATAACTGTTCAGGATTACCTCCATTACCACTACCACCAGGTCCATCATCATTGCTACAAGATGAGAAGCCAACCATTAACACAGTTACTAAAAGCAACCAACCATTCAGTAAGAATTTCTTTTTCATAATAAAATTGATTTTTTTCCATCAATTCCCCAAATGGAAGGTTTATAAAATATAAAAAGGCATGGGAACTGTAATGCTATTTCACCCTGAGGCTCTGGTAAGCCCATACAGCAAATAGCAAACAACCCATGCCCTATATAATATTTAAAAAACATTATAAAGACATGAAGTATTATTGCTATATCCCGCTGTATAAAATTTACCAGATTTCATAACCAAAACAAATAAAATTACCAATTATTACTATACGGTTGATTAACAGATAGTAATGTAAAATATAAAGTGTAAATATTTACCGACATTTCATTGTTTTTACCAATAAATACCGTATCTTTGCAAGATAATTGCAAGAGTAAAAACGATGAAAACACCCACCTTTAAAACAAAATGCACTGTCAGATTACAAAAATCATTGACCGATGAAAACGAATATTATTTGTTTGTTGAAGCTTATCCTGTTTTTGAATACGAACATGCAAAACCCAAGCGAAAAGCAACCTTTCTAAATCGAAGTATTAGTACAATCGTTTGGGACAGCAAAAAATCCACACGCGGCGGCAATTATCAGCCAAAGCGCAATGTTGAGGGTGTAATCCAATGTAGGAGCAAGCACGACCAACAAAGTGCTTTGTTTGCCGCCCAAGTTTGTGCGGTAATGCAAGACGAATACAACAAAAAAGCACTGTTTCCCGAGCAATACAAAGAGCAACAAGAACAATATGCCCGCGAGCAAATAGAAGTACTGCCATATATTCAGGAAGTAATTAAAAAAAGGACAGCCAAATTAACGACCGGCACAATGCGTGTATGGGCTAATTTCGTGAATAAATATCAAGAGTTTGAAGGCAAAGACAAGTTAAACTTCGGACAAATGAACAGGGCTAAAATCGAAGAATTTACAGCATTTATCGCCGACTACAAAAGTAAAAAGGCTACCAAACTTGCCGCTAATTCGCAAAAGTCAATGATCAGATGCTTGCAAGCGGTATTGAATGAGGCGTACAAAGACGAAATTATTACATTCAATCCAAATCACGCAATAGAGCTTCCCAAAGGAGAACAAAAGCAAAAACAGTTTCTCACATTACCCGAGTTGCAAACCCTCAACAATACAGCCTGTACCAGCGATATAGTAAAACGAATATCCTTGTTTTCGGCTCTTACTGGTTTGCGACATTCCGATTGCATAAATTTGCGTTGGGAAAACATTACAGGCGGTAAAAACCCAAGCATAAAATTTGCCCAACAAAAAACAAAAGCTCTTGTATATATGCCCATTTCGGCAGATGCTTTGGAATTTTGCGGACAACGGAGAAATGAAAAAGACAAGGTTTTTGAGGGAGCGGACAGTTCTCAATTTTGCAATACAGTAATAGCCGAATGGGTAAAGAAGGCAGGCATCACAAAAGACATTACTTTTCACTGCTTCCGCCACACATTCGCTACCTTGCAATTAACACATGGCACAGACATTTATACCGTTAGCAAAATGCTAGGACATGCAGATGTAAAAACAACTCAAATTTATGCCCAAATTGTCGATGAGAAAAAACAAGCAGCTGCAAACGCAATCAAACTAAATATCAATAATAATTAACATTTTCAAAAAATGAAACAGAAAAAAACGAAAAGAGCACCTCAACCATTGATGTGAATGACATTTTAGAAGTATTGGGGCAAAACAATTTTTCAAGTCAAAAGCAAATTGAATTACTCCAAATTATCAATTATGCCCTATATGAAAAGCAATATCCACAAGACACTTGCGGTATTATAGAGAGAAAAATACAACTACTCCAACAATCCGAACAGGAAACCGCACCTAGCAACAGCAATCTTCAACTCTCAACCAGGAAAGGCGTTAAAGTTAATTTCATCAGAGTGATAAACAGCCTTTACGAGCTCTCATTTTTCACGGATCGAAAAGGCAACGACCTCACTAAAAAGGAAGTTTTCGATATTTTCGGAAAAACAATCAATCAAGACCTTTCAACCTTCCACAACGATTTATCGGTTACCAAATCTACAGCTAACCGGGACATGAAAAGCACACTTGTAATCTTCGAGCAAATGTATGCTAAACAGCAGGAAATCAACCAAAAGTAAAACAATCTTTTTATAGTGAACATTCACTATAAAACCCGCTTACTACCCCTTACCGACCTTTGCCGCTACAAACCTCACACGAGGAATTTGTAGCGGTTTTTCTTTTTGCAGGTACCCAAAAAGCAAATCCAAAACGAATTTCTATTGTGAATAAAATAAACTTTATGAACATTACAGATAATTCAAAATTGCTACAAGCAATTTCTTTTGACACGCTGCCGGAAGCGGTGCAAACAATCTTGGAACAAGTCCAAGAAATAAATCAAAAAATCGACAATCTACCCGCCACAGCCCAAGAGCCAGACGACAACAGATTTGTTGACATTAACGAAATCCGGCAAACAGTTTTCCCACAATGGAAACGGCAGACCCTTTACAACAAATGCTGTTTGGGCGAATTGCCCCACAGTCGCATAGGCTCACGCCTGTTATTCAATCTCAAAGAATGCCGAGAGTGGCGCGATAGCCAACTAAAACATGGCAAAATCAAATCAAACACGGAAATCAAAGATGAGGCGCAAGCCTTTATTGATAGCCAAAAGAAAGGAGGCAACAAATGAGCAAGCCCCGAATTTTAGCCGACATTCTCAAAGATTACTTTCAGAACAGCGACGAGCCACTAGCCGTGGAGTTCCGCAAATACTTTGCAGGAACAAACAACCCACTTTTAAGTGAAAAGTTGTGCCAACGAGAGCAGAACTCAAACTTGTTTGAAGTTCTGCCGAATGCAGCCGACTTTGGGCGTAGCCAACAGCCAAGCAATGACACTTTACTTGAAGAATGGATTGACGGACAAGAGGTAATGCTAGCATTACACATTAGCCCTCGTACTCTGCAAACCTTGCGTTCAAACGGCACTTTGCCATTTTCGCGTATTGGAAGCAAACTCTATTATCGTAAGCAAGACATTCTCAAAATTCTTTTCGACAATTACACAATGCGTAAAATTAAAGGCTATGAAAGCGAATAATCCCGTAGGGGCAGACCTGAGTGTCTGCCCCATAAATCCGTATATCTGCCCAATCACAAAAGAAAGCATTTTGAGTAAAACACATTACGGATTAACCATTTACAGCCATATTTTACGGCAGTACTATTCCGACAAAGTTGTATTGCGATTAACAGAAAGAGATTGCGGCTTATGCCGCAATCCTTTCAATTCCAATAAAGAAACATTGCATATTTTCATCCATAAGGAAAATGTTTTAGGCAATTCCCTTGATAGAGAATTTGCCCACCACGAAGACAACGCAAACGCTATCCCCGCAGGCGATGCCTTCGACTTCGCCGAACTGTACTACAAACAACAAGGAAATCAATTATTACAAACCCTCAACAAAGAACTAAATTTAAGAATCGGTCAACAACAGAACTTTTACCAAAACAATCCCTACAACTCTAGGTTGCTGAGCGGAGTCGAAGCACAAAGTCCTATCACTTCCCCAAGCCTCCCCTTAGGGGAGGTTGGAGGGGCTTTATTTTCCTTTTTCAAATCTCCAATAACCAACACAAAACCCCACAAAACAGTCAATCTGCTACAAATCTACAACGCCATCAAAGGCGATTATTACAAAGCCCGCACCCAAAAATTGCGTGCAATTTTAGCAGCTCCCTCTCCTGTGGAGAGGGCGGGGGGAGAGGTCGCCCGACAATTCAAAGCCACAAACTTCGATTATTGTACCTTTTCGGGCACATTCACAACCCGAAGCGACAAAGCTCTCATAAAACATTCCGGCTTATTATGTATCGATTTCGACCATTTAAATACCCCCTCCCTTGCGGGGAGGGACGGGGTGGGGTGGCTTCGCAAACAACTTTTACAAGACGAATATTTTGATACTCAATTACTTTTCGTCAGTCCTTCGGGCGACGGCTTGAAATGGATTATTCCGATAAGTCCCCCTGTGGGGGATTTAGGGGGCTATTCTCACAGTGATTTTTTCGGTGCCGTAGCCAACTACATTTCGCAAACCTACGGCGTTGAGGTGGATAAATCAGGCAAAGACATCTCCCGCGCCTGCTTCCTGCCCCACGACCCACAGGCATACATTAATCCTCTTTATTTGAAATAAATATGAGCAAAAAGAAATTCAACCCAAAAGATTGGCAAAATCCAAATAACCGTCATTGCGGGCTTGACCCACAACCCTCTTTGTCCCCAAAGTCCTCTTTCTCCCCTCTCTTGTGGAGAGAGGTTGGGGGTGAGGTCGAAACAATCACCCAAAGAATAGAAACTACCGCCACCGACATAGCCCCCAATTATCCCGATTGGCGCGATCTCGGCTTTGCCCTCACCGATGCTTTGGGCGAAAGCGGACGAAATTACTACCACCGTTTAAGCCGTTTCTATTCCGGTTACACCGAAAAAGAAACCAACAAGCAGTATGACAATTGCCTGAAAGCACACGGACACGGCATAACCATCAAAACTCTCTACCATTTAGCAAAAAAAGCAAATATTGATATTTCAATTCAAAATTTTGATAATCCTAAAAATCGTATAAGTCGTGGTTCGGACATTGGGGATATTGGGGAAATAGAGGATATGGGGATTTTCACACCTACAATTCCACAAGAAGTTTACAATAACTTGCCTCATTTGTTACAACAAATTGTATCAAAAGCCGATTCACCCGAAGATGCCGATTTACTCTTGATAGGTTCAATGACAGTATTTTCAGCTTGCCTGCCCAATGTTTACGGTTTATACAATCAATGTGAAGTGTATCCAAATTTGTTTTTATTTGTAGCAGCCAAAGCCTCGGCAGGCAAAGGGAGATTATCCCTTTGTCGTCGGTTGGTTGCACCAATTCACAAACATTTACGGGAAATTTATG
>JAVBLE010000023.1:0-21879 GCA_031553685.1 Paludibacteraceae bacterium | reverse complement strand
CCGTGGCGTGCCGCGGCTCTGAAATATGATGGGCATGTAGATCATTTTTACATCTATGATTTATTCAATCTTGAATCATATTGCTTAAATTTAAGCCGCGGCATGGTCACTGAGCGTAGTCGAAGTGCGCCACGGCTCTACGACAATAACGGTGTGCTATACTCTATGGTACCTTTTGTCATTATCTTTTGTTTGAACCTTTAATCTATATTCGACATGACGATGCTTCTATTGATTTAGCATAAAAATTTGTTTTTTGTCATGTACTAAAAAAAAGGAATCAATCTTTTTTTATCTGCCGGGCAGGATACCATGCAGCAAAAAAGCCCATAACGACAACCGTAACAAAAACTAAAATTAAATCCGAAAATTCTAAATGGACAGGGTAGGCTGGAACAATGGCATTGCTTGCATCGGGCAAGGTGATAAAACCAAATTGCTCTTGCAAAATACATAGCGCTGCTCCGGCAAAAATACCTGCAACAGCTCCTAAAAATGAGATCAACCAGCCCTCAAACAAGAAAATCCGTCTGATCAGAGAGTCGTCGGCACCCATGTTGCGAAGAGTTTGTATGTCATTTTTTTTATCTATTATTAGCATAGATAAAGATCCGATAACATTAAACACCGCTATCAGGAGGATAAAACTAAGGATAAGGTAGGTAATCCACTTCTCAATTTCCATTATTTTGAAATAATCTTCCTGCTGCTCGTAGCGATCAAGCACTTTAAACTGGGGTCCAAGCAACGACTTTATTTTTTCTTTTGTTTTGTCAAAATTCGCCTTGTCCGATATTTTCAGTTCGATGGAAGTAACTGTGGCAGAATCGTATTGAAACAGTTCTCGTGCCAGGCTGATCGGGATAATCAACAATTTAGTGTCGTATTCCTGCTGTTGCACGGCAAACACTGCCGAAGCAAATACTTTATCCTGATTAAAACTCTCTTCGGGGCGGGCAAGGTTTACCCGTTTTGTCCGGTTGGGCGCATAGATGTAAATAGGGCTGCTGAAATAGGGTGCATAGCCCAGCGTAGAAGCCAGTCCCACACCCGAAACACCATAGTTGAACGCAGGATCTTTGAGCAAATATTCGCCACTGATAATAATGCGTGGCATATCAACCATTTGCTGGTAGCTGTCGCTTACTCCTTTTACCGAAGCCGAAGTCTGGCGATCTTCAAAGCGCAGCATGGCGTTTTCCTGTACTACTTCAGCAAAAGATACTACTTCGGGCAGATGGCGTAGTTTGGCAATCTCGGCTTGTTGCACCGAGAATGATTTCCCTTCGACCAGCGATATTTTCAAATCAGGATCAAATGAGCTAAACAAATTTTCAATCAATGACCCAAAACCATTAAATACCGACAGCACACACACCAATGCCATTGTGCCCACTGCCACCCCACACACCGAAATGCCGGAAATGATGTTGATTACATTATGTGTCTTTTTTGAAAAGAGGTAACGGCGGGCTATATGTAGGGCAAGGTTCATTTTTTAATTAGCAAATTAACAAATGTGATAATTAGCAAATGAAATTCATTTTCAAATTTGCTAATTATTTCTTAAGAAGTTCATCAATTCTCTCCAAATAATCGAGCGTATCGTCAATATGAAAAACTAAATCCGGGATAATGCGTAATTGATGACGCACACGGTTACCCAGTTCGAAACGGATTGACTTGGATTGTTCCTTAATTCCGGCAAGGATTTCTTCGCCTCGCTCGCTGGGGAAAATACTGATATTTACATGAGCAATGCTCAAATCGGGGCTCACATTAACGCGCGTTACGCTAAGCAAGACGCCTTGAAACTGGCGGGCATAAGTGAGGAATATATCACTCAAGTCTTTTTGCAACAAGCGACCTATTTTTTGCTGACGGGTTGATTCCATGTATTTTACTGAAAAATGAAATATGCCCCCAAAGGTACAACATTCTGTTTGATTTACTACCTTTGTGTTTTTAAAAATTGACTTATGTTAAAACGCATTCGACTTTTGGTTTTTACTTACCTTTTGTTCCTTCTTTTTTTCATTTTGCATAAAGTTGCTTTTCTCCTCTACCACTGGAATCAGAGCGGAAAAGAAACGATTGATAATTTAATACAAGTTATCCTGTCCGGTTTTCAAATGGATCTATCTGTTGCCGGTTATTTTACCATTCTGCCACTTTTAGTGTTACTTGCATCCGTTTGTTTTCGGGGAAAAATATTCGGGCGGATATTGCAGGTATATTTCCTGATTATTTCCATCGTTTTAGCCATGATTGTTATTGGCGATATGGTATTGTTCTCGTTTTGGAATTTCCGTATGGATGCATCCGTTTTTCTTTATCTATCCAAACCTAAAGAAGTATTGGCAAGCGTACCTTACTGGCAAGCAGCGGTTGGATTTTTGTGCGTGGCAGTGGTCGCATTTATCCAATATCTTTTGCTGAATATTTTAGTTGCCAAACCCTTGGTCAAATCCGAAAGGTCAAACCAGCGCATCATCGAAAGCATAGTAATATTTTTATTGTTCGTTCCTCTTTTTATAGGCATTCGTGGAGGAATATATACTTCGACTATGAACATGGGGCGTGTATATTTCAGTCAAAATATGTTTCTAAATCAATCTGCTGTCAATCCGGTTTTTAGCATCATATATTCATTAAGCCATCAGGAAAAATTTGAAAGCCAATACCGCTTTATGAACGATGAAAGGGCACACGAAATTTTTAATAATATGATGCGATATGATCGCAACCAGCAATGCGATTCTGTGTTACGAACTACTCGCCCGAATATTGTTTTTATCCTCCTCGAAAGTTTTGGAGCTGATATGATAGAACCTTTGGGCGGGCTGAAGGGCGTTACTCCGAATCTGAACAAATTGACTGAAGAAAGTATTGTTTTCACCCACATGTATGCCAACAGTTTTCGTACCGACAGAGGATTGGTGGCAACTACAGCAGGCTTTCCGGCACAACCAAACATGTCTATTATCAGTTATGCAAACAAATGTACATCTTTAAATTCCATTCCTAAAGTTTTGACAGAGCATGGATATAAAACTTCGTTTACTTATGGAGGAGATGTCGATTTTGCCAATATGAAAACCTATCTCATATCGCAAAAAGTAGTGGATATACAAGGGGTTTACGATTTCCCGAAAGAAGAAAATATAGGTCGTTGGGGAGTACCGGATCATTTTGCATTCAAGCATTTCGAAAAACAAGTATTGGAACAAAAAGAAACGCCATTTTTCAAAATGTTCCTTTCACTTAGCAGCCACGAACCTTTTGAAGTACCCATGCATAAATTTGAGCATCCGTATGTAAATAGTGTAGCTTATTCGGATAGTTGTCTGGGCATTTTTATCAATAATCTGAAAAAATCACCATTGTGGAAAAATACGCTTGTTATCCTCGTTCCCGACCATGATATGGGTTATCCGGACGGCATCCGGCATTATGTACCCAAACGGCATAATATTTTTATGATTTGGACAGGAGGAGCCATTGCTTGCCCGCTTCAAATAAACCGGATTTGTTCGCAGTCTGATATTGCTGCCACACTTCTTGCCCAAATGAAAATAGATTACAAAGATTTCCCTTTCAGTAAGGACATTTTGAACCCATGTGCTCCCGAATTTGCCTTTTATGCTTTTAATAATGGGTTTGGAATGGTTACACCCGAAGGAAAATGGACATACGACTGCAATTGGAACTATATAATACAGCCGCGCCGCCGACGCAATAAAAGCGAAGCTGTAGAGCAAGGAAAAGCCTTTTTACAATGTTTGTATGACGATATTGCGAAAAAATAAGAAAAGTGCCGAGTTTCAAAATTAACTCGGCACTTTTCTCTTCACCATAAATTTTACTTCAAACTCCACTCCACCCTGTCTTTGCCGTCTTTTATCTCAAAGCCGGCAGCGGCAAGTTGGTTGCGGATTTTGTCGGCAGTAGCCCAGTCTTTATTGGCTTTGGCTTCTTGGCGTATTTCGAGCAATAGATCGACAGCCGCTTTGTATGCCGAACCGGAATTACTTTGTCCTTCGGCGGTTTCCATTTCCAAGCCTAACCAATCTTCAACGATCAATTTAAACACATTTTTCAATTCGATTAAATCAGCTTCGTTAATAGTAGCCTTGCCATCATAAATTGTATTGATCGATTTTGCTGCTTCAAACAAATGAGCTATAGCGATTGGCGTATTCAAATCATCCAGCATAGCTTCTTCGCATCGACTCAAAAGTCCTTTTACATCAACCGTTGTTTCTGTGCTTCCAGTCAGTTTTTGCAGGCGATTATAGGCTTCCGAGAGGCGTTGCAGTCCTTTTTCGGCAGCTATTAAAGCCTCATTACTGAAATCAACTGTACTGCGATATTGTGCCTGAAGAATAAAAAAACGAATTGTCATCGGGCTGTACGCTTTTTCGAGCAAAGCATGATTGCCGGTAAAAAATTCTTCCAAAGTGATAAAATTGCCTAGACTTTTGCCCATCTTTTGCCCATTAATGGTAATCATATTGTTGTGCATCCAATATTTAACCGTTTCTTTACCAAGTGCGGCGGTCGATTGCGAAATCTCGCATTCGTGGTGCGGAAAGATCAAATCCATACCGCCGCCGTGAATATCAAATTCTTCACCCAAATATTTCGTTCCCATAGCCGAGCACTCCAAGTGCCAACCCGGAAAACCTTCGCTCCAAGGCGAGGGCCAGCGCAGAATATGTTCCGGTGAAGCCTTTTTCCAAAGAGCGAAATCTACCGAACGGCGCTTTTCGCTTTGTCCATCGAGGTCGCGCGTGGTTTCAAGCAATTCGTCAATATTACGACCAGATAATTTCCCATAGTGATGAGATTGATTGTATTTCTCCACATCAAAATAAACAGACCCTTCGCTCTCGTAAGCAAATCCGGCATCAAATATTTTTTGGATAAATTCTATTTGTTCAATAATATGCCCCGAAGCATGTGGCTCAATGCTCGGTGGAAGCACATTGAGCGCATCCATCGCCTTGTGATAACGGTTGAGGTAAAATTGCACCACTTCCATCGGTTCCAACTGGTCGAGGCGGGCTTTTTTGGCAATCTTATCTTCGCCGCTGTCGGCATCGTTTTCCAAGTGCCCCACATCGGTAATATTGCGCACATAGCGCACTTTGTATCCGAGTTGTTTCATGTATCGAAACAAAATATCAAAAGTAATAGCCGGACGGGCATGCCCCAAGTGAGCATCGCCATAAACCGTAGGTCCGCACACATACAGCCCCACATTAGGCTCGTGCAGCGGCACAAAAAGTTCTTTCTTGCGCGAAAGCGTGTTGTAAATATGTAGCTTATGTTCCATAAATTTTAAAATATTTTTCGCAAAGATAATCATATATTTTTTACTATTTGGGCGCGCCCCCTCAACGCCCTTTCCACACAAGCATTCTTATCCCCATCGGGGTCAGGCTATCCGTTCCAAGTCCTCGCCCTTCGGTTCTTCTATAGGCAAACAGGTCGGTTTGTGTTTCACTCACCTCTCACTCCTCACCGTCTCGCTTCTGAGTCGGGCTGCGGGCTTTCCACTACTATCCTTCGCGCGGCAGACAGTTTTTATGCAAACAACCCTCTATCCTGCCATAATTCCACTTTCTCAATACTCCATTTCCAACCAACGCGACAAAAACAAATCATACACCTGATAAACAACCCCTTTTTTCAAAGTCGTTTCGAGCAACAATTCCTTCTCCATCAGCGACTTAGAAATCCGTCGAGCATTCGATGGTGTACCTATTTTATGCTTCATCAAAAAAGCCTGTGCCGTAATCTGCCGCACCTCATCCTCTTTGGCAACCGCCACCAAAAAATCCCACTGCGCCGGCGTAAGCAGTTGTTTGTATTGTAGAAAAACAGACTCATTCCGCTGCAAAATCTCCACACACGATTTTTTTACAATATCAATATCTATTTCATTTCCGGATAAATAAAAAACCATATTACACAAGCTTTGCGTATAAAAAGTGTAGCCTTTTGTCCACGACATAATAAAATCCAACGACTCATCATCAATCATTTTCCCATAATTTTCAAAAATATTTCGGATAAACAGGCGGTATTCCTCCGCATCAATTTTATCCAGCGACAAATATTGCGTACTGTTATAAAACGGTCGCTTAGCCGACGAAAACATATCAATCATCATCGCCTTTTTGCTCCCGCTGAAAATAAAACTAATATTGTGCAATTGCTGTACATGTGTGCGCAACAAGGCTTCTACATTGCGTTCGGGATAATTGGCAATTTCCTGAAATTCGTCGAAAGCCAACACCACACGCATTTCCTGATTATCTAAAAAATCGAGCAAGCCGCGCAAGGTATGCTCCTTTTCGGTATCATTCCGGTAGTCGATTTGCACATGTGGCTCGCCCGTAATTCCATCGTAGCTGAGCGTTGGTCGAAATCCTTGCAAAATGTTCAAAAATTTCTCACCAATACTTGTAGTACGATGAAACTTGCGCAAAACCGCCTCTGCCAGCAATTTGATAAAATCGCCCAGCGAACGCGAAGCATAAATATCGACATAAATCCCCACAATATCATCATATTCGGACAAATGGTCGATATATCGAAAAATCAACCCGCTTTTGCCTACCCGCCTTGGCGAGATAATCGTTGTATCCACCCGATTACGAGCATTATTGTAAAGGGCTTCGACCTCCTTTCGCCGATTGCAGAACAATTCCTTACCCACATAGCCTTTTATGATAAAAGGATTTTCGAGTTGTTCGTTGTGTTTCTTTTTCATTTTTCTTATATTATTCTTTTCAGACTATCTCTTTTAGATAGTCCAAAAAGAGTTGTATTATAAATGTTTGATTTAAAAATATTTATAAGCTATATTTTCAATTAAAAAACTATAAAATAAAATCATTTCTTTTGCAAATATATGACATTTTCTTGATATTACCTATTTTAGATAACTTAAAACAAATAGTCTAAAATAAACCTCTTGTATTTTGATGATTAAAAGCTACCTTTGTTTTCAAAATTTTGCTTTATGATGAAAAAAATAATTTATATCGCTCTTTCGTTGTTTTTCTTTGCGGCTGGTTTGGATGCGCAGGATTCATTACGGGATACAACAACTACACGAATAATTGAAAATAATTGGACAGTTCCTCCCTTAAAAACTGACATCCATCTCCTCACCCAATTTATTTTTGTAAATATTGGCGTAGGTTTCGGGGGCAGTAGCATTGCTGGAGTGGATGTCGAATATATAATCTGTTATCCTAAATCAAATCGAGGTTTTTCTGTTCAAGCGGGAGTTGGTTATACAGGGTTTGATGCCGGAGTAAATTATTATTTGGGTAGCCTTCTTGGTAAAGGTTATTTGGACTTAGGGATTCAATATCGTTACACGGGCTTTGGAAATGACGATACATGGGGATACCGCACATCAAATATTGGTCCAGTCTTGAAATTCAGAGGAAATAATAAATGGCTGGTGGCACAAGTGGGCGCAGGTTATATTTTGGATACAGGCGAAGCATTTGGCGGCTCGGAAGACCGGAAAATACAAGTACATGGCGGCATCGGTATTTATTTTATGAAAGGAGTCAGGTAGTAAACCGTGCACCTAACGCATGCCCTGCCCACACGAAAATCAAACATAACGCAACACTCAACGCGGCATACAACAAAAATTGTGCTACTTGTCCATCGTGAAGCATTTTGAAACCTTCGAGCGAAAACGCTGAAAAGGTAGTGAACCCGCCACAAAAACCAACAATTGTAAGGAAACGCCAACCTTCGCTACCGGCATTCTTTGTTAGGACAGCGGTGAGAAACCCGATTATTAACCCGCCAAGGATATTAACCACCAATGTGCCGAACGGAAAAGCAATGTTTATCTTACTGCAAAGGTTTTGCATCAGGAAACGGCAAACGCTGCCTGCACCGCCTCCAACAAAGATATAAAGAAGTATTTTGAACATGTTCTGCACGCAATAAAAGTCAAGATTTTGCAAAGGTAGCCGTATTTTGTTTTTTTAATGTAAAAAAATGTTCTATATTTGCAGTCGCAAAGCCAAAAATGGTTCCTTGGCCGAGTGGCTAGGCACCGGTCTGCAAAACCGTCTACGGCGGTTCGAATCCGCCAGGAACCTCCAAAAAGAAGAGGCTGTCTCAAAATAAAAATTGAGATAGCCTCTGTTTTTTTAATTGTGGTAAAATTATTGGTGTCGTTAAACTAATATGTTTTCATTTTCTTTTGTCATTTAATATCTTTTCTATAAATTGCCACTGGGTATTGGTTAAATTAGTTAGGCAAATTTTATTCGTCTTAATTTAAATGCGTAATAATCTTATATTTACAAATAAAACACCAATTAAAACAACTGATACTCAATATTTTTGAAGTGTTTATGTCGTGTTTTTATGCTATTCAAATCCTTTTTATAAATTTCCTGACATCTACTGAGACACTTAATGAACCAAATATTATGAATAATATTTCTCAAAAATTAGAAATCGTCTTGCAAAACAAAATCATAATGTATGGCTTTGTTGCATTAGGTATATTAATAAAAATATTTCTTTTACCAAGGATTGCAGAGAATGGGGATTATGAAAGTTTTTTGCAAAAATGGATTTATTTTATCGAAACACATGGCTATTTCAATGCTCTGAAATACGACTTTTCAAACTACGCTCCAGCTTATCAGTATATTCTTGTAATTATTGCCAAATTGGGGATTAATTCCTTGTATGGAATAAAAATGGTTTCCATCATTTTCGAATATTTAATTGCCTTTTTCATTGGCAGTTTGCTGTACGAAAAAACAGGGAAATCGTATTTGAAATTAGCCGCTTTTGCTATTTTTCCGTTGTTGCCTACAGTTCTTATCAATTCTTCTTACTGGGCACAGTGCGATTCTGTTTACACTTGCTTCATTATCGGGAGTTTATTTTTTTTCTTTAAAGATAAAAAATGGCTTTGTTTTTTGTTTTTAGGCATTGCTATCTCGTTCAAATTTCAAACCATCATAATTCTTCCGTTTTATTTTATTCTATTGCTTAGAAAGCAAGTTCAATGGTATCATTTCCTGATTGTTCCGGCAGTTTATATTTTGAGTATTCTTCCGGCTTGGATTGCCGGGCGACCTTTTGAAGAACTATTGACAGTGTATTGGGTACAGGCAAATAAATATACGAATCTGACCTTGAATTTCCCGAATATATATGTATGGATAAATGACGATTTTTCACTTTTCAGTAATGTACATTACTCATTCATAAAAAATACAGGTTTGGTTTTCACTACTTTGGTTTGTTTAGTTTCAGCCGTTATTTTGAAAAATAAGAAATATGATTTTTCGTTTGAAGTGATGATAAAATTAGCATTCCTGTGCGCCGTTCTTGTTCCGTTTATCTTGCCCGGAATGCATGAACGGTATATGTTTTTAGGCGACATATTGGCTGTGATTTATGCGCTGTTGTTCATGCGGAAATTATATATTCCTGTTGGAATTTTAATGATTTCGACTATTTCTTATTTCCTGTGTACTCGTTTCCATTATTATATCTCTATGCATCTGTTGTCTATATTTTATTTAATAATACTAATTTGTTTGGCAAGGGATTTTTGGAAAACAATTAAAAGTCTAAACCATGATTTATAACAAGATTATATTCATGATTAAAAGCACACCAAGTGTAATAAATATAATTCATGGATATTACATCTGACCATTAGAATAAAATTATATACAGATGAAAATAGAAGTGATTACAAATAACAAAAAGCAATTCCTTGACTTATTGTTATTGGCAGACGAACAGGAAAATATGATTGACAAATATCTGCCGAATGGAGATATGTTTGCGTTATATGATAGTGGTTTGAAAAGTATTTGTGTGGTAGTGCCAATTGACAAAGAAATATGTGAATTGAAAAACATCGCGACCTATAAAGAGTATCAGGGCAAAGGATACGGCAGGGCGCTGATAAAATTCATTTCGGATTTTTATAAGAATGACTATAAAACAATGCTTGTCGGGACGGGCGAAACGCCAATAATATTATCATTTTATAAGAGTTGCGGGTTTAAAGAATCTCATCGTGTGAAGAATTTTTTTACCGATAATTACGACCATCCAATGTTTGAAGAAGGAATACAACTTGTCGATATGGTTTATTTAAGGAAAGATTTATAATACAATTTCGCTGACGCGGTTCTGTGAACCTTATGTCTTGTCTGCAAATTTTTACTATAATCAACAAAAAGACTGTTATTATTGTCCAATGGGGCAATAAATGAAGTTTGTATTCCCCGAAAATATTGCTCAACTTTTTTTAGTTCTAAACCGAAAATAATTTTCCCACAATTAAAAAACAGAGGCTGTTTCAATTCCTATTTTGAGACAGCCCCATTACTGCCAAGCTAAGTTATCATTATTTCTCATAGAACCAATAAATTTGTTTCTGTTTTTGTAATATTTATGCCAAAATGATTTTTTATCTGTTAAATATCCGTTAAATTGATATGGAATATTTGTTTTTAATATACTTTTGACAAAAATTAATGTAGAGAAGTTCTTTATTAAAGAATTCTTTTTAATGTCGAATGATTAATAGTCTGTTTGTCAGCTGGTTAATAAAAAAACAATCAACACCCGTTCAATCATTCCTCATTAATCATTAATTTTGCAAGCTATGGAAGAAATAATCAACAATAATCAACAAGAGGTACAATATACCGAAGACAACATCATTACGCTCGAAGGACTGGAACATGTGCGCCGCCGTCCGGGTATGTACATTGGTAAATTGGGCGATGGGACTTATGCCGACGACGGAATTTATGTGTTGCTCAAAGAAGTGTTCGACAACTCGATTGACGAGTACCGCATGGGATTTGGAAACACCGTTAAGGTAACCATCGAAGACAATAAAGTAACCGTGCGCGACTATGGGCGCGGTATCCCGCTCGGTAAAATGGTAGCAGCCGTGTCTATCATGAATACCGGAGGAAAGTACGACGATAAAGCATTTAAAAAATCGGTCGGGCTCAATGGTGTCGGCACAAAGGCAGTGAATGCCCTTTCGTCGTGGTTTAAAGTAACCAGTATCCGCGATGGACAAATGAAATCTGCCGAGTTTTCGGAAGGTAAAATCACTTCTGAAACTGACATTGTACCCAGCAAAGAACAGAATGGTACGCTGGTCGAGTTTATTCCCGACAATACAATTTTTACCAATTTCAAGTTCCGCGACGAATATATCGAAATCATGCTTCGAAACTATTCGTACCTCAACACGGGGTTAAATATTTTCTATAATGATCAAAAATTCAATTCGAAAAACGGATTGTTCGATTTGCTTACCGACACGATGACTTCGGATTGTCTGTATCCGATTATTCATCTCAAGGGCGAAGATATTGAAATTGCTTTTACGCACACCGACCAATACGGTGAAGAATATTACTCGTTTGTCAACGGTCAGCACACCTCGCAAGGAGGAACCCATCAAAGCGCGTTTCGTGAGGCTTTTGCCCGCACCATCAAAGAATATTACGGCAAGAATATGGAGCTTTCGGATATTCGCAACGGATTGGTGGCTGCTATCTATATCGGCGTACAAGAACCGGTGTTCGAGTCGCAAACCAAGATCAAACTCGGTTCGAAGGATGTAGGTCCGAATGGTCCGACCGTAGCCAAGTTTATTGGCGATTTTGTTAGCAAGGAAGTAGATAATTATCTACACAAAAATGGAGAAACATCCGAAATATTGCTCAAAAAAATACAAGATTCGGAAAAAGAACGCAAAGCCATTGCCGGTGTAACCAAACTTGCCCGCGAGCGCGCCAAGAAAGCCAACCTGCACAACCGCAAACTGCGCGATTGCCGTATTCATTTTAATGACAGTAAGCACGAAAATAAAGTTGATACTTGTATTTTCATTACTGAGGGAGATTCGGCGAGCGGTTCGATTACCAAAAGTCGTGATGTGAACTTGCAAGCCGTGTTTAGTCTCAAAGGAAAACCGCCCAATACTTTTGGGAAGACCAAGAAAGTAGTGTATGAGAATGAAGAATTCAACTTGCTTCAAGCTGCGCTAAATATTGAAGACGGACTGGAAGGATTGCGCTACAATAAAGTAATCATCGCCACAGATGCCGACGACGACGGGATGCACATCCGATTGCTGTTGCTCACTTTCTTTTTGCAATTTTTCCCCGATTTGATCAAGAAAGGACACATGTACATCCTGCAAACGCCGCTTTTCCGGGTACGCAATAAAAAGGAAACGCGCTATTGTTATACCGAAGACGAACGATTACTGGCGTTAAAAGAGTTGGGTGCAAATCCTGAAATAACGCGCTTTAAAGGTCTTGGTGAAATCTCGCCGGATGAGTTTAAGCACTTTATCGGTAAAGATATGCGCCTCGACCCGATAACACTTACCAAAGCCGATTCGGTAAGTAATCTGCTCGAATTTTATATGGGGAAAAACACACCCGAACGGCAAGAGTTTATTATTGGTAATTTGGTGGTGGAAGAAGATGTAGCGTAAATTTTTTAATATATCATACATGACAGAAGGAAAAACATTAGGTATGCTTGCCGGAGGAGGCATGATGCCGGTAGAGATTATCAGACATTGTAATAAAAATAATATTCCGATTTTTGTGGTTGGGTTAGAGCCATTTGCAAAAGAAGAAGAATTGAAAGATGCACCACACATATTTGCTAAAATGGGTGAAGCCGGCAAAATATTGAAAGCACTTAAAGCAAATAATGTGCACAATATTGTGTTGGCAGGCGGTATTAAGCGCCCTGCATTCAAAGAACTGATACCCGACTGGGAAGGGGTAAAAATCGTTGCTAAATTGGCAATGAAAAAAATGAGCGATGATAATTTATTTCGTGCTGTAATGGACGAGATAGAAGGTCGCGGATTTAAAATTGTGGGTATAGAAGAAGTTGTTCCCGAAATGCTTTTCCAAGAAGGCGTTTACGGCAAAGTGAAACCAACCAGTGAAGATATGGATGATATCAAACGCGGCTGGACGGTGGCAAAAGCCATCGGTGCAGTTGATGTAGGTCAGGCTGTGGTGGTGCAGGAAGGACTTGTACTCGCTATGGAAGCTATCGAAGGAACCGACATGGTGCTTTCGCGTGCTTCACTGCTTAAAAAACCGGGCAAAGCTCCTGTTATGGTAAAGGTACTTAAACCCGGACAAGATTTGCGCGTCGACCTTCCGGCTATCGGATTGCAAACAATAGAAATGTTTGTAAAATATGGAATTGGCGGTATCGCTGTAGAAGCCGGCGGTATTCTTCTTATCGAGCGCGATGCAGTGATAAAAATGGCGGATGAGAATGGTATTTTTATTATTGGATTGAAATAATATCAGTTAAAAATATTTTTAAATGAGGGTTTCATATCTGAGTGGGACCCTCATTTTGTTTGCGGTAAATATTCAGTTGTGCAACAGGCACTCTAAGCAAGCTACTGACTATAAGCGATAAAAAGATCATTCATAATTATATTTATGCTTTGCGTCGAAAAAAATATTACTTTTGCGGCTAAATTGCGATAGTCCATGAGCGAGCTTGCAGCCATAAAACAACCTATACACGCTGAATTTGCCACATTTGAAAGAATGTATGCCGAGTCATTGCAAACCGAAAACGGGTTGTTATCGCAAGTGTATGCCCATCTGCTGGGAACAAAAGGCAAGCAAATCCGTCCGATTTTAGCACTGCTGTCGGCAAAATTATGTGGCAAGATTACCGAAAACACCCATATTTCGGCAATGAGTTTGGAACTGCTACACACGGCAAGCCTTATCCACGACGATGTGGTGGACGAAACCCTGCAACGGCGCGGCAAACCATCGGTAAACGGCCTGTTTGGCAACAAAATAGCGGTGCTCTCGGGCGATTATCTCCTGTCTAAAGTATTTGCCTATGCCGGAAATATGGGTGATCGCCGATTGATCGACGCCTTTGCCAATTTAGGCAAATCGTTGTCGGAAGGTGAACTTTTACAATTGCAGAACGCCCATAATCCACAGTTCGACGAGCAAGTATATATTGAAGTTATCCGTAAAAAAACGGCGGTACTTTTTTCTACCTGCATGTTTACGGGCGCCGTTTCTTCCACCTTGGCTTCTGCCGAGCAAATTGAACAATTGCACTTGTTTGGCGAATATTTAGGAATATGTTTTCAAATCAAAGACGATATTTTTGATTATTCGGATAGCAAAGAAATAGGCAAGCCAACAGCCAATGATATTCGTGAAAAGAAAATAACGCTTCCGCTTATTTACGCCTACAACCACGCTTCTGACGAGGAAAAAGCGCAAGCAAAAACCCTTTTGCAGCAAAATGAATTGAGTGCAAATGACATTTCGTTTTTCATCAATCTAGCAAAAGAAAAAGGTGGGATTGAATATGCCGAAACCGTTATGAATAGCTATTGCGAAAAAGCAAAAACACTACTCAATGACTTTGACAATGAGGAAATTAAACAATCGTTGATAACGATGTTGGATTATGTTGTAATGCGGAAGAAATAAAATTTGCGATTGCAGCCCGTAGGGACAGGTCGCGACCTGTCCGCTTTCAATTCATCGGACAAGTCGCGACTTGTCCCTACCAATTCCGATAAGGATTTAAAATCAAATTAGAGTTATAATATCGGCTATCTGTTGTAACCTCTTCTCCAACCCAATTGGGTTTTTCGAAAACAGTATCTTCGCTGGGTAATTCTATCTCGGCAATGACGAGTCCTGCGTTTTCTCCTAAAAATTCATCCACTTCCCAGACAAAACCTGTATAAGGAAACCTATATCTATTTTTTTCAATAAGCGGTTGCTCGCAGAGCTTGAATAGTTCGCAAGCTTCTTCAACAGGGATTTCGTACTCAAATTCGACACGGGTAGCTCCTTCATTTTTCCCTTTGATGGTGATAAAAGCCTGACTGCCACACTCGCGCACACGCACAATCCGCTCGGGCAAGGAACTCAGATAGCCCTGCCGAAAATAAACAGGCGCGGCTGTTTGGTAGCCATCGCCTGTTACTAAGAATTTGCGTTCAATTTCGAGCATATCAATACAGAGTAAAGATAAGAGATAAAAGACAAAATTTCTGAAATGTCTTTATTCTTTTGTCTTTCGTCTAAAAGTCTATTTTACAAAAGACTATCTATTTTCTCCTGCAATTGTGCTTTTTGCGCTGCACCCACGATTTTGTCGACCAATTCGCCATTTTTGAAAAATAACAAAGTGGGGATATTACGAATACCAAATTTATCGCATACTTCGGGGTTTTCGTCCACATCTACTTTGCCGATAAGGGCTTTGCCTTCGTATGCTTCGGCAAGTTCATCTACGATTGGCGAAATGGCACGGCAAGGTCCACACCATTCTGCCCAAAAATCTACCAAAACTACCTTGTTTTCACTAATCGTTTGCTCAAAACCTGCGTCTGTAATTGCTGTTGCCATGATAATATAATTTTTTATGTGTTAATTTTCTATTTTGCAAAAGAATAAAAAAAATATTTCCTAAAAAAATTTAGTTATAAACATTTGTTGTTGCAAATGTTTATGGGAGAATACTCATATTTTTGAATAATTTATTGAAATACAATCGGAAACTCTTTGTAGAAACGCAATAGTAAAATTGTTTCTATTCGGAGTTTTGAACGAACAAACTTTTTGGTGTCATCATTCATCAATTCTCCAAGTCCATTCAGTAATCCTTTGTCGGTCATTGACTCCAATTGTTCAATACATCTTTGCACATGTTCGGCAAATGGCATATTCATTCTACTTTCTACGATTTTTGTATTAATAGGAGTCCGTTTTTGCATAAAAAACCATGTGTCAAATATATCTCGATTGGTTATTTCAGTTCTATCCAATAATGCACAAAGTTTATGCGCAAACATATCGGGCGCAATCATTACTTTCATATTAATGCCCAATAAATTCTTGATTTCATACTGATTTTCGCCCTGCCGGTTTGATATTTCTATTTTGAGTTTTCGTTCGCCGGCACCATAATCAAGCACTATGATGGGTCCATAAAATTTCATCGCTTCATCAAAAATACTCCCATATTTAAGTAATATTTTTCGAATCTTTTCATATACCGATTTTTCTTTTGAAATATCAAGTAAATTAAAATCCAAGTCGACTGAAAAGCGAGGTAATTCATAAAAGAACATCAAGGCTGTACCACCTTTAAAACCCAGACAAGCTGCTAATTCAACATCAGCATAAATATCTTTTAAAATTTGCAACAGGAAAAATTTATGCTTATTTACATCAATCATTGTTTTGTAGTATTTTTTTTACTCTTACTGCAAGTGCTTTTGAACGATATAATGGTAATAAATTGAGTATTATTTTTTTGTCAAGAATATTGAGATTGTCAAAATAATATTCCTTATCAAGATATAATAAATCCAAAAAGGCTCGTTCGGGAGTGGCAATATTTATATTTTTAGTTTGTGTAATGCCTTGTGTATCTATCAAAATTTCACTCTTAACTTTTCTATAACTATAAGTGCAATTCTCAATTTCAACAGTCCGATTCAGGTAACCAACACTTGTCAATCGGTTGTCATACTGAAAAATAACACCTGCTTTTTGCAATACATATTCTAATGAAAGATATGATGGGGTGTAAAGCACACAAGATAATTCTTCCGGTGAGTAATTCGGTTTGGTATAAATTCCTTTGCGAGGACGAAACAACTGACCTTTTCGTACATAGTAATTTAACTTGTTATTGAGTGAATTAAATGTGGTTTCATCAACAAGCATTGCGATATCTGCAAGTGTAAAGACATTGCGAGTATCACTATAAATAGACAATAATATATTTTTATTTCGGGAACTGGACATTGTATTTTTTCGTATGTGTAGTTCACAAAACTATTATTTTATTTTTAAAAATAAAAATATTTCGGACATATCACCCCAATTGATAATCAAATACATCCTGCCGTTGTTTTTCGCGCAGGAAGTCTTTTACATCTTTGGTCAGTTTGATTTTGGCAGTGCGCGAAAAAAGTTTCAGTATTTTCTCGTTTTCATCGGTTACATCAAGGTGCAGGGTGATTTTCCCATCACCGTTTTCTTTGACGATTTTTGTCATGCTTCCTACAAAATCTTCGTCGATATTATTGATTTTTATCGAAAGAATCAGTTTTCGCACCTCTTTTTCGTCCACATCGCTGAGCAACGACATTTTGCGTATCTTAAATTCAAGTTCCACCGGTTTGTCGCTTGGCGGCGCGTCGTAGCGTTTCCAATCGGCGCCACGCTCCTGTACCACGCCTTGCACCATCACATGCAGGTCTTTTTGCAAAAAGTTTTTGAAATTTACGAAATCCTGTCCAAAAAGCATAAACTCAAAATTGTCAGAAAAATCTTCGAGCACAAAACCGCCGTATGGTTTGCCATTCTTGGTTATCCCTGTACGACTGGAATTTATCATTCCACCGAGTTTTAACTCGCGTCCTTTCAATGGTTCTAATCCTTCTTTGAGCATGCCTGTACTGCAATTGCAGAAGCGTTGCAGTTCCACAAAATATTCGTCAAGCGGATGTGCCGAAAGGTAAATGCCGATCAATTCTTTTTCTTTATTTAAACGCTCAATGGACGACCATTGTTCGGCACGAGGCAATTCCGGTTTGGCAATTTCAACCGCATCATCATCTCCAAAGAGCGAATTGCCGGTTTGCATTTTGTCTCCCTGATATTTATTGCCGTAGCGAAGAATGGTGTCCAGCACATTTTCTCCCTTACTATTATTAACAAAAAACTGTTCGCGCAGGATACCGCAGTTGTCAAACGAACCCGAGTAGGCAAGGCTTTCGATCGCTTTGCGGTTGCAGGCACTAAGGTTGACACGCTCCAAAAAATCGAATATGTTTTTAAACTTCCCGCCTTTTTTTCGCTCGTTCACAATGGCTTCGACCGCGCCTTCGCCTACACCCTTGATACCGCCCAGCCCAAAACGGATTTCACCGGCTTCGTTCACCATAAAGTCGAGCAAACTTTCGTTCACATCGGGTCCTAATACTTTGATTCCCAGCCCGCGACATTCGTCCATAAATTTGGTTACCTCGTCAATCGAATCTTTATTCCGGGTTAAGTTGGCAGCCATATATTCGGCGGGGTAATGTGCCTTGAGGTAAGCCGTTTGATAGGCAACCCACGAGTAGCAAGTGGCATGCGATTTGTTGAAAGCGTATTTGGCAAACTCTGCCCAATCGCTCCAGATTTTCTCCAATTTCTCTATTGGTCCAAAGCCTTTGGCGGTAGCTCCTTCAATGAATTTCACTTTTAAGGTTGCCATTTTATCAATGAGCTTTTTACCCATTGCCTTTCGCAACTCGTCGGACTGACCTCGTGTAAAGCCTGCCAAATCGCGGCTCAGGAGCATGACCTGTTCTTGATACACGGTGATACCGTAAGTGTCTTTGAGGCGCTCTTCCATCTCGGGAAAATCGTATTCGATCGCTTCCCTGCCATGTTTTCGATTGATAAATTGCGGGATATATTGCATCGGACCCGGACGATAGAGGGCATTCATCGCAATCAAATCTTCGAACTGGGTAGGTTGCAACTCGCGCAGGTTCTTTTGCATTCCGGGCGACTCGAACTGGAAAATACCGGTTGTCAGTCCTTTGGAAAACAGTTCGTAAGTTTTGGTATCATTAATTGGAATGGTATCAATATTTATATCAATTCCCTTGGAGAGTTTGATGTTTTTTAAAGCTTCTTTGATGATACTTAATGTTTTAAGTCCCAAGAAGTCCATTTTTATCAGTCCGACGGTTTCGATAACCGAACCTTCGTATTGTGTTACGAGCAAATCTTCATCACTGCCTTTTTCTTTGGCGGTGCTAAGCGGAATGAAATTGGTCAAATCATCTGCTCCAATGATTACCCCACATGCATGAACTCCTATTTGCCGTACAGTCCCTTCGAGCATCTCGGCATACTTCATGGTTTCGATCAAATTTTCGTCTCCGCGCGCCAGTTCTTGTTGTAATTCAGGAATCAGTTCAACGCAATTTCGAATATTTACCTTGGGCGCTTTACCCGTATTTTTATCTTCGGGGAAAGAAAACGGAATCATTTTCGTCAGCCGTTCGGCATCCGAAAGCGGTAGTTTTTGCACCCGCGCCACATCTTTGATGCTTGATTTGGTTGCCATCGTGCCATAAGTAATGATGTGCGCTACCTTTTCTTTTCCATATTTTTCGGTTACATATTTGAGTACATCGGCGCGCCCGTCGTCGTCGAAATCGATATCGATATCGGGCATCGAGATACGGTCGGGGTTGAGGAAGCGCTCGAACAGCAAATCGTATTGCAACGGGTCAATGTCGGTAATGCGCAAACAATATGCCACCACCGAACCTGCCGCCGAGCCGCGCCCGGGACCTACCGAAACGCCCATATTGCGCGCCGCGCGGATAAAATCTTCTACAATCAGGAAATAACCCGGAAAACCCATCGTTTTCATCGTTTCGAGTTCGAAATTGATTCGTTCCTGTATTTCGGGCGTGAGCCTGTCGCTGTATCGTTGCGCAGCTCCTTCCTGAGCTAATTTAGCTAAATAGTCGGCTTCGAGCTTGATGCGCACCACTTTGTTGTAGCCGCCGAGTTTGTCATACCGGTCGCCAAATTCTTTTTGCAAATCTTCTTCCGAAAATTTCTGACGATAGCTTTCTTCCGTCCCAAACTCTGCAGGAATCGGGAACATGGGCATCATGGCATCCGAGTCTATGCTGTAATATTCTATTTTACCGGCAATTTCGAGTGTGTTTTCGAGCGCATCGGGCAGGTCGGAAAAAATGGCTTGCATTTCGCCGGGCGTTTTGAGCCATTCTTGTTTGGTGTAGCGCATTCGTTTCGGGTCGTCGAGGTCTTTGCCGGTACTGAGGCAAATAAGGCGGTCGTGCGCTTCGGCATGTTCTTCTTCTACAAAATGGACATCGTTGGAAGCGATGATTTTTGTATTTGTCTTTTTTGCCAAAGCGACAAGATGCTCGTTTACAATATGTTGCTTTTCGTAAGTTGTTTTGTCGCCGCCGGGTTTATCTGTTTTGAGGCGTTGAAGCTCGAGGTAAAAATCGTCGCCAAACACGCTTTTGTACCATTCGATTGCTTTTTCGGCATCGGCAAGCTGAGCTTCGGAAACGGTATTGTAAGCCTCGGCGAATGAACCCGTATCGGTTTCTGCATCTTCATCTACCTTATATTTCCCACCCATGATTTTTTGTGGAATTTCGCCTCCCAAGCAAGCCGAACAGGCAATAATGCCTTCGTGGTATTTTTCGAGCAATTCCTTGTCGATACGGGGTTTGGAATACATGCCGTCAATCCACGCAGCCGAAATCATTTTGCATAAATTCTGATAACCGGTTTTATTTTTTGCCAAAAGAATTAAATGCCAACCTCCAATATCGTCTTTGGTTCTTTGAGGATGCGTGTTGTTGTATGTATGCGAACGGTGTGCCACATAAGCCTCGCAACCCAAAATCGGCTTTACCAATTTCTTTTCAAGCAAAATTATTTTTTCCTCTATTTCAGCCTGTTGCGCTTCGTCTTCGGTTTTGCTCAACTGTTTTTTCAGAGCCTTGATTTCTTTTTGAGTGCCGCCGTTTTTCTTTGCTGCATAATCGACAAATTCTTTGATACCGAACATATTGCCATGGTCGGTAAGGGCAATGGCGGGCATGCCGGATTTGGCAGCCTTGTCAATTAAGCCTTGTATGGTGGACATCCCATCGAGCAGCGAATAGTGCGAATGGACATGAAGGTGAACGAATGAAGACATGTGTGTAATTTACGATTTTATGATTTACAATTTACGATTGGTCGGCTATTGGTGTTTTTTGCAAAATAAACAGTAGAATATGCCAAACCGAAGCAGACGAAAAAGGATGATAAAGTTACAAAAATTCAATCGGAATTTAAAAGGAAAGATATTAACAAGAAAAGAAATTGCATTGAAAGGATAGACATATTTAAACACAACCCATCCAGATCTTCTTAAATTCATCTATTTTTTTTGAATGGTTCTAAAAAATAACTGTTGCAGGATTTTTTTAATTCGTTTTTTGCATTACAAATGCTTATACTCTCTCCTGCCGAATTGCAAATTCGACAGGACAAAGGAAAAACCCAGCGGGTTCATATATTTATAGTGGTTAGTTATTTGTAACAGTTCGACTCCAAAGGAGTCGTATTTGCCTGTGCAAAGAGGTTCTGTAAATATTCAATTAGTTCCCTTTGGTCACTGACCTTCGGTTCTGCTGGATTTGAAAAATAAAAAGTTCCTTTTCTCAAATATCTTGTTGATTTTATCCATTATGACTAAAAATGGATATTCAAAAAAATAATGGTAACTATATATAATTTTAATCAAAAAATATGTTTAATAACATGTTCCCTAAAATCGCTCCCTGAATAAATTTTCAAAAGACACGATACATCATCCATTTTTCAGCAGTTACAGTCTTCATCTGGATTAGATAGTCAAATTTATAAATATGTGTTTTTCTTTATGAGATGAGGCTGGCGCAGATTTGCAGAATAACGACTGTCATTCAACTGTACGAATCCCTGCTTATATTACTCCAATACTTGCAAATTACGCTTCGGTACTTATTTATATTGCGGTAGTACTAATAAGTACTGTCGCAGTACTTATTAGTACTGTGGCAGTACTCATTAATACTACGCCGGTACTTATCTATATTACGCCGGTACTTATTTGTACAGCCTCAGCACTTACAAGTTTTTTTCAGTATTTAATAAAAACCGGTCTGGTACTTGTAAGTATTGTTTCTGTACTTGC
>JAVBLE010000013.1:0-3288 GCA_031553685.1 Paludibacteraceae bacterium | reverse complement strand
ATCTTGAAACAAGCAACATTTGCAGCCAGTCGGAGTTGGTATATGCACAGCTTTGCCAAGCGTACACATTTATTTCAGTAACCCGCTGCGGGATGTATTAAACTTTCGTAGTATCAACAGATGGTATATTTTTTAGCCTTGTTGCTTCCATGTATGCCACACTTTAGCGGTTACTCGAGCGTCTTCTGCTGGTCGGCAACTTGAATTCGGGCAGCGCGAACAATTACGGTTCCAATTCGTACTATTGGAGTAGTAGCGTCAATAGCAGTTCCAACGCATGGTATCGGAATCTGAACAGCAGCAATGACGGAGTGAATCGGAATAACACCAATCGCTACAACTTGTTCTCCGTTCGCTGCAAGAAATAAATACGGTTGCAAAGGCTTGTTTCTTCATCCCCATAGTATTGAGTTTGTAGAGAAACATTTTAAAAATTCGGAATTATCCCTTTTACTCTTGTTGTCATTGCGGGCTTGGTTGCTGTACTTCGACTTCGCTCAGCAACCAAGCGTAGTCGAAGTATGACCCGCAATCGCATAATAACCATTAATTGCTTTATGGGCGATACCGCGTCAAGCGCGGTATGACGAATCCCTTTTTTACAAGAGTAAAAGGGATAATTCCGAAAAAATTTATACATATATGAAAATTAAAGAAATTCTCACAGTCGAAGCCTCAAAAATTCGTCAGAATACCATCTACATGTATAAAGAGGGTGTTTTCTGGAAAGCGTACGAAAACTCTGCTTATCTATTTTACAGGTTTGTAAAACCTTGTATGGTCAAAACAACACATTTCAAAAATGTAAACCGCCATGTCATTTCCATTGGCTTGCCCGATGCAGGGCTAAACAATCTGATCAAGACACATGATATGGAACACCGGGTGCTGCACCGGAATACTTGTGTATTGGAATCCCAAAGATTTATTTTCGACCCCGAAGTTTACGAAGAATTCCGTCAAAAACATGTCTTCAACGCCAAAACCGGTTTACAACCCAAAGCAGAGCCGGTGCCTTATGTCCTGCCCGAACCTATCGCAACAGTTGTTGCCGAGCCGCAATATAAAACTATTGTAATTCATTCGCCTGTAATACAACAGTTGAAAGATTTCGACCTGGCTTTACACACCCCTATGGAATGTATGATATTTCTGAACAAACTGAAAAATATGCTACGAGAAGAATGATTCCAAACCCATACAATTTTACTGTGGAAGAGCAAAAGCAGCTAAAAGTCGATTTGTTCGAGGCTTATTTCGAATGTCGCCGCAATAAGCGTTCCACACACAACGCCTTACGATTTGAAATAAAACAGGAAGATGAAGTATTAAGACTCTATGAAGCTATCCTGTCGGATACCTATACTATTGGAAAATCTATTGCCTTTATTGTTTTTAAACCCGTACAACGCGAAATTTTTGCCGCCGATTTCCGCGACCGTGTGATACATCATTATATCATAGGCAAGTTAGAACCTGTCTTTGAACAGTTGTTTATCTACGACAGTTACAGTTGCCGTAAAGAAAAAGGGACACATTTTGGAGTGAAGCGGATTACACGGTTTTTGAGGGCATGCTCCAACAGTTACAAGCAAGATTGTTACATACTGAAACTGGATATTCAAGGTTTTTTTATGAATATTGATAAAAAAATCTTATTAAAAGTAGTGCTGGGGATTATCGAAAAACGCTACAACGGGTTTGACAAAAAACTCTTGGCAGACCTCGCCACCAAAGTAATAATGAACAATCCGGTAAATGGATGTATCATAAGGGGGACAAAAAAAGACTGGGATGGATTACCCATCAACAAATCCCTATTTCACAAAAATGGCGAGCGGGGACTTCCTATCGGGAACCTGACCAGCCAGGTATTTGCCAATTTATACCTGAATCCGCTGGACCAATTCATAAAACGGGATTTGAAAATTAAATATTATGGGCGCTATGTAGATGATTTTGTAATTATTCATCCGGATAAAGAATATCTGATAAGCATTATTACCCGCGTATCAGAATTCCTCGAAACAGAATTGCATCTGCAACTGCATCCCAGAAAGATATACTTGCAGCACTACACAAAGGGAGTATTGTTTACCGGTGTTTTTATCAAGCCTTACTGCCAATATATAGGCAAACGCACAGGCAACCACCTGAAGAAGGTATTTAAAACCGACTATAAAAGCATTTTCACCGAAGACGAATCACTGTCGAAACAGCGGCTTGACCATTGGCTGGCGTCTGCAAATTCGCTGTTAGGCATTACCAAGCACTACAATACTTACCGGCTGCGCGAGGCACTGTTAAAACCCTTTAAACCTCAAAAAAACAGGCGAAAAGTATCTTCACAAATAACATTCTTCGAATATGATGATGACTATGCAGTAGTACGGAGATTAGAGGAAAAATAAGGAACTGTAGAAATAAACTTATAATCAGGCTTGCGATCAATGTCATTAAGTTAAGGAAACAATTAAAGAAAACCACCCGCCATGCGTTGCAGTGAGTGTGATCAAACTATCAACCGAATCCTTTCGTCATTGCGGGCTTGACCCGCAATCGCACAAGATCACTGATTATGACATACAAGGCAAACCATGCCTGTTAATGCGATTGCGGGTCAAGCCCGCAATGACAACAACTATAAAACTATATTAATTTAATATGCTTATCCGCAATGTTGCAAGTAAAATTTATTTTACCTGCTATATTACCCCCAACCCCCTAAAGGGGACTCACAGTCAATAGCAAACTGCTTGTGTTAGGTAAGTCCCCTTTAGGGGAACTGAAAGTCAGTGACCAACGGGAACTAATTAGGGGTAGTTAAAAGCAATTTTTATAAGTTAGTTGTATTATTGCGGATAGCCATTAATTTAACAATGCCATTAATTCAAGTTGCTATTTATGACAAAAAAGGAACCGTCATGTTGACCGAAGCGACTGAGTTTTCGAAGAAGCGAAGTGGAAACATCGCACAAAACTAATTAATTTGCAAACAAAAGATTAACCGTATTGCTACTGCGATGTCTCGTACAAGGTACCAATGACAAGAATTTGTATTAAATTGAAAATATGTGTTTTGTTTAAATTTTTACAGATATTCGATATAGCAGATATTTTATAATCAAAATAGGAACCGCCGTAGAGCCGTGGCGTGCCGCGGCTCTGAAATATGATGGGCATGTAGATCATTTTTACATCTATGATTTATTCAATCTTGAATCATATTGCTTAAATTTAAGCCGCGGCATGGTCACTGAGCGTAGTCGAAGTGCGCCACGGCTCTAC
>JAVBLE010000073.1:0-4099 GCA_031553685.1 Paludibacteraceae bacterium | reverse complement strand
AGCCGAAAGGTCAACATAAGCTGCATTGATTACCGACACCGAATCGACTTGTTGCAAAGACTCCAAATCGGTCATCACAACAAAATATGGTAAATATGTATGGTCAATAAATGTTGAGCCTTCGAATGATAGTATTTTTTGGTCTGAATAAACGGCATCAAGCATCGAAATGCCTTCCCACCGGAGCGTATATATTTTCCCTTCTTCAGCTTTTAGTGTAAAAAATAAAAGTGGAAAAATGAAACTCAAGATATATTTTCTCATATAAAATGGTTTATTGAAAAATAAACAAGCTTGTGAATGAATTAGTTCGATTATCTGACATAAAAATCCAATAATTTATGCTCCTTCAAATATCCTTCCAAATGGTTTCCAACGGATACTTTACCAACTCCGACAGGGGTTCCGGTAAAAATAATATCACCAATTTTCAGTGTAAAGAAGCGACTTACATATTCGATAATTTCATCTACTTTAAAAATCATATTGGCAGAGTTTCCTCTTTGAACCGTTTTCCCGTCAATATCAAGATGGAAATTCAGGCTATGTAGTTCGCCAAACTCTTCAATCGGATACATTTCGCTAACTACCGCCGAACCGTCAAAAGCTTTTGCCAATTCCCACGGATACCCTTGCGCACGATCGCGGCGTTGAATATCGCGAGCCGTAAAATCAATCCCCAAACCTATTTTGCTGTAATAGCGCGGTGCAAACTTGCGCGAAATATTTTTTCCTAAACGATCTATTTGAATAATCAGTTCGGTTTCATAATGGATTTCGTTCGAAAAGTCGGGTAAGAAAAAGGGTTTATTATTTTTGAGCAAAGCTGAATCGGGCTTCATAAAAATAACCGGATATTCGGGCTTTGCATTGTTTAACTCAACAATATGATCGAGATAATTCATCCCAACAGCAATGATTTTCATCCGAAAAAATTTACATATTAAAATTCACAAGCATTCTGCACAAAGTTAGTCTTTTTTTTGAGGAGTATAAAAACATATTTGCACATAAAAAAACGAGGGATTGTAAAACCCCTCGTTACAGATAATTTTAGTTTTTATTTCACTATCAGTTTGTTTGTTTTTGAGGTCAACACCCCTCTATCATCAGAACCAAGTGATATCCGGTACAAATACATTCCTTTAGGCAATCTACCTCCTGTGGAATCGACCAAATCCCAATCATAAACAGTGGTATTGCCTTCCGAATAAATAGTTTTCTTATCTGCAAATATTTGTTTTCCACCCAGATTGTAAACCGAAATATCGATATTTAGTTTAGACGATGGCTGGTCATGTTCCATTACAAATCTCACATGAGTGTCGGCAGGATTAGGGTATGCATAGAAATTATACAACTCCGGTTCTGCTTTATTAGACACGGCAAAAGTCAATGTCTCGGTAGTAGAATTATTCAACAAGTCCCAAGCACGGAAAGTCAAAGTATAATTTCCTTCGGCCAAAGTGGGAAGCTTATAGGTTACAGTTCCCGAGCGATAATCGCCATCGGTTGTTTCGTAATAATCATTAAGCACATAAGACATATTCTTATTATTATTGAGCGTAAGCACCAAATCGTGTCCAATAGCACTGCTGGTAATATTTATACCATTTTCATCATATAATTTTGCGACAAAAATAGAATTTGCATCAATGCTGCTTCCATTTTGGAATCGTGGCGTATTGAGATACATATTTACTGTTGGTCCTTGATTTTCAAACACAAAATCCGATTTCATCCCTCCGACAATGAAATTTTCATAATATCCTTGGGCTTCCAGATTATTTGTAGTATCTGCTGCATAAAGATTTATACGACCTCCTCCATAATTGTAGGCAATGTCTTTAGGCACCAGAAATTGTACGGTGAATTCGCCATTTCGAACATTTGTTGTGCCCGAAAACAACACATTAACACGGTCTAAATAAGTAAAAACAGTAGTATCGCCGGCAAGTGGCGTATTTCCCGAGTTCAACAATTGTTTAATCTTGATTTTTTTATCATAAACAACCGCATGCAGCTTCCCATTAAAATTATTCATTTTCTCCCCTCCGAACGATTCTACATATCCCGTTATCGTTACCGTACTAAGGGCTTTTATGGTGTCTTTGACTGTATTTGAATTACTGATGAGGGTTTCAACTTTCAATTTATTTTGAGGTATTGGCGGGATCAGGGCAGGATCGCCCAAAAGCACATAACACATTTTATTTTCATCCGTGTTTCTACTGTTTTTAGCGCGTCGCAACACCTCTCCCAATGCAAGCGGTTTGCCATCTGCATCAAATAGATTAGCTGTAAATGCTTTGTGTAATTCATAGTTTCTGTCGGAATAAGCCACACGGGTAGCTGAAATTACACCTATAAAACCGGCATCGGGCTTCAACAATAGCTTTTCGGCTGTAATAGGTTTACCCCAATCAAAACGGCCAAACTCGCAAGTGGCTGCAAACAAAAACGGCCATTTTTTATTATGCATATCATTAACATCATTGTCAGACAATATTTTTTCGGCAGATAACGATGTCGGGTTGCCATGCCCTGTATAATTGACCATGAACACACCTGTATTCAGTAATTTATCAAACATTTCTTTGGCTTGCGGATAAGACTCTCCATTGGTGCGTTCTTCTTGCACAAAAGCATCATAAAAAATTCGTTTAGGCTGAAATGCCTGGTAATTAGTTTCGACATAAGTGGCTACCTGGTTTGACTGATACATGTGAACACCCAAACCTTCGTTATCTTTATTTGCAGCGTCCTTGTCATCGCCGATGTAGCAAATAAGATTTTTCCAATAATCCTTGTATTTATTTTCTAAATAAGTCGAAATTTTATTTACAATATCAGTAGCCTGCTGAGAAGATGAAACCGGCAAACGACCTATAGCCACATCCAAAGAAGCACTTCGCATGACATCGACTTCGTCATCATCCAAAAATCCGAAATAATCGTCGCTTGACCATGCTTGACCTTCGCCTACAGAAATACGCGACTGATAAGTTAACAGCTTGTTATAAGGAATATTTTCTTTTAAGATACTCCTGTTGTCATAAGTCCCATCGCCAAACAATAGTAGATACTTGGGCGCTTCGGCAAGTGTTGCTGCACGGTCGTACAACATTTTCATCAACCAGCGGTAAGCTGTTGCGTCGGGCGTTCCGGACGAAAATTCGTTGTAAACCTGATCGGTCGTAACAACAAGCGTAGATAACCCATCTTTATCCTGGTGCAATTTGGCTAAATTATTGGCTTGCAACCAATATTCGGAAGGCGTAATAATAACCAAATCGGCTTGATTTACCGTATGCAGATTTTGGTTTGCCACTTCTCCGGCAAAGGTTGGTGTCGGGAAATTTCCGGCTGGGTTGATTGCCACATATTCATTCAAGGTCGAAATATCATCAGTAAACGAAATCTCGGCTCCATTATAATCGGATGTAAGTTGTTGTATATTTTGCTTATCGTTTATTTTCCAGATTTTCAAGTTCGATTGCCCTTGCAAATGAAATTTTGCAAAACGAGATGCGGCTATCGATTCCGGGTCTCTAAAAAACATAGCATCGCCCGTCATTATCAAATTCCGGTACGCATTCACTACTACATAATTTAAATTTGCCCCACTGCCCGGAATATATTGCAGATTAACGCTAATATTGTCTACAGAAGGATTGAATGAATAGTCTTTATCTGAAATATAATCACTTGCATTACTTAAAGTTACATTTTTTCCAAATACCGAATTGACATAAATATTCATAGAACCATCGCCCGCAGCGTTTAAAGAAACTGTAGCTTTTCGACCTTTATTTATATTCGGAAATGAAAATGAGAATGATTTGCTCAGGTTATTTCTGTCAAATTGCTCGCCAAACCAATCCTTCCCTGTCGATGAAAGGTTGCGGCTTTCCTGTTCGTGCAACCGATAGTCGAGAAATGTGGTTATATCAGCTGCTGGTTGCTCTTGTACAGCAGGCTGGAGAGAAATCGTCTTTTCAACTCCGGCATCCGAACTTATAAAATAATATCCTTCGAAAGAATAGGGATTTATTGACCGGTTAAATATTTGGGCATTCGAATTGTATTGCCACAAAAC
>JAVBLE010000040.1:0-40849 GCA_031553685.1 Paludibacteraceae bacterium | reverse complement strand
ACTTGTGCTGCGGCAGGGATATTAAGCCCTATTATGATAAGGCTTAGTATAATATGTAATAGAAAGAAAAATCTTCTTTCCGGATTCTTAGTTAGATTCATTATTTTGCAATTTGATTTAAAAAATTTGTATATGAATTTAGTAAACCCTTTGGTACGAAATACTACTCTCATCCCCATTCCCCATTTTGAAAATGCTGGCACCGGCAGGAGCATTTCGTGTGTTATTAACTTTTGCTATGTAATAAAATGTTTTGTTGCTTGTGGTTGTATTATTCAAGATTAACGAGCCTGACAACTGGTTGTATATCGCATTTGAAGGCATATTTGCACTTATATAAGTTGCACCAATACGGCTTGAGGTTGGAAGCAAAGTTCCTGTGGATGTATCGGCAAAAGAAGTTAAGAGCCACCAATATTCATCAGATCCGGTAAATCTGCTACTTGTACCATCTGTTGTTGTACTTAACAGCATAGTAACATTCACTTGCCATTTACCGGGAGGTAGAGTAACGCTATTCCCTGTGTAAGTCCAGCCACCTGTAGATGGGATATTGTTGCCAACTACTACTGTTGAAGGAATGACGGCCATATCTGATGCATTGCTTACTTGTATCCATTTACTTCCATCATTGTAATACTCCCCCGGAGTAACATTATTCGGATAAGTTCCGGCTGTAGCCGTGTTGTACACATGCATACCGGCTACATGTGCACTCAAAGGCGCAGCGCTTGTTGTAGAAGTCAATGCCACCCGAGGTAGCAACAACCCTTTGTTTCCACCACTCACCAAATCGAGCACTGCATTGGCATTCGGCGCAGCGCTTGTTCCTACACTCATTTGTGCATTTACACCTGTTGTAAATGCGGCTGCCAACAGGATTGACAGCGAAAGAAAAATCTTTTTCATGTTATAAAAAGTTTTTGTTTGCCTCAAGTCCCGTTGGCAGATTAATTGAATAGAAAAGCGTGGACTGTGGCTTATCAGAATTCGAGGTCTTAGACTACCTGTATACAATTGATAAGTAAAGCCCACGCCGTATAAAACGATGTGAGCGTTGCCTACTTATTCTTCTTGTATACTGAAATTGTCTAAGTTTCGAATTCAAGAATAAAAGCGAACGCTTTTAATTTTTTAACAAAATTGGGACCGACCGTTGTCGGTTATGTAAATGCAAATGTAGGGATATTTTTGGGAAATGCAAAAAAATGTGTACCGTTCGTAGGGGCGTTGCATGCAACGCCCCTACAATGAACACATGCCTCTTACGGTTATCCGAATTTGAGCCGCGGCACGCCACGGCTCTACGACGGTTCCTATTTTGATTATAAAATATCTGCTATATCGAATATCTGTAAAAATTTAAACAAAACACTTATTTTCAATTTAATACAAATTCTTGTTATTGGTAGCTTGTCGAGACATCGCAAAAGACTGATTAATGCTGCTTTTGCGATGTCTCGACAGTTCGACTAAGCTTACTGCAATGTATGACGAAGTGGTTAGCGGGTTTTTCAGGATTGTCTTTTGATAAATGGATTGTTGAACGGCAATTTTTTTCTATTTTTGTAGTCATTAAAAAAAATTGATAACAAAATGAAAGAAATAGACTGGTCTTCACTTGGATTTGGTTATATGCCAACCGATTTTAACATCCGTTGTTATTACAGGGACGGGAAATGGGGCGAATTCGAAACTTCCGATTCGGAAATGATACCCATGCATATAGCGGCGAGCTGTTTGCATTATTCGCAAGAGGCTTTTGAAGGATTGAAAGCATTTAAAGGACAGGATGGTAAAGTCCGTATTTTCCGTATAGATGAAAATGCAAAACGCATGCAGGCTTCGTGCGATGGTATTTTGATGCCTCAATTTCCGGTTGAGAAATTTACCGAAGCGGTAAAAAAAGTAGTCGAATTAAATATTGGTTTTGTTCCGCCTTACGAAAGTGGAGCGTCGTTATATATCCGCCCGTTGATTATCGGGACAAGCCCGCAAATTGGTGTGGCACCGGCTAAAGAATATTTGTTTATCATATTTGTAATGCCTGTAGGTCCTTATTTCAAAGGCGGATTTCAAACTACTCCTTTCTGCATCTTGCGCGAGTACGACCGCGCTGCTCCGCTCGGAACGGGGATATATAAAATTGGTGGAAATTATGCTGCCAGCTTGGTTGCGGGTGAGCGTGCACATCATCTGGGTTATTCCAATATTTTTTATCTCGACCCGAAAGAGAAAAAATATATCGACGAATGTGGCGCGGCTAACTTTTTCGGCATCAAAGAGAATACTTATGTTACGCCATCGTCGAGTTCAATTTTGCCATCAATCACTAATAAAAGCCTGATGCAGTTGGCAGAGCATTTAGGACTAAAGGTTGAACGCCGACCTGTGCCGGTAGAAGAATTGTCGACCTTTGAAGAGGCGGGCGCTTGTGGTACAGCTGCTGTTATCAGTCCGATTGAGCGTATTGACGATTTGGACAAAGATGTATCGTATGTGTTTTCGAAAGACGGCAAGCCGGGTCCGGTTTGTACAAAACTGTATGATCAGCTTCGCGCTATCCAGTATGGCGATATTGCCGACCCGTTTGGTTGGGTGACGGTGTTATAAATAAATTTTCCCACACAAAGCCACAAAGAACTCAAAATCTTTGTGGCTTTGTGTTTTTTGTGATATACTAAGAAACTGTTTAAATTTTCACCAAAACTATTTTATAAACTATTTCGCCTTATTTTTTGCTCTTTTTGGTCTATTTGAATTTTTATTTTCTTAAAATAGCCCGCTATTTTTTCAAAAATAAATATCCAACTATCCTCAAAAATAGCTAAAAAATAAGTTGCGATAAAAATCTAAACAGTTTCTAAGATTTTAAATCTAAAAACCTTGCATAACTTTGTTTTGCCTCATCAAGCAGTTTTTGCTCCGAAGATTTTATCGGGGTAAATAATTCTTGTTCGATAACCACCGTATCTTTCTTTACAGCGCGTTTCCAAGTACCGATTACATTTCCATCCCATACAATAATCGGTTTAAAAATGCCATTGCTCGAAATAGCACGCGCTCCGAAAGCGGGATTGAGCACATCGGCGCGATTTTTATAACTAATCACAAATTCGTCGAAAGCAGGCAGGAAGAAAGCTCGCGGGGTTTTATTTTCTTCAAAATTAATTGTGAAAATATATTCTTGACCATGTATTTTTTCTATAATAAAATGATGTCTTACAGCCTCCAATCCCTTGCGGGCATCAGTCGTTTTTAATCCGCTCCACCAAACAAAATCGACAAGCGTAGCCGGCGCATGACTTGTAAAGTATCGTAAAGCTAAGGCAGCTAAAGCTTCATCGGTAGTGTAAGTTTTTGTTGCCGGTACTCTCTCGTCAATCAATGCATAGGTTGCTTCTCTTCCACGCTGTGCTCCACTGCAAATAATGGCTTCCTGCTCGGCTCGCATCAGAATATGATAAATACCCGGAGCGGCTGTTGGGATTTTTTCGCGTTCAAGCCGTTCGACAATTTCGGCACGGGTAAGCTGCTTGCCGCCTTCGAGGGATTTTTCAATAATTTTATTACATTTAGAGAAAATGGCTTCATCTAATTCGAATCGTTTATCACCATGCGAAGCCGCTCGTTTTACCTGCGAAGAGGTTAGTTTCAATATCCAGCGGATGTCTTCGGCAGCTACTAAATGCCAGGTGGGGCGCATCAAATGTGTGCGGAGGATTGAGCCTTCGTCCAAAGCTTTTTCAATTGTTTTGCCGGTTGTATTTGTAGTGCGGCAACCCACTGCCCAACGGCACATCGCGGCATCCTGCGCCTGTATAGCGCCCATGTGTGCAACTAAATCTTTGGGATTGGCGAATTTCTTATGACCGATTTGCTGGTTGGCTATGCGTTGTTGTCCGATGTTCATTGTGTTTTTTATAGAAAAGGTGTTTAAAGAAATTTTCTCTAAACACCTTTGTTTTATTGAAGAACGAAGTTATCCTTTGTTATCGCTACCCAACACATGGATGATTTTGTGTTTGTATAGTTCCTTCAGCTGGTCGCGACCCGGACCCAAATATTTGCGGGGATCAAATTCTTCGGGATGAAGGGCGAATACTTCTCGTACAGCGGCTGTCATTGCCAACCGGCCGTCGGAGTCGATATTAATTTTGCAAACGGCTGAAGCGGCTGCCTGGCGCAATTGATCTTCGGGGATGCCGATAGCGTTTTTCATTGCACCACCATATTTGTTGATCGTAGCCACTTTGTCTTGTGGAACTGAAGAGGCTCCGTGCAATACGATAGGGAAGCCCGGAATGCGTTGTTCTACTTCCTTCAGAATGTCGAAACGCAAGGGTGGGGGAATAAGTACACCATCGGCATTGCGAGTGCATTGTTCCGGTTTGAACTTGTTTGCCCCATGCGAGGTTCCGATAGAGATTGCCAACGAATCAACACCGGTTTTCTTTACGAAATCTTCTACCTGGTCGGGTTCGGTATAGGTATGGTGCTCGGCTTTTACATCGTCTTCGATGCCTGCCAAAACGCCTAATTCGCCTTCGACAGTTACATCAAACCGGTGGGCATATTCGACTACTTTTTTAGTGATGGCAACATTTTCTTCATACGAATAATGCGAAGCATCAATCATCACCGACGAAAAGCCCATATCGATACAGCTTTTGCAAAGCTCGAACGAATCCCCGTGATCTAAATGCAATACCACCGGAACAGCAAACCCAAGCTCTTTTGCATATTCTACAGCTCCTTGCGCCATATAGCGCAACAGTGTTTGGTTGGCATATTTGCGCGCTCCGGCAGACACTTGTAAGATTACCGGTGATTTAGTTTCGACCGCAGCCTGAATAATTGCCTGCATTTGCTCCATATTATTGAAATTGAATGCCGGAATAGCGTATCCGCCCTTGAATGCTTTGGCAAACATGTCTCGTGTGTTTACCAAACCTAAGTCTTTGTAGTGTATCATATCGTTTATTTTTTAATTGAATTCAAAATCCGTTTGCAAAGTAATTATTTTTTATGAGAAACAATGCAAAAAACAGAAAGAATTTCAATTCAACATCATTTTCCGGTGTTTTTCTTGGATAAAGCAATCGAATAGGCTTCTCTGTAGTATGAAATAAAGTTTTCCCACAAAGCTTTTTTAGACAATTTAGTGGCTGAATTACTGATTTTAGCCACCACATCTTTATCTAAGAACGAAAATTCGAGGAACGACAATTTCATTTCTTCCACCAATTCGTGATAATTATAATCTGTTCTGTCCAAAATAATTACCCCTTTGCCAAAATACTTTTTACTGCTGCTTGCCATCTTTTTTGCCCACAGTCCAAAGCCAGACAAATTGGTGGTAATGGTTGGGATGCCAAATGCTACACTTTCGAGTGGTGTGTATCCCCAAGGTTCGTAGTACGAAGGAAAAGCCGTAAGGTCAAGCCCGATCAGCAAATCATAATACGACATATTAAAAATACCATCCGCTCCATTTAGATAAGTTGGAATGAAGATAATTTTCACTTTTGACTTTTCGGTGTTTGTAAGCCCATACCAGTGAATGGCATGTGAAATCGGGTCGTTTTGTGGGTTAAACAGCTCGTGGGTGATAAAATTGTCGGGCAAAATATCGTTGCTTTTGTTTGCCAATTTGTTTTGCAAATCGAGGCGTGCACCCTTGCTGTAAGCCGGAACCATCACGAACCCAACCACTTGCCTGTCGAGCAGCTTGTCGTGTGCCAAACGGTGCAGGGCATCGACAAACACATCAAGTCCTTTGTTACGATATTCGTATCGACCGCAAGTGCCTATAAACAGGGCATCATCATCCAACTCGTACCCAAGCAGGGCTTCGGCAACAGTTGTCAGGGTTTGGCGGGCTGTTTTTCGTTTTTTGGCAAAATCTTTTTCCGTTGGTACAAAATCATCTTCAAAACCATTGGGAGTAACGACATCAACCGCTTTTTCGAGCAACTGTTTGCATTCGGCAGCCGTAATGTCGCTTACTGTTGTAAAACAATCGGCAAGGTGTGCCGCTGTTTTTTCGGTCGAATGTTTAGCTTCCATGTTTAGTTCGCGCGCCATCTGGTCGCCATTGTATGCGTGCAAGTAGTCGTAAAGCGGTTTGCCGTTTCCTGCTATAGAACGCCCGATGGAAGTGGCGTGCGTGGTGAAAACAGTACCCACATCTGGCAGGTAATGTTTTACATAAAGCAGTCCGAACGAAGTTGTCCACTCATTAAAATGGGCGATAACTTTATTTTTGGATAAATCGAAATAATCATAAAAACTTTTCATCACCATGCCGGCAGCTACCGAAAATTCGGAAGCTTCGTGATAATCGCCATACGCTTGCATCGAATCAACACCATACGCCGACCAGATCCGTTCGTAAATCCGGTTTCGCACTTGCCGTTGCATAATAGGTTTGAAATCAATTAAAATAGCAATCGGATTGCCCGGTATTTGCCACCGCCCAACGCGGATAGTATAATTTTCGGTCGAACCATGTTTTTCTGCCCACGATTTAAAAAGCGTTTTACTCTCTTTAAAGAGCGGGTTGGGTTGTTCTTTCCAAAAATCGGGACCGATAAAAATCAGTTTGTCTTTGTGTTCGTTTTGTAAAGTTTTGGCACGGGTCGAGAGCACTGTGTAAATGCCCCCAACGGGATTACAAACTTCCCAGCTTGTTTCAAAAATATAATCGGGAGTTATCATGTGAAAACGGTGTTATAGAATTGAGGCAACAAAAGTAGTGTAATTCAATAAAAATGCAAAAACAAAGGCTTCACTTGTGTGTGAAACCTTGTGTTTGTATGTAAAAGTAAAAAAACCGGGTTAAAATAAGGAATAAAACATGGCAATCGCGTTGGACATGTTTTTTACGCCATATTTTTTCTCAATATTCCTCCGGTGATTTTTTATGGTGTGAAGACTTATGTGTAATTGGTCGGAAATCTGATTTTCTTCATATCCACGCAAGGTAAGGTGCATTACTTCCTCTTCTCTTTTAGTCAGTTTTTTAGGCGAGTATTTAACGATTTTCTGATTGTTGAGATCATATTCATAATATTCATTTTCTCCATTTTTGGTAAATACAACATTGCCGGGTTCTTTATAAGGGGAATAGCTGACAAAACAAATTGCTAACCAGATATTCCCATCAGCAGTTAAACACAAAGGGGCTAACTTGTGATTTACCAAAACTTTGCCTCCTTCTTGGTGGCTCAGGTAAAAGTTGTATGAGATGCGTAAAAACATTCGTTCTTCGGGTGGCGATTTGTAAAAGAAATCCCAACCCATTTGGTTTATCTCCAGCAGCATTTCAATGTCTTCGGGCGGAACAACCTTTTCATAGAACGAATAACCCATCTTTTTTACATCTTCGGGCTGGTACCCGCAAAGAAACAGCGGATGCGGGGATACATGTAAAAACTCCTGTTTGGCATAATCAATGATGTATGCACTAACATTATTTACCCTCGAAAAAACATCGCACATTGCAATTAAAGTACTCGTGTTATTGTACCTTAGTTTGGTTTTCTTTGGTTTTTTTATCGGGTCAAAAAATTGTTTTATTTCCATAATTTTTGCGGTGCAAAAAAGCAAGATATTTGCTGTAAAAATATGAATATTTTTTCTAAAAACCTTAAAACTCTCAACATAAAAAATGACACTTAAGTGCTATTGACAAGAACAATTCTTATCGATAATTTTGTCGAAAAATGTGTTCGCATGGATAAGATAATTTACCAGGCACAAAACTACTCATTGTGGAAAATATCTACAGGCTCTATTTTAGAGGCAGTTAGGTTCGTTGTGGAAACAAATTACATGTCGCATCAAGGCTTTCTTCCTCCTGAAATAGATGAAGAAATAAGAACAATCTATCATGAAGAAAAGGCATATTTTCCAGAATCACATTTTTACATTGTACGGGATAACATAAGCCAAATTATTGGTTCTATACGCATTTTTCGGTGGGATCAGGTCAGCAAGTTGCCCATCCAACAAAAATACGGGGTAAATGTTAATGAGCTTGTCCAAAAGGAAGATGGGGATAAAAATCAAGTGTGGCACATAGGGCGCTTTGCCGTAAACACCCAGCTAACAGGGCGGACAAGCCTTATTGTTCTTAAAACATTATTAGCCCATGTGGTACATCATGTTTGTTCGCACCAAAGATCAATCATGCTTGCCGAATGCGATGAAAAAACATACGAGAAGTTAAAGCTTTTGGAGATTTGCTCAAACCCCGTTGGAGAGCCTGGTTTCGAATTGGGTTCGAAAACAATACCGGTTTATAATACATCCAAAGGATTATCTTCTTTTTTAGAAAAAAACAGACACCTCTGCTATGTATAGCCGGAATAGAATATATATCAGTTCTGATGAACAAAAGAAAATGCGTGATTTCCACATCCTGCTTGCCGGAGCAGGTTTGGGGAGTGTGATTGCTGAATGTGCCTTGCGCATGGGTTTTGAGAAAATTACCATAATTGATGGTGATGTTGTAGAAGAAAGCAACCTGAACCGGCAAAATTATACCCAGCAAGACATCGGAATGCCTAAAGCCGAAGTGTTAAAAAAACGACTTTTAAGCATAAATTCCAATGCAAAAATAACGGCTCATCATCAATATTTGACAAACGATAATATAGAATTTCTTGTACAGGGAATAGATGTTGCGATTAATGCCATCGATTTTACTTCTGAGGTTCCTTTTGAATTCGACCAGGCATGTGTAAAGCAAAATATACCGGCTTTGCATCCATATAATTTAGGATGGGCAAGTTGTGTTTTTGTAGTAAATAAAAGAAGCGAAAACTTGACATACATTTCAAATGATCCGGATCGCTTCGAACTGAAGTTTGTAGATTACATTATCAAACAGCTTACTTTAGAAGGGTACAATGCGCAGTGGCTTTCGCAAGTAGTACAAACATATAAGAACGAAGCAATAATACAATCGCCTCCGCAATTGGCTGTGGCCTCGTGGATAGTGGCCGGATTATGTGCAGATATCTTATTTCGTTTAGTTACGGGAAAACAAGTAAAATTGCTTCCGGATTTCTATTTCAAAACTATATAAATTTCTCAAATAAGGTTAGGGTTTTTATTCTCAACATATTCGGAAGTTGGATAAGGTTGGTTCGGAAACATCTACCGGAGTTCAGAAAACGACCCTAAACCTTTGAGAAATTAAATGGTCTCTACCCCATCGATTTTAAATTAAAATGTCCCATATTTTAAATACACAAACGATTGGGTAGAGTTTTTATTTTCAGGCAAAAAGCTTAGCACATGACAAAAAATAAATTTTAATCCTTAATCAATAAAAATATCGTCATGTCGACCAAAACGACGAGACACGAGGAGTGCCGTGGAGACATCGCAAAAGCAATATTAATGAGTCTTTTGCGATTGCGGGTCAAGCCTGCAATGACGGCACTTTTTTTGCTTTTGTATTGTTCTTTTAATTTTTGTCATGTACTAAGGGGCAAAAAGAAATAACATTTTGTTTTTCATAGTTCAGACAACAACTCCTTCATCGTTTTTCCTGACACAGGGTCTGTAAAATCAGGAGCAATTTCGCACATAGGAATAAGAACAAAGTTTCGCTTGGCAATAGATGGATGCGGAACTATGAGCAGTTCTGTTTGAATAATTTCATTGTCATAGTATAAAATATCAATATCCAAGATGCGGTCGGCATAAATGGCACAACAGGATTTTTCAATCCGTCCGGAAGCAAATTCGATTTCCTGGCAAATTCGTAATAATTCTTCGGGCGAAAGGTCTGTTTCTACACAAACGACCATATTTATAAACCGATTTTTCGATACAAATCCCCACGAATCCGTTTCTATCGTATTTGATTTTGCGCGGATATCTCCAATTTTTCTTGCAATTTCCTCTGTTGCAAAAAATAAATTTCCGGCTTTATCGCCCAAGTTAGAGCCTAATCCTAAATATACTACTGCCATTTTTTAAGTTGGTAAAGTTTTTAAAAGATTAATTTTTCAAATTTAATACATAAACCGTTAATCCAGTATAATCTCTAAATTTTATTTGAAGCAAAATAAAAAACTCAGACAGCCAACACCATCTGAGTTTTCTATTTAAAGGATAAAGATAATCTTAGATCCAACGCACATAACTAAAATCTTGGCGATGTGCTAACTCTTCGTTTTTAGGGAACATGCGCACGGCAAATTTATAAACGCCGCCGGTATTCAAGCGGTAATCAAGGTTGAATGACATTTTTGAGCCATCGGTTTTTACCAATTGGAATTCTTCCACTTCGTGGATGCGCATTACATTTTTATCATCTTGATAAGTAACTACAAGTTCTAAACCAATCCCTTTTTCATGTGTGTCTTTCACATCGATTTCGGCTGTAAGTATATAATCTTCGCCTACCTGCGGCAATTGCATCATCTTTTCAGGGATGTTGAGGCTTGTAACTTCAATCTGATCCCACATGGAGGCAATTTTTTGTTTCCATGCTGCAATTTCTTTGGCTTTGGCAAATTTATTGGCATGAAGTGAAGCCCCACGCAGAGCCAGTTTGTTGTAGAATTTGGCGATATAATCGTCCAACATGCGTTTGGTTGTGTAACGGGGGGTAATTTTCGCAATCGAGTTTTTGATCGTTTGCACCCATTCCGGCGAGTATCCTTTGCTGTTGCGGGCATAGTACATTGGTACAATATCATTCTCAAGCATCGAATAAATAGTCAATGCATCCAATTTGTCCTGATCAGCCGTGTTTTCAAAAGTTTGCTTGTCGGTAAGCGCCCAACCGGCTCCTTTCACATAGCCTTCGAGCCACCAGCCATCGAGCACCGAGAAGTTAAGCACACCGTTCATTTGAGCCTTTTCGCCCGAAGTACCGGATGCTTCCTGTGGGCGTGTTGGCGTGTTCAACCATACATCGACACCCGATACCAAGCGTTTTGCTAAACGCATATCATAGTTTTCGAGGAAGATAATTTTACCAATAAATTGAGGCATTTTCGATATTTCGACAATGCGTTTAATCAATCCTTGTCCGGCACCATCAGCAGGGTGGGCTTTTCCGGTATAAAGGAATTGTACCGGATAGTTCGGATTGTTTACGATCCGAGCCAAACGGTCTAAATCGGTAAACAAAAGGTGCGCGCGTTTATAGGTTGCAAAGCGGCGTCCAAAACCAATGATCAGTGCGTTTGGATTGATGGCACTGACCGCTTCGAGGATTGTTTCGGGGCTATCCTGATTTTTCGCCCATTTCTTTTGAATGGTCGAACGGATATATTCTATCAGTTTCTTTTTCAGTTCGATACGGGTTTTCCAAATCTCTTCGTCGGGCACTTGGTAAATTTTATCCCAAATAGCCATATTCGATTGGTCATAAATATAATCGGCGCCAAGCGCTCTAGAATATAATTTTTTCCATGCACCGGCAGCCCAGGTTGGCAGGTGAACACCGTTGGTAACATAGCTTACATGCAACTCTTCAGCAAAATATCCGTCCCAAATCGGTTGGAACATTTCTTGCGAAACCTTTCCGTGCAACCAGCTCACGCCGTTTACTTCCTGGCAGGTATTGCAGGCAAACACGCTCATACTGAACTTTTCGTGCTCGCGACCCAAATCCATAAACCGTTCCCAAGTGATGCCCAATTTTTCGGGGAAAGCGTTCATATATTTGTGAAACAATCCTTCATCAAAACTATCGTGTCCTGCAGGAACTGGCGTATGTACAGTGTACAAAGCGCTACTTTTAACCACCTCTATTGCTTCGTTGAATTTCAAACCTGCATGCACATAGTCCACCAAGCGTTGCGCATTGATAAGTGCTGCATGTCCTTCGTTGCAATGATATACTTGTTTTTCAATGCCCAAGCGTTTCAAAGTGTATATCCCGCCCACGCCAAGCAAATATTCTTGTTTCAAGCGGTTTTCCCAGTCGCCGCCATAAAGCTGTGCCGTAATAGGACGATCGTATTCGCTGTTGAGCATTGTATCGGTGTCGAGCAAATAAAGAGCAATGCGTCCTACATTTACACGCCAAAGGTTAGCGTATACAATGCGATCATGGAATGGTACTTCGATGACCATTTGTGCGCCGGTTTCATCTTTTACGGCTTCAAGTGGCAACTGGCTGAATAATTGCGAATCATAAATCGCCAACTGTTGCCCTTCGGTCGAAAGCTTTTGGGTAAAATAACCATAACGGTACAAAAATCCGATTGCAGTCATATCAATGTTGCAATCGCTGGCTTCTTTGAGATAATCGCCGGCAAGCACACCCAAACCACCCGAATATATTTTAAGGATTTCGGTCAAACCATATTCCATGCTGAAATAAGCAACGGCAGGTTTAGCCGGATCCGGTTTCACATCCATATACGCGCGAAATTGCGCATAGATAGCATCCATCTTTTTGATAAATGAACCATCTTTGGCAGTTTCCTCCATTTTTTCATAATTCAACCGTTCCAGAAAAAGTACGGGATTGAACGAACATTTTTTAAACAGGTCCTGGTCTAACTCGGTCAACAAATCGGTTAAATCGTCGTTCCAAGTCCACCAGATATTATATGACATTTCTTGTAATTTCTCAAGCTCTTTAGGTACACGCGAAATCACATTGATTTCTTTCCAATTAGGTTGATTGGTTTTACTTGTTTCTACTTTCATTTTATATAAATTTTTGGACACAAGTTGCAAAAATACACAAAAAGGTATGAGTGTGCAACTCATACCTTTTTGTTTTTTTATAATAAAATCTTAGTGCCTCGCTGCTGCACAATTGTATCGCGTGGCATTTTTATTTTATAACCTTTATTCCAAACTTATTTTAGTTACCACGCGATACAATCGCGCATTAGCGGGGTATCCTGTATCAGTTCTTTCCCTGTCGGCACAGATTTACAGAATCACGACTGTTATTTCACTGTATGAATCCCTACTTATATTACTCCAATATTTGCAAATTACGCCTTAGTACTTATTTATATTGCGATAGTACTGATAAGTACTATCGTAGTATTTATTAGTACTGTGGCAGTACTCATTAGTATTGTGGCAGTACTTATTAATACTACGCCGGTACTTATCTATACAGCCTCAGTACTTATAAGTTTTTTTCAATATTTAACAAAAACTGGCTGGATACTTGTAAGTATTGTTTCTGTACTTGCAGGTATCGGCTTGGAACTTATAAGTATTATGCCGCTACTTGTAAGTATTATCCTCCTACTTCAACATAAATTTGTATTACTCCTAATATATTGAATAATCTCACAAAGTTATAACTTTATCCTTTTCGCATCGATCTTTTTATGCAAAAAAATAGAAGCCGAAGCCGTAAACCGTTCTACCGATTCGGTGGTGAAATATTGCACAGTACTGTTCTTTGTACATCTATTATCTATTTCAGGATGACGAACCAGATAATCTTTTAGCGATTTTGCCACCCACTCGCCTTGCGATATGAGCGAAATATGATCAGGTACATATTTCCGTATTTTTTCCAACAATAACGGATAGTGAGTACAACCCAGAATAATCGTATCTATTTCCGGATCTTTTTCAAGCAATTCGTCCACATATTTTTTCACAAAATAATCAGCCCCATCCGAGTTATATTCGCCGTTCTCGATAAGCGGCACCCACATCGGACAAGCCTGTGCCGACAATTTCACTTTCGGGAACAATTTCTTAATCTCCAGCGGATACGACTCCGATTGCACCGTTCCGACAGTTGCCATAAGCCCCACACGATTCGTTTTTGTGTAAAGACCTATTTCTTCGATGGTTGGGCGTATCACACCCAACACACGGCGCGTAGGGTCTAAATGTTGCAAATCGTTCTGTTGAATGTTGCGCAACGCCTTTGCCGAAGCTGTATTACATGCCAAAACCACCAAATGGCAACCCATTTCAAACAATCGGGTTACACATTGCAGCGTAAACTCATATACCACATCGAACGAACGGTTTCCGTAAGGCGTTCGGGCATTATCCCCCAAATAAATAAAATCATATTCGGGCAAATAACGGCGAATTTCATTCAAAATGGTGAGTCCACCGTATCCCGAATCGAATAAGCCTATAGGGGCAGGTTTTTGAGAAAAGTTCATCATTTTTTAATTTATAATACAAATTTGGCTTATTTTTTTTGATATATAACAAAAAAAGGACAGCTTTTTACTGTCCTTTCTTGAAATTTGTGATGTTCAAATTTTTATTTTCTTGTTCCAGTTGCCGGTTTGGTTGTAGTTGTTGGTTTTGGAGGAGTCTTTCCTTCCAAGCGTTGTTTCAAAAGTGGCGTAATATCTTCGCTCTTGTCCGAAGCATACACTACAGCTCCACCTGCACTGATATCAAAAATATAAATAAACCCTTTTTCTTTCCCAATAGCATTGATTTCGTCTTTAGCCATGGTAATTATTGGTTCGATTTGTTTGGCTTGCTCTCTTTGCAATTGCTCTTGAGCGGCTTGTTTGATATTATCAATTTTAGCTTCCAAATCGATCAAATCTTTTTGGCGACTTTGTTTGAGTAATGGGTCGATATTTTCATTTTTAGGGTCTAAAAATTCTTTCATTTTCTTTTCATACTCTTCGCTTTTTGCGGTCAATTCTGTTTCATAATCCTTTGCCATTTTTTCCAATTTAGCTTGGATGTCTTTCATTTGCGGCAAATTCATCAACACTTCTTGCGAATTTACATGTCCGAATTTCAAATCTTGCGCTATCAAACCGATCGGTAATAGGCATAGCACTGCTACTAATAACTTTTTCAACATACTGTTTATTTGGATTTAATTATAATTTACGATTTATTTTGCATAACCGAGTTTGGTCAAAACCTCCTCGCTAATATCAATTTTTGGCGAAGCATAGATAAAATTCATGCTTGAAGCTTTGTCAAAAATAAGCTGGTAGCCTTTTTCTTCCGAAATGCCTTTGACAGCTCCATACACCTCGTCTTGAATAGGTTTCATCAGGCTTTCGCGTTTTTTGTACAACTCTCCATCTTGACCGAAATATTTGCGTTTCAATTCCTGGGTGGCTTTTTCTTTTTCTACAATTTCATTTTCGCGTTTGGTTTTCATTTCGGCCGAAAGGAATACCAACTCGGTTTGGTAGTTTTTGTACAGCGTTTCGGCTTCTTTAGCCGAAGTTTCCACTTCTTTTTGCCATTTTTTCGACACTTGGTCAAGCTGTTCGGAAGCCGACTCGTAAGCGGGAATATTTTTCAGGATATAATCCATATCCACTATCGCAAATTTTTGAGCGTTAGCCATTGTTATCGAGGCTATTAGTAAGCTCAAACTGATAAATAGCTTTTTCATGTTTTTTAAATTTATAGTGATTTAAATTCTTGACAAATATTTTGCCAAAGATAACAGATTAATGTTTAATTATCAATTAATAATGAAGTAGAAATATTGATTTTGCATAAATAATCATTGATTTTCATATCATTAAAAATAGTTTCCTTTAAAATTCTTGCCCGATAATGAAGTTAAACCGGCTGCCACCATATTGCGAAATTCTTGTTGCGTTGCCAACCATATCAAATCCGTAGCCCCAGTCAACCCCCAGCAAACCGAGCATTGGAAGGAATACACGCACACCTACGCCTGCAGCCCGCTTTACATCAAACGGATTGAATTGATAAAAATCAGACCAACAGTTACCTCCTTCAACAAATGCCAGGGCATAAATAGTGGTTGCTCCTTCGGTAACGAGTGGATAGCGGAGTTCCATTGTCAAGCGGGTGTATAGGTTACCATTGTAGCTTCCGCTCGAAGTGCGCGGAGTAAGCGAACCGCTGGCATAACCGCGAAGCCCGATGATGTCCGAAGCATACGAAGTGGACGAACCGCTCAATCCGTCGCCTCCCACCACAAAGTTTTGGAACGGCGAACGGCGATCCGGATTATAATAACCCAAAAATCCATAATCGGCACGCGCCATCAGCACCAATTTTTGGTTTGGTGTAAGAGGCACAAATATTTTAGAGTTAAATTTCCATTTATGATACTCAATCCAGTTGTAGCGTTCGGTATCGGGCATATTTGGGTCAGAGTAATCTTTGCCGTTAATTAACGAATATGGCGGCGTTATTTCTAACGAAAGTCCAAACAACGATCCGCTACGAGTGTATAATGGGTTATCAATCGAACTGCGGCTCAATGAAATACCAACATTGAAGTTGTTCGATTTACCATTTTCCATGATAAAATATTTCCAGTTTTTGAGCGAATATAATTGGTAGTTCAAACTTGTATTCAACACAAAAAAGTCGTCGGGCCAGGTCAATCGTTTACCCAATCCGATAGAAGCTCCATAAGTACGGATATATGAGTCGGGGTCGGCGTCATAGGTTGGGTATTGTGTCCCGTTCAGCAATTGCGAATAATATGAATTAGCACTTGTGTTCCGGTTGCTTACACCTGATTGTGTAGAGAAATATCCGCTTACGGAAAAGGCATTCGGGCGTTTTCCCAAGAACCAGGGGTCGAGGAACGAAATGCTTGCCGATGAATAATAACGGGCATTGGTTGTTCCGCGTATGCTAAGTGTTTGTCCCTCGCCTTGTGGAACAATGCGATAAGTACTTGGGCGGAAAAGGTTTTGAATGGCAAAGTTGGTAAACTTTAATCCCAACGAACCGGTAATACCTGTCGAACCACCATATCCGGCTGAAAGCTCCACTTGGTCGCTCGATTTTGTTTCGAGTTGGTATTCAATATCTACAGTTCCGTTTTCGGGGTTAGGTTTGATGTCCGGCACCATTTTTTCGGGGTCGAAAAGTCCCATTTGCGCCAATTCGCGAAGTGTGCGGATAATGTCCGATTTATTATAAAGTTCGCCCGGTTTGGTGCGCAATTCACGGCGCACAACATGCTCGTAAACGCGGGTATTACCTGTAATGCCAATTTTATTAATTACCGCTTGCCTGCCTTCGTACACCTGCATGCTGAAATCAATGGAATCACCCGAAATATTGGTTTCTTCTGGATTAATATTGGAGAATAAATATCCGTTGTCCTGATATAAATTGGCTACTGCATCGTCATCTACGAACAGGCGGTCGTTAAGCAATTTCCCGTTGTACACATCGCCTTTTTTGATGCGTAGGTTTTGGGTCAGAAAATCGCTTGTGTAAATAGTATTTCCCGACCAGTTAATACTTCCAAAATAATATTTTTTCCCTTCGTCAATTTTTATGGTAATATCTACAGTTTTTTCGTTGTGTCGCACTACGGTATCGCTTACAATGCGGGCGTCGCGGTAACCGATTTCGTTATATTTTTCGATGATAGCATCTTTGTCGGCTTCATAAAGTGATTTTACATATTTTTTCGTACTGAAGATATTAATAATTTTTCCTTTCTCATTGGTTTTTTTCATTGCACGGTTTATCTTCCAGTTAGAAAGGTTTTGATTGCCTTCGAGCGTTATTTTATGTACTTTTATCTTATCTTTTTTCTCAATATTGATGTTGACAATCACCGAGTTGGGTTGCGACATATCATTGTCGGGAACAATGTTGACCACCACATTGTCATATCCTTTTTCCTGGTAATATTTTATGATTGCATTGCGAGTTTGGTCTTCGAGGTTGGGAGTGAATTGCCCGTCTTTTGAGAGTCCAATTATGGCTGTCAGGTCTTCTACCTGAGATTTTTTTGCTCCATCAAACCGGATGTCCGAAATTTTAGGTAATTGTTTGATTTTGATAATAAGCGAAACCTTATCGCCCTCCACTTTTCCCACTGCAATGGCTACTTCGGAGAATAATCCTTGTGTCCAGAATTTTTTTACGGCAGTTGTTATTTCATCTCCCGGAATAGAGATTTTTTGCCCGATTTTTAAATCCGAAAAATTGATCACTACGGTAGTATCCAAACTTTCGGCACCTTCTACACGAATGCTTTGTATTTCGTATTTCTTCGGGCTTACCGAATAATCTACATTGAAATCGTCTTGCGCAAAAATTACTTGACCTATCAGAAAAAAGAGAACTGAAAGAAGTTTTATTTTTTGTTTATTTCCCATCTGAAACTGAAATGAGGAATGAAGAATGAAAATTCATTAATCATTTTACCATTAATCATTATTTTTTAATTTGTTCGCCTGTTTTCCCGAAGCGCCGTTCGCGGTTTTGGTATGAAACGATGGCTTCGTAAAAATCGTCTTTGCCGAAATCTGGCCAAAGCACAGGGGTAAAGTATAGCTCGGAATAGGCAATTTGCCACAACAAGAAATTACTGATTCGCAACTCGCCACTTGTACGGATAAGCAGGTCGGGGTCAGGGATTTCTTTTGTGGTCAGTAGCGACGAAAACAGTTTTTCGTCAATATTATTTACCGATAATTTATCTTCGGAAACTTGTATGCTTATTTTTTTGACTGCTTCTATCATTTCCCACCGCGACGAGTAACTAAGCGCCAACACCAATGTCATGCGGGTGTTTTTAGCGGTTTCGTCGATGCACCTTTGTAAGCGTAGATAAACGGCTTCGGGCAAACGCGAAAAATCGCCGATGGCATGCAGGCGAATGTTGTTTTTATTCAAAGTAGGGGTTTCGTTTTCGATGCTGCGTACAAGTAGATCCATCAGCGCGTCCACTTCGGTTTGCGGGCGATCCCAGTTTTCGGACGAAAAAGTGTAAAGCGTCAAATACTCGACACCCAGTTCGGCAGCGGCTTCGGTAACATTGCGCACAGCCCCGATGGCGTGTTGATGCCCGAACACGCGATCCAAGCCTTGCTGCTTTGCCCAACGCCCGTTTCCGTCCATGATGATAGCCACATGGCGCGGAAGGTTATGTATGTCGATATTTGATTTCACAATAATTTGTTTTTGAAATAATTATCGTTTACAAAATCTGTGCCGATCTCCCAAATCAATCCCTACAGTAAAGGTAAACATTGAATACCAATCGTTGTTTATCATATTCGAACTTTCCATTTCATAAGGATTGTCCACACTGTCGAAACTGTCCGAAAACAATTTATGCATCGTCCATTCCAAACCGAGGTTCAGGAATTTTACAGGCTTGTATTTTACTCCTACTCCAAAAGGAAGGTCGGGAGTGATAATCGATTCGCCATTAGCGGTATTGAAAAAGCTAAGTCCCAAACCGGCACAAATGTACGGAGAAAAAATGTATTCAAGCTCATAATATGGCTTTAATCCATATTCAAAAAAATTAAATTCCTGCTGAATGGATATCTCATTGTAAGTTTGGTCAAAAGGATCGGTTATTTTTCCATGCATAAATTGGAGTTTGGTTGCCCACCGTGCGTTAATGTTTCCTCGCACATACCCTCCAAAAACCGGTTGTAAAGGGTTGTTAAAAAGAGTAGGATTAAGGTCGCCCAAATAAAAATTAGATCCGCCCTTTACACCAATATCCCATAGCGCTTGTGCTTGTACATTGATAAAAAAGAATGCCGAAAAAATTCCAATTAAGATATTTCGTTTTGAAAAAAAATTCTGCATGTTTTGCTTTGAAAAAGTGCAACAAAAGTAATTATATTCTTTGAGAAATGCTATTTTAGCAAAATTCTAATGCAATCTATTTAACAAAATATGAAGCACTTTATTGCTTTGTGCACAAAATATTTTAGGGTGATTTTTCTTTTTTCTTAAAATAAAACTAAAAATAACAAGTATCGCGTTACTTAAATGGTTATATTTGCAAAATAAATCAGTTGAATTATTAATCATTTTAAAAAGAAAAATATGTCTGTTTTAGTAGGAAAAAAAGCGCCACAGTTTGTGGCAAAGGCTGTGGTAAACGGTCATGAGATAGTAGAAAACTTTTCGCTGACCGAGTATTTGGGGAAGAAATATGTGATTTTCTTCTTTTATCCGGCCGATTTTACTTTTGTTTGTCCAACCGAGATTATTGCATTTCAGGAAAAGATGGACGAGTTTGAAAAACGCAATGTAGCTGTAGTCGGAGCTTCGGTCGATTCGGAATTTTCGCATTGGAAATGGTTGCAAACCGAAACGAAACAAGGAGGTATTAAAGGTGTAAGATTTCCTTTGGTTGCCGACCCTTCATTGATGATTTCGAAAAACTACGATGTGCTTGCCGGCGGGTTTGATTATGACGACGAAGGCGAACTTACTTTCGCAGGGAATCCACAGTCGTATCGCGGATTGTTTTTGATTGACAAAGAAGGTGTTGTGCGCCACCAAGTAGTAAATGATATGCCGCTTGGACGCAGCGTGGAGGAAGCTATCCGTATGGTAGACAGTTTACAGTTTTTTGAAGAGAACGGCGAAGTATGCCCTGCCAACTGGCACAAGGGAGAAAAAGGATTGAAGGCCACACAGGAAGGAATTTCTGAGTATTTGTCGGAAAAATAAGGATTATTGTATTGTAGAAAAGGTTCAAGATTGGTTAAGTAATACATATCTTTACTTAATTAATTTTGAACCTTTTTTTGCCAGATGAAACCGAAAGTCGATGATCATGCTTCGACATCGCTCAGCAACCAATGGGAGTTAATATCCATGAGGTTATAGTTATTGCGTTTGGTTTTCACAGTTGAAAAATAATTCCCAATAAAACTACAAATTTAGCGTTAATTTTAAACTCTCGCTTTTTCTTTGTTTCTTTGTGTAGATTTATTTTTATCTCGAAATATTTATAACCAACCTATTTAATAATGGAAAATAATTTTTGCGTAATCATGGCAGGCGGTATAGGCGCTCGCTTTTGGCCCTTTAGCCGGAATGACAAACCGAAACAATTTTTGGATTTCTTTGGAACCGGAAAATCATTGTTGCAAATGACATTCGAGCGATTCCTGCCCGTTGTACCTGCCGAGAATATTCTGATTGTGTCCAACGCCATCTACAAAGACCTGATTTTGGAACAACTGCCGATGATTAACGAAAGTCAGGTGTTGCTCGAACCCATGCGTCGCAACACTGCTCCGTGTATTGCCTACGCCGTAAACCGCATCAAAGCCATGTGCTCCGATGCCAATATTATCGTAGCACCGTCCGACCATTTAATTTTGAAAGAAAACGATTTTATCGACTACATCAAAACCGGACTCGATTTTGTGTCGAAAAATAATTGCCTGCTTACGCTTGGTATCAAACCGAGCCGTCCTGAAACAGGCTATGGATACATTCAAGCCAATGGGGGAGATGGTGACCTTCGCAGAGTGAAAACATTTACCGAAAAACCAAACCTGGAACTTGCCAAGGTATTCCTCGAAAGCGGTGATTTCTATTGGAACTCCGGCATGTTTTTGTGGAATTTGAAAACAATTTCCGATGCTTTTCACACTCTTTTGCCCGAAATGGCAAGTAAGTTTGACGAGGGAGCAAGCAAATACAACACATCGCAGGAAGAAGCCTTTATCAACGAAATTTATCCATCGTGCCAAAACATTTCTATAGACTACGGCATCATGGAAAAAGCCGACAATGTGTATGTGCTTTGCGCCGAATTCGGTTGGTCCGACTTAGGAACCTGGGGCTCTTTGTACGAACTCTCGCCAAAGGACAAGAACGCCAATGTGGCACTCAACCCAAGCACACTATTTTACAACAGTTCGGACAATATTGTAACCGTTCCCGAAGGAAAACTTGCTGTTATCGAAGGCTTAAAAGATTATATCGTAGCCCAAACCGACGATGTCCTTCTTATCTGCAAAAAAGAAGAAGAACAAAAAATCCGTCAAATGGTAAACGATGTAACCGTAAAACATAATGGTAAATTTATTTAACTGGGTATGGTTTATGTGTAAAAATTCTATTTTTCAATATTTTTTCGGAAAATAATCCCGAATATCAATATTATTTGTTATTTTTGTATCGTAAAAATAGATAAATGAGAATTGTATCACACAGAACCCTGAAAGAATTTTATCAAACTCATGGTCGGGAAAATTCTCAAACAGCCTTGGAGCGATGGTATGAAATTACCGAAAATGCACAATGGTGTAACCTTTCCGACATCAAGGTCGATTTTCCTTCAGTCGATTATGTGGGTAATCAGCATTATGTTTTTAATATAAAAGGGAATAATTACAGACTGGTGGTAGTTGTGAAATTTACCATTGGATATGTTTTTATCCGCTTTGTAGGCACACATAGCGAATATGATAAAATAGATTGTTCGACCATATAAAATTTACCTTTTATGATTACAAAAGAACAATATAAATTTGCATTGGCTCGCATTGAAGAACTTTTGCCAATAGTAAATGACAATACTCCCGCAAATGATAAAAATGTGGTGGAACTGACAGTTATGTCAGATATAGTGATTGCTTACGAGAAAGAACATTTTCCAATTGGGAAACCTACTGTTGCCAAACTGATAGAACTATATCTCGAAGAAAAAGGAATAACTCAAAGGCAACTTGCGCAGGAAATCGGCATAAGTCCATCGCGTATAAATGACTATATATCAGGAAGATCAGAGCCAAGTTTGAAAAATGCAGGCTTGTTGTGTCATGTGCTGAATATCCCACCGGCAATCATGCTGGGGCTTTGACCAGTTAATGGGTGTAAATTGTAATTAAGATTTATGGATATAATTCATCTCTTGCCCGATTCGGTGGCAAACCAGATCGCAGCCGGTGAGGTCGTACAGCGTCCGTCGTCGGTTGTAAAAGAGTTGGTTGAAAATGCCTTGGACGCCGGAGCAACAGAAATCCAAATCAACATAAAAGATGCCGGTCGGACACTGATACAAGTGATCGACAACGGACGCGGCATGTCCGAAACCGATGCCCGCATGGCATTCGAGCGGCACGCTACCTCCAAGATCCAACAAGCCGACGACCTTTTTCACCTCCAAACCATGGGTTTTCGGGGTGAAGCCTTGGCGTCGATTTCTGCGGTGGCACAAGTGGAACTGCGTACACGCCGTGCTGAAGACGAGTTGGGGATATTAATTGAAATAGCCGGCTCTAAAATCGAACGGCAAGAAGCGGTCGGATGTGCTACCGGAAGTATGTTTTCGGTCAAAAACCTGTTTTTCAATATTCCTGCCCGCCGCAAATTCCTGAAAAGTAATTCGACCGAGTTTAATCATATCCTCAACGATTTTTATCGTATTGCCATTGTCTATCCGCAGGTTTCATTTATTCTCAGGCATGATGACAACGAGCTTTTTCATTTGCCCGAAAGCTCCATGCGCCAGCGTATTGTAAATCTTTTTGGTAAAAATATAAATGCGCAACTGCTTACGGTCGAAACGCAAACAAGTTTGGTTAAAATCACCGGATTTGTAGGCAAACCCGAATCAGCTCGTAAGCAATCAAGCAATCAATATTTCTTTGTTAATGGGCGATACATGAACCATTTGTATTTCCGCAAAGCAGTATTGCAGGCGTACGATCGCATGATTGCACCAAGCACTTATCCAAGTTATTTCCTCAATTTTGAGATCGACCCTTCGTCAATTGATGTAAATATTCATCCCACTAAAACCGAAATTAAGTTCGAGAACGAGCAAGCCCTTTGGTCAATCCTTCTAGCTGCGGTGCGCGAGGCGTTGGGCAAATTCAATGTAGTGCCGGGTATCGATTTCGACCAGGATAATTCGGTTGATATGCCTGTGGTGCAATCTTCCACACAAATATCCGCACCCACCGTTAGTTTTAATCCCGTTTATAATCCGTTTAAACCAAATTCGTCCGGGTCATCATCTTCAAGCAGTTCGACTTACACGCCCAAAACAATGAAACAGTTCGATTGGGAAAAACTCTACGCCGGCTTTGAGTCCGAAGGCAACACACCGGTTCAAACACAGATGGAAATTATATCGTCCTTATCCGAAGAAAAAGAAGAAAAGAAACCGGCTGCCGAAACTGCTTCCGAATATTTTCAATTTAAAGGAAAATATATTCTTACCTCTGTCAAATCGGGCTTGATGTTTATAGACCAACACCGCGCGCACGAACGCATTTTGTACGAGCAATACCTGCGCTCCATCGAACAACAAAAGATGGTGTCGCAACAATTGCTTTTTCCTGAACTAATCGACCTTTCGGTAGAAGACGCATTGACGATGGAAGAGATAAAAGACGATTTGGCGTTTGTGGGCTTTGATATCGATTTGTTTGGTAAAAACACATATCGTATTAACGGCATTCCTGCCAATATAGAAGTAAGCCAATGCGCCGCGATTATTGAAGAAATGATTGCCGACAGCCGCAACCTGACCAAAGATAAATCGGCAGTACACAAACAAATTGCCCTTTCGCTGGCACGCGCTACGGCTATGCCTTATGGGAAGGTTTTATCCAAAGACGAAATCAGCCAATTAGTCGACCAACTATTTGCTTGCCAAAATCACAACTATTCACCTTCGGGCGATCCGGTTATTGTTATTTTGCCGGAGGAGGAAATTTCGGGGAAATTCTAAACTTTTATAGAAACCCGAATCACATGAGAAAATCTCTTATCATATTCTTATTTGGCTCATTACTTCTTTCGTGTCAGAAACAAGAGCCTAAACCCACAGGCAATGACACCATATTAGTGGAAACTTCTGGCGCATATTCTTTCGCCGATTATGTTGCACAAATGCCTGTGGTCGAATTACCATTTGAAATGAGCTGTTGGCAGGATATAAAAATTCCTTCGACGGATTTTCCTGATAGTGTAATAAAGAAATATGCTCCCGAAGGAACTCACCTGATAGGGAAACTATTTGAAAGTGGGGATTATGTAGCTATTCTATACCTGAATAACCATGCAGATAGTCCATTGCCTGTCATTGTGGTGAATCATAAGTGGTGGGGATATCACATGTCAACTTTGCAGTTATTTAATCAATGTGGAAGTGAAGAACTCGAAGACATTATGGAACATCTTTCCATCAAAAAAGATATGTTCATAACATTGACTGATTCTACAATTGTTTATTCCGAAGATGCAGACGGAAACAGGTCTGACGAGCCTGATAGAGTTGATATAACTCACAAACAGTTCTATATAAATAACGAAGGTAAACTTGTAAAAAAATAAAATCAGTGTTAATCCTCGTTATCTGTAGGAGAATAAATTTATGGTCAACGCAGATGTTTCCTGGCAAAACCAAAATTTACAACTAGAGAGAAATAAAAAATTTCGGTAAAATTGAAACCCGGAGGAGTATTTGATTTGGGAAAGGGGAATGTTCATAATATAGAGTATGGAGATATAGAAATACAATAGGTGTTTATATTTATATTAAAACAAAAAAGAGAGTATCGAAATCAATTTTCTTACTCTCTTTTCTGTTATAGTGTTTTTTGGATTTGTGTATTCGGGTGGTTGCCCTGAACCCGGTCGCATTTTCGAGTGCAATAGCCCGGTCGGCTTGTTTCACTGCCTTGATGTATTCGGCGGTGGTAATTTTCGTTTTCATACTCAAATAGTTTAAGGTTCAAAGTGTAAAGTTCCATGTTCGAAAACTTTGAACTTTATACTTTGAACATGGAACTAATATTATTTTATTTTAAAAATCTCTTCAATACCTCTTTTCAATTCGGCTTTCGGCAACGCGCCGTGTGCTACCTGCGGGTTTCCTTCCATCGGGCAGAAGTACAATGTCGGGATGCTGCGGATGTCAAACAAAGCAGCTAATTCCTGTTCCTCTTCAGTGTTTATTTTATAAATATAAATTTTGCCATCATACTCTTGCGCAAGTTCTTCCAAAATAGGAGCCAACGACTTGCATGGCGCACACCAGTTGGCATAGAAATCGATAATACAAGGTTTGTCGCCCAGATATTTCCATTCGGCAGGGTTTGTTTCGTAGTTGGCCACGCGCTCAAGGAACATTTCCTTGGTAAGATGAATTGTTGTTGCCATAGGTTTCTTCGGTTGATTTGTTTTCGCTTCAGGTTCTTTTGGTTTGCTGGTGCAAGCGCTTGTTGTTAAAACCAATAAAACAACGAAAGTAAGTATTTTGTTCATTTTTGTAAAATTAAATATCATTTCTGCTGGCAATATATCCCCGCCACTTTTCAATCAGGGCTTGCATATCGTCCGGAATTTCGGAATCGAAAAACATTTCTTCGCCTGTAGCCGGATGTACAAACCCGAGCGTCTTGGCATGTAACGCTTGCCGTGGGCAAATGGCAAAGCAGTTTTGCACAAAAGCCTTGTATTTAGCAAAGGTCGTCCCGCGCAGTACTTCATTTCCTCCATAGCGCTCGTCGTTGAACAAGGTGTGCCCGATGTGTTTCATGTGCACCCGGATCTGGTGTGTGCGTCCGGTTTCCAGGCGGCACTCTACCAGGGTTACATAACCCAACCGTTCAATCACTTTGTAATGCGTTACGGCATGTTTGCCTTGTTCGCTGCCAGAAGGGAAGACGGTCATTTGCATACGATCTTTCGGGTCGCGCCCGATGTTGCCTGTAACTGTCCCTTCATCCTCCTGCATGCTACCCCACACAAGGGCAACATATTTCCGGTGTGTTGTTTTGTCAAAAAACTGTTTGCCCAGCTTTGTCTTGGCATCTTCGGTTTTGGCAATGAGCAATAAACCCGAGGTATTTTTATCAATGCGGTGCACCAGTCCAAGGCGCGGGTCATTTACATCAAAGTTCGGGTTATCTTTCAGATACCAGGCCAAACCATTGAGCAAAGTGCCTTCAAAGTTTCCAAAACCCGGATGTACCACTAAACCCGGCTGTTTGTTTATCACAATCAGCGAATCGTCTTCGTAAACAATGGTTAGCGGGATTTCTTGCGGCACAATCTCAAACTCGTTGGGCGGATAAGCCATGCAGATGGAAATCACATCCAGCGGTTTTACTTTATAATTCGATTTTACCGGGTTATCATTTACCAAAATGGCGTTGGCAGCAGCAGCATCCTGTATGCGGTTGCGCGAAATATCGGGCATGATATTGACCAGATACTTGTCGATACGCAACATCGATTGCCCTTTGTCCACCACAAAACGGTGGTGTTCATATAATTCCTTCGGAGTTGCTTCTCCCAGTTCATCCAACTCCTCTTCGTCTGTTTCGTGCAAAAATTCAGGTTTCATCAATTCATTATCTTAGAAGCCAAAATCTTCAATATCTTTCGGATGCAACTTTCGGATGCTATCCAATGTAGCGTCATATTCTTCTTCGGGCAGGTCGAGGAGTGATTTATCTTTTGTCAGCCAGATATTGATCGATCCGCCCACATGCATTGGGGAACCTTTTATCGGGTTTTGCTTGTAAATAACATACTGCAACGAGTCGGCTCTATTGCGTGGGGCGCCTTCAAAAACAACCGAACGGATATTGAGCGAGTCTGAATAAAGGCGGCTTATCGCTTCCTCGTAGCGCAACCCGTGAAGGCTTGGGGCAACGACTTCCGTGTCGCTTGGCTTCCCTCCAACCACAAGTGTCAATGCCGACTCAACTTCTATTTTCGTACCCGGCATCAGTATCCGGCCATTCATTTTCACATCTTTCACCAGATTTTTGTATTCCGAAGGGACATATTCCACATTTTTTATCTCAAAGCCGATTGCTTCGAGTGTTGCCCGTGCGTTCCGGTACGAAAGGTCGCGCACATCGGGTATTGTTATTTGGGGTTTGAAGTACGAATTGATAACTAAATATATTTCGCGGTGTTTCTTTATTTTGCTACCTGCCACAGGTGTTTGTTCGACTACAATACCCGGCGCGAGCGATTTGTCGTATATCGAATCGATCACTTCCACCAATACCTCTTGCCCGTCGAGCAACAAAACGGCTTTTTCTAATTTCATGCCTTTCAGGTTCGGCACTTCGACCGACTCGCCATGATGGGTATATATTTTCAGTATTTGCAAAGTTACAAAACCAAGCACAAGCACAATCCCAATGGCTATAGCAATATGTTTTATTATTACTTTGATATTCATATTTTTCGAGCAAAAAATTATTTAAAAGTCAAAAGTATAAAAAAGTTGATGAGTAGGCAAGAAAACAGATGTTCTATGCATATTAATTGTTCTCTATTTCCCCCCAAAAGAATCGTCATATCATCCAAAGCGACTGAGTGTACGAGACATCGCATTGGCAGCATGGTTTGCTTTGTTTGTCTGAACAATTAGTCTTTTACGATTGTGGACCAAGCCTGCCATGACGAAAAATTCTTTTACTTTAAGTAGTAATTTTACAAAATAAATTATTGATATGTTTTATCGATTTAGATTGCTTCGTTCCTCGCAATGACGCTTTGGTTAACGGTCGTCATTGCGAGGAACGAAGCAATCTCTGGCTAATAGATTTTATGGTTACAAAATGTATCATTAGAGATTATATTTAATAGAGTCATATATATATGTTTTTCAATAAATTATACAAACTTATTTTATCACCCCAAACCCCTGAAGGGGCTTCTGGCAGATACAAACAGATTGAATTAAGCTAAAGTCCCCTTTAGGGAACCGGAGGTCAGCGAAGCTAATTAGGGGTAATAAATGACTGATTTTTAATTCTATAATATCTTATTGAATATAATCTCTATTATTTATTTTAAAATACTTAATTTGAATTATATAAACAAAAAAAGTAAAGACTGACAGAGCCTTTACTTTTTTGAATCTTGCTATATAAGTAAGCAATATTATTTTCCTTTTACTTCGTCAGAAACAGTAAGTTTATGTCTGCCTTTTGCACGACGCGAAGCTAACACGCGACGACCGTTTGCCGAAGCCATACGCTCGCGGAAACCATGTTTGTTTTTTCTTTTTCTGTTCGAAGGTTGAAATGTTCTTTTCATTTGGACCTGTATTTTATATTGTTATATTTTCGTTTTGGGCTTGCAAAGATAGGTAATTTTTCTTAGCTACAAAACTTATCAACATTTTTTTGTTTTACACTTCCCAAAAATCTGTCTGTTGTGGAGGATTGTTTAAATTTAACTTGTTTGTTTATTTAAAGATTGCTTGGTTGCTGAGCTTGTCGAAGTACAGCAACCAAACAATCTTTCGAAAAACAATCGAGGTTTTATTTGAGTAAATATTTGATTTTTTTACTTTTTTGCATTTAACAAAAATAGTTTTACTTTTGTATTTATAACACCGACAACGGTCGGCCCCATTTTATTAAAAACAAAAAGCGTTTGCTTTTATTCTTGTAACCGAAACCTAGGAAATTTCAACATACCAAGAATGAGTAATCAACGCTCACATCGTTTTATGCGGCGTGGGCTATACTTATTAGGTATGTTAGGTCTCCTAGGGCCTCGGTTACTGATAAGCATAGTTCCACGCTTTTTCTATTCTACAAACCTGCCAATGGGAACTTGAGGCAAAACAAAAACTTTATTTACAATGAAAAAGATTTTTACGAGGAAGAATTTTTTGTTTCTTTTCTCATGGATGTTCTCGGCGATCTCGGCTTTTGGAGCCGGCGATTTTCCTCTTACAGCAACCATTCCTGCAGGGCAAAATTATGTGCATCTGTCATGGGATCCTTCGGCATTGCCCGGCTACATACCGGGGAAGTACAATTACACGGTTAAGATTTCGGGCGATAACGGCGCCAGTTGGCAAACCTGTTCGGCTAATTATGGGAAAAAGATCAAAGTATTGAATGTTTTTCCTGATATAGCAGGTAGTAATCAATTGAAAACATGGATGGGTACAACGGAAACCGATCCGGGGATGGGTCTGATTGCTGTCGATCCGATAGCGATTGCTTCTTTCAATGCTAATCCGGATTCTTATCTGAAAGATGCGGAGGGAAACTATCAATATGATGTAATCATGTTTGGTACTTGGGACTGTAATTATAGCAGAGACCTATCTGTTGCCGCCCGTGATGCAGTGGAAGCTTTTCTTAAAACAGGGCGTGGGGTATTATTGGGACATGACACATCTTCAAATATGAATCAAGGTACTTGTGGTGCTCCTCATGTGAATTTTAACTATTTAGTAAATACATATTTAAATGAGAGCACACCATCAGTAGGATCATACCTTGCTGGTTCTTCAACTGTTAAAGCGGTAAATGATGGTTTCCTATTAAAATATCCCTGGGATCTTTCTGCCCGGACATCTTTTACAATTCCTTATACTCATCCTTTAGGACAAATAGCTAATGGGATAATTTGGATGAAATTCGATATCGCTACTACAGATAATAGAAATTTTTATTTGACAACATGGAATAACATGGCTCAAATTCAAACCGGGCACTCAAACGCATCTGCAACATTAGATGAACAAAAAATCATTGCCAATACATTAATTTATCTGGCCCAATTTACCCAAGCAACCAGTGCCGATGCCCATTGTGCCATGGATGTAGCCGCTCCGGATAAACCCACAGCTGTCCGGACAGCTTGTAAAACCATCTCCATACAATCGAAAGACAATGGAACCGCCAATCAATTCCATGTAATGGCAACCGATATTGGCGACCAAACAAGAACCTACCATTCGGATACCATCTCGGCAACTCCCAAAGCCGGCTTGGCAGGATATTTTATATCCGAAGACCACGACCCGAACGGACAACCTGTGATTATTCGCGACGGAATGGGACATGTTATTGTAAACCCTACCGTTACGACAAAAGACAATCAGCTAATAACTTACACGCCGTTAACGAATGCCACTTATATTCATATCCAGGCAGTAGACAGCGCCGGAAACCTCAGTGCACTGTCTTCAACAATCAGTCCGGTAATATCGGTCAATGTATCTACCCGAAATATTTCCAATTGCATTGGAGAGACAGCGGCGCTTACTGCTGATGGGACAGCCACATCGTTTACCTGGTCGCCCGCCGAAGGCTTGAACACAACAACCGGCAAAAATGTAAATGCAACCCGGAGTGCAGCCGGAATATATAAATACTATGTAACCGGAACCGACGCTATGGGGTGTACAGCGAAGGACTCGGCAATTGTTTTGTCAGGCCATGTCGTATGTGCAGGAAGTAGTAATGTACCGGTTAGTTTAAGCGATAACTGGGGAACAATTACCAAATGGCAATATGCCTTTAGTCCATTTACGACCTGGACAGATATCAACGAAACAGCCGGAACGCTTATAGTGGAAAACCTGCCCGAAACGGCTAAAATCCGCGCCATAGTGAACGGATCGACCCCGACTGACGCTGTAACCATTAAGACATTCCCCAAACCGGTAGTGTCCATAACCGGCGCTACCGGCATCTGCATTGGAAGTACCAGTCAGCTCTCACCCACATCGGGCGGCACATGGGTGAGCAACAATCCAAGTGTGGCTACGGTAACCAATGCGGGTGTGGTAACAGGAATCAGTGCCGGTTCAGTAACCTTTACTTATACTCGTCCGGATGGTTGCTCGTCGAGTTTGACAATACCCTGAAAGGAGTAGGGCAGGAGCGTTGCATGCGGTCATTGAGCAAAGTTGAATTGGAGATCATGATCTATGGGAGTAAATGCAACGCCTCTACCTCCGTCCTGCCGAATTTGTAATTCGGCAGAGTATAAGCATTTATAATGCGAAAAAATACAACCGGATTACAAAAATCCTTATACTTAGAACCGCCGTATTGCAAATTCGGCGGTACGAAACCCTTTTATATTAGCAAGCCTCAAGTTCGTCCTGATTTTAGTTGTTGTTTGTTCCGGATGGATTTGTGGGCTTGCTTTTTGTGTATTAATCCGTCCTGTCGAATTTGTTTTGTAAACATAATATCCAATTTAGACTACCCCTAAAATAAAGTTTATTACTTTTGTGCTCTTTTGGCTCAATTTTTGATTGCTGTTGAAGCTGTTTCTGAATAGTTTAATTATGATAAAAAAGATTTTTATATCCCTCGTTTTTATGCCTTTCGGGATATTGGCACAGGCACAGGAAGTTACTTTGCGCGGTACGGTGGCCGATCCATTGAATAATAATCAACCCGTCGGCTATGCAGATATAGTGCTGCTGAAGGGAGATAGCATTATAGCTGGTACTGAAACAGCGGATGATGGGACTTTTGTGATTTCGAATGTAAAGGCAGGGATGTATTTATTAAAAGCGTCTTTTACCGGATATACCGACGCCACGAAGCGGATTAATATAAAAGGAGCTACACCGGATGTTAATGTGGGGACTATAGCATTGAAAGCAAATGTGGAAGACCTTCAAACAGTAGAAATAGTAACACAAGCCGACCAGGTGAAGTTTGAGGTAGATAAAAAAGTGTTTTCTGTTGATCAAAATATTGTTGCTGCAGGAGGAAGCGCTAATGATGCCTTGCAAAATATCCCTTCGGTGCAGGTGGACAATGATGGCAATGTTTCGCTTCGAAACAACTCGAATGTAGAAATCTGGATTAACGGCAAACCTGCCGGACTAACCGAAGATAACCGCGGGCAGATACTTGACCAGATGCCTGCCGGAACGATCCAGTCTATCGAGATTATATCGAACCCATCGGCAAAATACAGTTCGGAAGGAAGTGCGGGGATTATTAATCTGGTGATGAAAAAAGACCGCAAAGCCGGATATTTCGGCAATGTGAATTTTGGGTTGACTTATCCGCTGCAATCCAAGCTTGGCGAGATTGCCGGCGGGAACATCAATTTTAATGTTGGCAAATGGGAAGGATATTTCAACCTCGGCATACGGAATATGTACAACGCTTCCGAGAGTTTTTCTGACCGGGATTATTTGAGCAAATCCGGTGATGTTGACAGTACCCTAAACCAAAAGGGGAAAACTGAAATGAATATGTTTGGATTGATGTCGCGCTTGGGGCTGACTTATCATTTGAATAATAAAAACAGTGTGGGCGTAAGCGGATATTTCTTTAATGGATCGATGAGTTCGGATAACCTGACTTCTTATTTGAAATATAATAACCTGACAACGCTCCAGGATTATTCGCGATTGAATAATACTGACGGAGACCAGAATTCGGGCAACGCCATGCTCGACCATACCTTTAAATATGATGATAAGACAGAACTGCACAGCACGCTTGCCTATTCGTCCTCGAAAATGTATGGTGAGGCTAATTACCTTAATTCGGGGATAAATATTCCTGCCAACCTGAGAGACCAGTATCAAACAAGCAATAACAGAAATCAGACCATTGAACTGAAAAGCGATTTTTCGAAATCAATTACCAAACTGACTAAGATTGAAGCCGGGATTAATGCCCGCGTACAAGACCGTAACTCGTACTCCGAAACGGAGAATTTCGACGGGTTGTCGTTCCAGCCCGTACCAAGCCTTACCGACGACTATAAATACCACGAACAAGTATATGCCGCATACGGTACTTATGGTACTAAGGTCAAGGAACTCAGCATTCATGCCGGATTGCGTGGCGAATACACGATAGTGGACAATACAGGCAATGGAATAGAAAATCCGACAAAAGATTACTTTGAATTGTTCCCGACGGCGTTCTTGTCGTATTCGCTGCCCAAACAAAACGAGGTACAACTGAACTATACGCGTCGCATCAACCGTCCGCGCGGCAGGCAATTGAATGCCTTTAAGGATGTGAGCAACCCCACAAGCATCAGTTACGGAAACCCCGACCTCGACCCCGAGTTTACTAACTCGATTGAGCTGAACCACCTGAAAGCTTGGGATAAACTTTCGTTTTCCACTTCGCTGTATTACAAATATACAACCGATGTAATCCAACGCGTACGGTTCTTGGATGTTTACGGCGTGATGAATACTACTTACATGAATGCGACCAAATCGCAGTCGAGCGGATTGGAATTTGTGGCAAAGAGTTCACCAACCAAATTTCTGAACCTTACCGGAACGCTTAATGGGTATTATTACCAGTTGCTGGCAACCGATTTCACGCCCGAATCGGCAGCCGAACCGGTACATATTGACGGCAGTTCAAGCTTGTCGTGGAATTTCCGTTTGCTGGCAAATGTTATGTTCTCCAAAACATTTACCGGACAGTTTACAGCCAATTATCAGTCGCCTCGCGTAGTTAGCCAGGGAGAAAACGGGCAGGAGTATAGCTTTGATTTAGGATTGAAAAAAACTTTTTGGGATAAAAAGTTAAGCCTGGCATTTACTGTTCGCGATATCTTTGCCACCAAACGCGATGTAAGTGATACTGAGTCGGACGATTTCCGCCAGCACAGCGAGAGTTGGCGATATGCACCTAATTTCCGCCTCACGGCAACCTATAATTTCGGGAATAACGGTAACGGCAAAAAAGCCAATGCTAAAAAAGGGAAACACAACAATGGCGACCTTTTGGAAGACGATAATATGATGGAAGAATATTGATTTTTCAGAATAAATAAAATTTAAGGCTGTCTCAAAATAGAAAATTGAGGCAGCCTTGCTTATAAATTGTAAGTAAGAGTATAGAAAAGGTGCGTAGCACCATAATCTTTGTAGCCGTGTGGCTTTAGCCCACGGACAAAGAAGCATCCATATAAACAAGCCGCGTAGCGGCGACACATAGCGATATTGCGAATTATGTCACCGCTACGCGGTTCTATTTTGCATTTACATTTTATCCATGGGCTAAAGCACGGCTACAAAGATTGCGGTGCGCTGCACCTGTTATTTGTAAATCGTAAGTTGTAAAAATAATATTTTGACTTTTGAGACAGCCCTATTGGTAATGCGTTTGCAACGCAGCTTTTTAGCGTTTGGAAACGCTTTACCAATTCCCCCTCGTTAGGAAACGAGGGGGAGCACAGAATTTTTACCTTAAATTTTTAAATCCCTAAAATACTATGCAAAAAATAGCAACATTCTTCTCTTTATGGTTATTGGCAGTTTGCGCCAATGCCCAACTACCGGTAGACAATGTAAAATTGTTCAGTATCGTAGATAAAAACGACACTATCCGGTTTATCAAAATAGATGCGGATATTACCCAAAAGAAACCAACCATTCTATTTTGCCTCGGTTCTTTACCGATGCCTTTGATTGGACCGAAAAAAGATGGCACTTTCTTCATTGTTGGTATCAACAATTTTGATTACAAGACAATTTCAAAGAAATATAATATCATTGTAATTTCTAAGCCTAACACACCGATAATTGGAAATCCAAACCAATTGAATGATCAGTTTGCGTATGTGCCGGACACCTCAAAGCCTCGTGTTTACGACGCCCAATATTGGCAAAAAAATTATTTGGAAAAAAATGTAGAACAAAGCAACATCGTCCTCAACTTTTTGCGGAAGCAACCTTGGGTGGATAAGCATAAAATTATCCTGTTAGGACATTCGCAAGGTGCACATGTAGCTCTCCATTTAGCCAAACAAAATCCGGATATTTATGCGCTCGGATATTTTAGTGGAAATATATTGGGCAGATACGAGTCCATTATTCTTCGAGAAAGGAATGCTGCAAATTCGGGGATAATATTGCAAGAGGAAGCACAAACCAACATTGAGGAAAAATATGAGTGGTGGAAAACGGTTTGTCGGGATACAACTGAATTTTCGATTGAAGAAAGCGATGCTAAACGAACTTGGAAAAGTTTTAGTCAATTCGGTATCGAACTGTTAACATCCATAAAAACTCCTGTGTTTATTGCTTACGGCACAAAAGATGCCGGCGCCCAAATATGCGATATTATGCCGGTTTACTTTGAAATGGCAGGCAAGACAAATTACAAAATGCGCCCCTTTGTAGGTTGCGGACATAACTTTGAGGAAATCACTCCCGAAGGAAAATCCAATTGGGACAAAATGTATTGGAAAGATGCTGTGAACGAGTTTATTTCTTGGGTTGAAAGTAATAAAGAATAATAAATGCCGTTTTAATTTATCATTAAAAACCAAAACATTATGAAAAAAGCAGTATCGTTTCTCATTGTTATTCTGTCTTTGGCGGTAAATGCGCAAAATGATGAAAAGCTATTACAAAAATTAGCCAATAACCGAGATTACATTCAACTTTCGCAGTTAGATATGGAACATTGGGTGGTAGATGACTATTCGATTTCTCTTTTGCGTGCATATACATACAGTGCGATGGCTAATTATGAAAAATCGAACAAGGAAATTGAATTTGTACTTGGGATAGATAGCGTTGCTAAAAATCCAAAAGCAATGATTGATATTTTGAAGTTGCAAGCCGATAACTATTCCAAAACTTACCAATACAAAAAAGCTGCCGAGAGTTATAAAAAAATAATGGATAACTATGGTAGCTTGTTAGGCAAAAAAGTTGCATCAATTCAAAACTATTATAAAATATACAACGCTTTATCCGAAGTAAAACCACTGCAAGTATCTATTCCGCATAACATAAAAATAAAAACAAGACCTGACAAAAAAGGACTTCCACTTGTACAAGTGCGCACGCCCAAAGATAGTGTTTCGTTGATTTTCGATACCGGAGCATCATTTTCTGTTGCCACCAAAAGTGTTGCCGAGAGGTTAGGAATACGAATTTTATCCGATTCTATCATGGGTGGCGGCAGTACCGGCAAGGTCGAATATATGAGTGTAGGAGTTGCTGATACATTGTATTTGGGTGATATCTTATATAAAAATGTAGTGTTTTTTGTACTTGATGATGAAAAAATGACTTTCCCCGAATATAACTATGCGGCTAACGGCACATTGGGTTTTCCGGAAATGCAAATATTATCAGCCATAAAAATTTATAAAAACGGTATATTAGAAATTCCTGAGAACACAAACAAGCACAAAAGCAATATGATGTTTGCCGGTGGTAGTAATCATATAATTGTTCAGGTAAACGACACTTTACTATTTCAGTTAGATACAGGAGAGGCTGCCGGAACTCGGTTGTTTTCTAATTATTACAACAAAAACAAAACTCAAGTTGAAGCCAACGGAGAAGCTGCAACAAAAACATTCTCCGGAATGGGAGGCAGTAAAGAATATTCGTTTTATCGATTAAAAGAATTTCCTATAAAAATCAACACAACTACAACCATGCTGACCCAAACACCTGTTTTTACAGAAAAAACCACCGGGTGGTTTTCTGAATATGATGGCAGGCTTGGGCAAGATGTTATTTCGAAATACGATTATATGTTGTTGGATTTTAAAAACATGAATTTCTCGTTAGGGAATGTAAAATAGAAGTAATAATGAGATTTTTATCAGTTATTATAGTAGCTGTTTTGTTTGCAGGCATAACCAACGCACAAGCAAAAACTTGTACTTGCAAAAGCAATTTCGAGTGGGTAAAAAAGACATTTGAAGAAAACGATGCCGGTTTCCGGTATATCATTGACAAAAAAGGACAAAGAGCTTACGACATTCATAATCAATTAACGGTTAAGAAAATAAAGGCTGCAAAATCTTTGACCGAATGTACGACTGCATTGGATGAGTGGTTGAAGTTCTTTCGATCGGGGCATATCGGGATTGCTCAATTGACGAATGAGATGCCAAATAAAGAAGGTGTCCTCGAAAAGTGGAATATAGACATTCCCCAGTTTGAGAAATATATCAGCAAAAAGACAGAAGCAGACTTTGAAGGTATTTGGACAAGCGAATCGGGGAAATCAAAATTTGGGATAAAAAAAGAAGGAGAGAATTATATTGCCTTCACTATGGATACCTCCCAAAAGCCTATGCGATTGATGTTAACCATAACACAAGAGGGTAATAAACAGAATACAACTTACTATGCCTTACACACTTCGCCCTATAAAATCCCCAACCCTGTATTGATTGGAAATAACACCCTGCAATTTGGAGAATGGGGTATGTGGAAGCGTGTAAGCCCTGTTTTCCCTGAAGGTACTGTAAAATCGGCTGTTGATGACACTTATTCTAAATTTCTTAGAACTACAAAACCATATTTGGAAGAGTTGAATGCAACCACGCTCTATTTGCGTATCCCTTCGTTTAACCTAAATCAAAAGAAGGCTATTGATAGCGTGATTGCAGTAAATAAAGACAAAATATTAAAAACAGAAAACCTGATTATCGACATACGAAATGGTATGGGTGGTAGCAATTACTGTTACCAAGAATTGTTGCCTTTTCTTTACACTAATCCGGTACGCATAATTGGAAAGGAATACTTATCAACTGAACTAAATAATCAAATGTTCCCGAATTTTTTGAATGATCCTAAAAACAAAGATATTTTTGACGAAAAATCACGACAAGAATTTTGGGATTTTTACAATAAATTACAAAGCAGGTTGGGCGAATTTGTATTAGCAGATGAAGAAGTGCATATAGAAAAACGAGATACAATTTACGAATATCCTAAAAATATCGCGATTATCATCAATCATAAAAACTTAAGTACTGATGAGGGATTTCTGTTGGAAGCAAAGCAAAGTAAGAAAGTAAAATTGTTTGGTACTACCACATTTGGAGCGTTTGACATCTCGAATACATACGAAGTTAGTTCGCCTTGTGGGGAGTATAATCTTACCTATTGTTTGTCGAGGAATTTAGGAATACCCGATGTAGTGATTGACGAAATAGGAATACAGCCCGACTATTATTTGGACAAAACCATTCCGCCAAATAAATGGGTGGAGTTTGTGAATGAGGTATTGAATAAATAAGGGAGTGCGCGAGCCAACCCGTCCCGCCTTTGTACGAAAATATATTTTTGTTCCGTTTAAATTTTAAATTTATGTCAAAAACTTCTATTAAAATCCCAACAGGTACAACATTGGAAGATATAAAGTTGCGTAAAAAAATTATCCGAGATTTTTATGCGACATGGAATGCGGCTAATCCTACCAAACAAGTGTATAATGCCAATTTAAAAGAATTTATCAATATTCGTTTTTTATCAATAAACGAAACAGCCGAAATTGGATCAAAGCGCTATATATCTACTCTTGCGATTACACATTATTTTACAGAGATTTTGGAACTTGCAGAGGAAAAAAGACGAACAGAACCTAAACCGGACAACGATAACCAAAAGCGTTTTTCCGAAATTATTGCGTTAGAATATAACAAAAAAGAGTTTGGGACGGTTAAACTCACGGTTGGAGTTTTGAAGGGCAGCAAACAACATATTCAGTATTGTATCACTGCGATAGAAGAAGAAACGATTGCTTAAAAACCCGCCCCGTGTTTCCGGCAATAGTTATTAAGCAATCGTCATATTTGTACCACAAAGATACAACATGTTTTTCAAAACAACAATACAAACAAAACGAGAAACGAGGAAATAAGTGGGTAGAATTTGTGGACGAGGTATTGAATAAATGAGAAGGAGCGCGAGCCAACCCGTCCCGCGAGGGATGGGAGCGGCACCCCGCAGCGAACCGGATGGGGGATGCAGTAGAGACGCAAAATCTTGCGTCTCTACAAACCGGATAGGGATGCGAGCGAGGAGTATAGCGGACAGCCCGACCCCGCCGACATTGGTAGAGACGCGGCGTGGTCGCTGAGCCTGTCGAAGTGCGCCGCGTCTGTACAACCGAAATGAGCACGCGGCGGGGACGCGCCCAAATTATTTTTTTGTCATGTTTTAAAAACAGTAAATGGTAAATCGTGAAATAGTAAATTTACAGTATGAATTTTATCAATCTTTTTAAAATAGCCTATAAGGCGTTGTTGCGCAATAAGACGCGGGCGCTGCTTACGATGCTGGGTATTATTATCGGCATAGGGTCGGTCATTGCGATGGTGAGTTTGGGACAAAGCTCGTCCAAAAGCATTAACGACCAGATTTCGACAATGGGTACCAACCTGATTATGGTAATGCGCAATTACCAGCGCCAAAGCGGCGTCAATATCGGTTCGGGGAGCGTGCAGTCGCTTACCGAGAAAGATGTGGAGGCTATCCTGCAGCGGTCGAAGAATGTTACCATGGCTACACCCGTAGTGCGTACGAGCACACAATTGGTGTACGGTGGCAACAACTGGCCAGGCAGCTTGCAGGGAGGCAATACCGATTTTTTGGAGATTAATAAATATGAAGTAGAGCGGGGCACAAATTTCACGGAAGCCAATGTGCGGGGCGCAGCGAAGGTATGTTTGATCGGGCAGACGGTTGCCGACAATCTGTTTCCCAACGGCGAAGATCCGATTGGCAAAGATATCCGGGTGGGCAAAATCCCGTTTAAGATTATCGGAGTACTTAAAGGTAAGGGACAAAACCAAATGGGGCAGGATCAGGACGATATTGTACTGACGCCCTACACCACCATTCAGCAACGAATCCTTGCAATCGATTACCTCCACATGATCATGGCTTCCGCAGCATCCGAAAGCCGGGCCGATGCAGCGATCGACGACATTTCTTCCATCCTGCGCGAACAGCACAAACTGGCGCCGAAGGATGAAGACGACTTTCAGGTACGCTCGCAGCAAGAAATTTTGGGTGTGATGAATTCCATCACCGGTTTCCTCACCGCGCTGTTGGCAGCAATAGCCTCCATCTCGCTCATCGTGGGCGGCATCGGCATCATGAACATCATGTATGTAACCGTAACAGAACGCACAAAAGAAATCGGGCTGCGCATGTCCATCGGGGCGCACAACCGCGACATCCTCTTCCAGTTCCTTTTCGAAAGCACCATCCTGAGCCTCATCGGCGGGATAATTGGCATCCTGTTCGGGCTTGTATTATCCTATATCATTTCGGTGGTAGCCCTCAACTGGCCCTTTATCGTAAGCGTCCCCGCCATAGCCATATCATTTCTGGTCTGCGCCGCTACCGGCATATTCTTCGGCTGGTATCCCGCAAAAAAAGCCGCCTCGCTCGATCCGATCAATGCACTGCGGTACGAGTAACCGGCAGAAGATAATTTGGGCGCGTCCCCCGCCCGAGGGTGTATCAAAAGTATACGCCCTCTTTTTTTATTCAAAAAGTCCGAGCTTGGGAAAGCTCGGACTTTCCTGTCTTCCAAAGATTTTGTATCTTTAGGCATAACATTTTATCTATGTTAAAGTTACTATTTAAATCTTATAATCAAGG
>JAVBLE010000012.1:0-18705 GCA_031553685.1 Paludibacteraceae bacterium | reverse complement strand
AATATTTATGCAAAACAGCTACGACTCCTTCGGAGTCGAATTTTCTTCAACAATTAAATATCTATAAACATGTGAACCCGCCGGGTTCAATACTCTCTATCATCAGACAAATAATGTAAACTAATTTTTATCACATACTTAATAATAATGTATTAAATTGAATATTTATGTTGGAAGTGGGTCAACAAGCGCCTGATTTTACAGGGCTTAATCAGAATGGTGAAAAGGTGAGTTTATCACAATTTAGAGGTAAGAAAGTAGTTCTCTATTTTTATCCAAAGGATAACACACCGGGCTGCACAGCCGAAGCATGTGATTTGAATGATAATTACCAGTATTGGCTAAAAAAAGGATATGAAGTAATTGGCGTAAGTCCGGACAGTGTAACTTCGCATAAGAAGTTTGAGGAAAAATATAACCTTGGGTTCAATTTGATTGCCGATACCGAAAAGGAAATATTGAAATTGTATGGTGCTTGGGGCGAAAAGAAAAATTATGGTAAGGTATATGAGGGTGTGCTGCGTACTACCTTTATTATTGATGAGCAGGGTGTGATTGAAAAGGTATTTACCCGAGTGGATACAAAAGCTCATACAGAGCAGATACGAAAGGGATTGAAGATTGATTAAATATAGAGGTTGTTTTCTTTAAGGAAATTTAAAAACAGCCTCTAAAAATTATCTTTGCTTCCGTTTCAATTTGACAATACAAAAATAATAATGTCTATCCGCAATAATACCCCTAATTTCTAAGAAGATGCTTCCAACCACCCCTAAATCCCCTAAAGGGGACTTACCCAACACAAACAGTCTGTTGTTGATTGCGAGCCCCCTTTAGGGGGTTGGGGGTAAAATAGCGGATAATCATTAAAATAATATATAAACAATTATAAACTCGGAAAATTTTCAGCCATAATATTCTTCCATAAATGTAACAAATCCCTGTAGTCAATTGGCTACAGGGATTTGTTAGTATTAAAAAAATCCGGTATTACTCCTTCACAATCTTAGCAATCATTGTTTCGCCTGTTTTTGCAGTTCCTTTTACAAGGTAAATCCCTTTAGTAAGTGATACTGCAATATTTGCAGATGAAACAGAGTTTGATTGTACTTTCTTACCACTTAAATCGAAAATTTCAATTTTTGCCACCTCATCAACACTTATTAATTCCAATTGATTTTTAATTAATGTTGATTTTAAGAAGGCTTTGTTTGCTGTAGTAATTGTTTTACATCCGGTAGAGCCTGAGCTTGCTTCGGATAATAAACTTAATGCTCCCGATTCGGCTGCAGCCATTACATAGTAAGGAGTAGCCTCTGCAGTAACACTTGGATCAGAGTACGAGTTTGTTGCAGAGAAACCAATCACATTATTTCCACGAAGGATAACATAACAGGTAGCTCCATCAACAGCATCCCAGCTAAGTGTATTTGCACTAAGTGTAAGATTAGCCGGAGCAGCTGTAGCTTCAGTTAAAGCAACTGCATTCCATAAACCAAATATGTTTTCAGGCGTATATGCTGCTGCTTCTGCCTCAGTTAAAGTAGTTTTTGTATTAGTTCCAGGACCTGAAGTACTTCCATTGTATTCGGTTTTGCGTTGAGATAAATCCACAGCTGTACCATTTGCTTTCAGGCTGTTATACTCTGCAAAAAGGGCTGGTATTACTTGCATATCGCCCCAACCGGAAGCAGTCGGAAGTATATTCATCGTTGTGTTAATCCATATCGAACGGGGTGCATTTTGCCATGGACGACCTAATAAATACTTGCCATCTTGACTGGCATCCCCATTTATTGTATTGTTCAGGAATACATATCCCCATTGAAGTGTATTTAAAGTAGAAGGAGCGGTAATAACACAGGCATCTGTTGTTCCATTGCGCTTAACCGTATATTGTTGGCAATTATCAAACAATACATCGCCGCCACCAAAAATATAATCTACAGTTCCACTGAAAGATGAATTTTTAAAGTATTGGCGTCCGGTTGTAGTGTTTGTGTAAAGGATATCTTGTCCGCCTTGCAGGGATACATTGTTCATAGCAATCCTGTCATTTGTTGTGCGGATACACACGGCACGCTCTGTTTGTGCAATACCGGCTGTATTGATAACTGTGAAATTTTCGCCATAAAAATCATTTGCTAAAATATCTATTACAGCACAGTTATTTGTACCCGGATTGCCGGTTCCAAGACGATCAACATAATTATCTCCTTTAATAATTACACCATCTTTGCTTTGACCGATAAGACTTACATTGCCTTTATTGGAAGCCAATATTAAACGACCATAACCATAATTGTATTCTCCGTTTTTTACAAAAATACGGAACGGTACTGTATTATTCTCCGGAACAGCATTAAATGCTTCTTGGATATCACTGTAATCATCGGCTAGATCCGGACCTACAACTAAATCAAAAAGCTTAGGAGTTACAACCGGTTTTGCCTTTGTTGTAAACGATAAAGTATAGACATCGCAATCTGTATTGAATTTATCCTTAATGGCTCCTGCAGGAACAGTTAAAGTATAACTGGTTGCATATTTTAAGTTTGTATAAGGAATAGTTACATTAGCACCGGTTATAGTTGGTGTTAATGTTTTCCCGTCAAGGGTGATAGCACCTGTTCCAAGAGTTACCGACTCGTTAAAGGTAAGTTTTATTGTTCCATTAATAGAAATATTTCCGTCTCCTCCTTGTGGAACTGAGCTTACAACATAAGGAGGCAAGCCATCATCGACCGGACTATTGTCTTTGAAATCATACACAGCCATTTGGTATAACCAGAAAGTTGTTTCACCGGTAATTTTCAAAGTAACAGGATCAGACGATTTTGCATTCACTGACACACAAGCCAAACCCCCATTACCGGGAATTATAAATGCTTCAACCCGTTGCCAGGTTTCACCCACAAGTTTTTCTACATAAAATTCTTTAGTATCTGATCCACTGCCATTTTGTATATAAAACTGGAATTTACCAACACTGTTTATAGGTGCAAATGTGACGGCATTACATTTTACTGCCGATGTATATCCTCCGTTATTACGGGTAGCGGCAACTGCATCAATATCAAATGTTACATCTATTCCATTCATTGCAACAACTTTTGTTCCTGTAGTATTATAATCTGTAAGTACCGGATTTGAAAAATTAATTATTTCATTTCCTTTTGTATCATCTTCAACCGTATAGGTGTAAATATAATCCTGAGCCAATGCATTCCCATAATTATCTTTCAATGCTTCTTTAGGAATGGTAAGAGTTAAAGTTTCGCCATAGGTCAAGCTACTGTAAGAAATAGTTGCAATGTTTTTGCCCGAAACAGCAGTTGCAGCTACAGATTTAGTTCCAAGCGTTGCATTAACAGTTCCTGAGTTTATAGTTTCGCTAAGCACCAAAGTAATAATACCTGATTCAGGAATAGTAGCGCCATCCACATAACTTATCTTAGTAATGGTTGGTTTTACAGTATCAGGCGATTTATATGAAATAGTGGTTGCACTAGCAGTAGCAGTGCCGGCTGCATTTTTAAATGCACCTGCAGGAATGGTCATTGTGTAGTTAGCATCTGTATTTAATCCACTATAATTAATAGTTACAACTTCTCCGTTAATACTGATATTGCCATCCGGAATAGTAATACTTCCGATAGTGATATCTCCCGTACTGCGAGTTACAGCTTCGGAAAAAGTAACCGTAACTGCGCCAGAAGAAGGTATATAACTATTATTATCAGGAGAATAAGACACTATTGTAGGAGGGATAGCTGCATCGCCTGCATCACCCCAAATTTTAAGGTCAGATAAAAAAGCATAATTTCCAGCAGAAATATTGGTGAATTTTATTGATACATTTGTCGCATTTAATGGAATAGGTATCTCTGATCCGTTTTGAGCTCCTGCAGTATTATGAATATTTACCCAATCGGCATCAGTGTCTGTTTTTTTCCAAACCTGAAATCCGCGACTTCCTCCTGTAGCATATTCAATAAACCACATTCTGGTAACCGATGGTAAAGCTGAAATAATAATATCATAAGTAGCGCCAGCAACTTCAGTATTTTTATGCATCTTAAGATATCCATCAGAAGCAATAGCAGCACTTGCGTTTCCTTTTCCAGTGTTGCTCACACTTACACCTGAAAGTGTATAGGTAAAATCATCTCCTATCAAAGTTTTTTTGCTGACAACTGTACTTGGTGTAGAAGCAGAGGCAGTAAAATTATTCCAACTCTGAAAGTTTTCATCTACTAACAAAGCTTCTAATCCCATTGCATTAGAAGCAAAACCGAGCATCGTAATCAGAATGGAAAATCTACAAATCGTTTTCCAAAGTAATTTCTTTTTCATAATTCTAATTTTTAAAATATTTCAGACAAATATAAACAAAATAACAACAAACAAAAAAGGATTATCTGCTTTTTCAACAGATAATCCCACCTATTAGTTCAAAAAAAAACAAGATAATTTATTTCTCTTTATTGCACGACAAACATTTCCAAACTAAAGCCGATAAAGCAGCCCCTACAAACGGAGCAACAATAAACAACCATAATTGGCAAAGAGCCGTTCCGCCTTGAAAAACAGCCGGAGCAATACTACGGGCAGGGTTTACCGAAGTTCCCGTAATCGGAATACAAACAATATGAATTAAGAACAAGGACAAACCGATAGCCAAACCGGCCAGATTACCCGCACCCTTTTCGCTGTCGGTCGAACCAAGCACTACCAACACAAAAATAAATGTAAACACAGTCTCGGCAATAAATGCTTGCCACATTCCGCCTTCGGCAAACCCATTAGAACCGGTCATGGTAGGTCCCGCGTGTCCGCCGGTAGAAACAAGCGCATAAATAATCGCCGAGCCAATAAAAGCCCCGATCACTTGGAAAACCATGTACATCGCTGCATCTTTTCCACTCATTCTTTTCGACAAGAAAACACCTAAAGTAATTGCCGGATTGATATGGCAACCCGAAATACCACCAATAGTATAAGCCATTGCAATAACAGCCAAACCAAAGGCAAAAGCAACACCCAAAGTTCCAACTCCGGCAGCAACAGCTCCGGCTGCATCGCCCGAAAACACTGCACTACCACAACCCAATAGAACAAGTACCATTGTTCCGATCATTTCTGCTAAATATTTTTTCATACAATATAAAATTAAGTTCCCCTACTCGTATGGCTTTTCGGTTTTCGCCCCCATTTATCGTTGAGCACGCATTTAGTTAAAAGATGTTGCAAAGTTATTATTTTGTTCCAAATAAAAGCATTTTGTTGATAATTTTTCAGCAAAAAGAAATTCATGTTGAAATTGTTACAAAGAATACTGTTTTATTTCTTGAAAAAATACATTACTTTTGCGACCGAAAATAATATAAAACATACACCAAAATGGCAACCACCGCTGATATAAAAAACGGAATGTGTATAGACCTCGAAGGTCAATATTTCTTTATTATAGAATTTTTGCATGTGAAACCCGGCAAAGGTCCTGCTTTTGTGCGTACAAAGTTGCGTAATGTAATGACCGGACGGGTTCTTGAAAAAACCTTCAACTCGGGCGTACGCCTTGAAGAAGTGCGCATCGAACGCCGTCCGCATCAATTTCTATATAAAGAAGGCGACGACGCTTATACCTTTATGGACAACGAATCGTACGAGCAAATCTCAGTAGCCAAAGCCATGATCAATGGTGTTGATTACATGAAAGAAGGCGATGTGGTTGAAGTAGTTGTAAAAGCCGGCGACGAAACCGTTTTATATATCGATATGCCTGCAACAACGATACTCGAAATCACATACACCGAACCCGGATTAAAAGGCGATACTGCTACCAATGCCAGCAAACCGGCAACTGTCGAAACTGGTGCAACTATTCGCGTCCCTTTATTTATTGAAGAAGGCGAAAAAGTAAAAATCAATACAACTGATGGCTCATATATGGAGCGCGTAAAATAAGTCTCTAAATCTAATACTATAAAAACAACCCGAAAAGCAAGTTCTCTTTTGAACTTGCTTTTTTTGTCAAAATATTTCATCAAGATTATTTTTTTGTATAATTTTGCAGGAATTTTCGTATAATTATACAAGATAATTATCATGAAGAACAAAAATAACAGATTACAGCAGGTAGCCGAAATTATTCGCAACACCCATGTCGGAAGTCAGGACGAATTACTGAAAGTACTGCACGAAAAGGGAATTGCTATTACACAAGCCACCCTTTCGCGCGACTTAAAGCAACTCAGGGTGGTAAAACTACCAACCGACGACGGAGAGTATATTTATTCGCTATCTACCGACAAGTCATTAAACGCAATGCCGGCAGAATCAATCAGCGAGAAAGGGATACTGTCTGTCGAATTTTCGGGCAATTTAGCCGTTATCAAAACCCGTCCCGGATACGCAAGCGCCATCGCTTCGGATATCGACGCAATGAATGCCCACGAGTTTCTCGGCAGCATTGCCGGCGACGATTCTGTTTTACTGATTTTACGCGAGAATGTATCGCATAAACAAGCTTTGAGCAAATTGCGGGTGTAATACATTTATAAAAAAAGAATTAAAATCATCAAAAGAAATTTAGTTGAAAAAGACTCCCTCTCCTTTGGAGAGGGTTGAGGAGAGGTAAATATGAAACCTAAAATAGAAATCCTAATAGCCAACGAAAACCACTATCAATACATCGATTTGATATTGGACACCATAGAAAAAGCCTCCATTGCACGCGGAACAGGCATCGCCCGCCGTTCGCCCGAATACATCCACAAAAAGATGGAAGAAGGCAAAGCCATCATTGCCTTTGTCGACGGCGAATTTGCAGGCTTCTGCTATATGGAAACATGGGGCGGCAAGAAGTTTGTAGCCAATTCGGGATTGATCGTAGTCGAGAAATTTCGTGGACACGGCTTAGCAAAAGCAATCAAGAAAAAAGCCTTCGATGTATCGCGCGAGCGATATCCCGACGCCAAACTATTTGGACTGACAACCGGATTGGCAGTGATGAAAATCAACACCGAACTCGGTTACAAGCCCGTAACATTTTCCGAACTGACCGACGACGAAGCCTTTTGGAAAGGATGTGACGCTTGCCGCAATTCGGATATCCTTAAGCGCAACAATTACCGTATGTGCCTTTGCACAGGCATGTTGTACGATCCAGCCGTCGAAGAAACCAAAAAGAAAAAAGAAAAGCCGACTTGGAAAGAAGTGTTCAAAAAGATCATTCGCCTGCCAATCGCATTTATGGACAAATAACAATAGGGAGTAAAAAATAACGAATTCGTTTCATATATAATATTTATTCAAAATAAAAGCTACGCTTTATATACTTAAAAACGCTAATACACAAAAACGCAAAGTCGCAAAGAAAAAATCTTTGCGGCTTAGTGTCTTTGCGACTTTGCGTTTAGTATAGAAAACGAAGTTTTACATTTTTATTAACTTATAAACTCAAATGGAAAAAGTATTATTAGCCTTCAGTGGCGGTTTAGACACATCGTTTTGCGCGATGTATTTATCTCAAGAAAAAGGATACGAAGTGCACACAGCCATCGCCAACACAGGCGGTTTCAGTGCCGAAGAGTTGAAAATAATCGAAGAAAAAGCCTACCGTTTGGGAGCAAAAACCCATGTCGCACTCGATGTAACCAACGAATATTACCAAAAAAGCATCAAATACATGGTGTACGGCAATGTCCTTCGCAATGGCACTTACCCTATATCCGTAAGTTCCGAGCGCATCTTTCAAGCAATCGCCATTATCGAACACGCCAAAAAAATCGGAGCCGACTATGTAGCACATGGCTCTACCGGTGCCGGCAACGACCAAGTGCGCTTCGACCTCACATTCGAAATCCTTGCGCCAAACATCAAAATCCTTACACCAACCCGCGATATGGTGCTCACCCGCGAGTACGAAATCAATTACCTCAAAGAACACGGTTACGAAGCCGACTTCACCAAGATGGAATACTCCATCAACGCCGGACTTTGGGGCACATCCATCGGCGGGAAAGAAACCTTGAAATCAGACCAAACCCTGCCCGAATCAGCCTATCCAAAGCAAGTAACCAAGCACAATGAAGAAAAACTAACCATCGAATTTGAAAAAGGAGAAATAGCAGGCGTAAACGGCAAAAAATACACCGACAAAATAGCAGCCATCAACGCTGTCGAGCAAATCGGTTCACAATACGGAATTGGTCGCGATATGCACATCGGCGACACCATCATCGGCATCAAAGGTCGCGTCGGCTTCGAAGCCGCCGCCGCCCTGCTCATCATCAACGCCCACAAAATGCTCGAAAAGCACACCCTCACCAAGTGGCAACAATATTGGAAAGACCAGCTCGGCACTTGGTACGGCATGTTCCTGCACGAAGCCCAATATCTGGAACCCGTCATGCGCGACATGGAAGCCTTCCTCCAAAGCACCCAGCAAAATGTAACCGGAACAGTCATCATCAACCTTCGCCCCTACAGTTACACGCTCGTTGGCGTGGACAGTCCGTTCGATTTGATGAAAACCGATTTCGGCGAATACGGCGAAGTAAACAAAGCATGGACAGGCAACGATGTAAAAGGCTTCACCAAAATCTTGGGCAACCAAATGAAGATTTTTTACAATGTACAAAAACGCAATAACAAATAAAATCATTAGGGCGCGTCCCCTCAAATTCTCATTTCGGTTGTACAGACAAGGCATGCCTTGTCTCTAACTAGGATCGGGGTCGGGCTATCCGCTATAGTCCTCGCTCACATTGTTTTTTAGAGCAATATTCCTGTTAGGATCGCTGCGGGCTGCCGCTCCTATCCCTCGCGCATTCGCCTATCGGCGAGTTGGCGTACCGTAGGGACAATTCGCGAATTGTCCGCATTTACATTCATAGTAAACATTCCAAGTTTCAAAAAACTTGGAATGTTTGCAAATTTAGAATGTTTACAAAAACTTGGAATATTTACATTTATTACTAATTTTGAAATCTAAAACCTTGAAATCAACCTTATGGCATACCAATTAGATAAATTAGACAAAAAGATACTGGAGCTGATGGCAGAAAACGCCCGCATGCCCTATCTCGAAGTAGCCCGCGAATGTGGCGTGTCCGGCGCAGCCATACACCAGCGCATGCAAAAACTGATGAGCGTAGGCGTAATCAAAGGTTCCGAGTTTGTAATCGATACCTATAAAATCGGATACCAAACCTGTGCGTTTATCGGCATTGTACTCAAAGACTTAAGTTTCTTCGACGCTGTGGTAGAAAACATCAAAAAAATCCCCGAAGTAGTCGAATGTCATTATGCAATCGGGAAATATGCCATGTTTCTCAAAATTTACGCACACGATAATAAACATTTGTTGCACATTATTTTAGAGAAACTCGGAAACATTCAAGGTGTGCTCACTACCGAAACCTTCCAAGTATCGTTAGATGAAATATTCAAGCGCCAACTTTCGGTTTTTAACTCCCATGAAGAGGATAAAGAGTAAATTTCTAAAATAAACCTTTGTTTTTCTTATAGATTATCGTAAATTTGCATCATTAAAAACAAAAATGATACGCAGTATTATCCATATTATCCTTGTCAGCGTGCTCGTCAACCATGAGTAGTGGAAGAGAAATGCGTACAAGGCAATATTATTTTATCATAGAAAAGCCTTTCTCTTCCTTTTAGAGAAAGGCTTTTTAATTTTCAAATACCAACATAGATTTTTATAATATGTCAGAAAACAAACAAATAAACGGTTCGCACGCCTTGATGCAGTCGCTTTTGGCAGAAGGCGTTGATACTATTTTCGGCTATCCGGGCGGAGCTATTATGCCCGTTTTTGATGCTTTGTACGATTATCACGACAAAGTAAACTATATCCTAACGCGTCACGAACAAGGCGCGACACATGCAGCGCAAGGTTATGCACGCGTTTCGGGCAAGACAGGCGTTGCCATTGTAACCTCCGGTCCGGCAGCGACAAATGCGATTACAGGCATTGCCGATGCGATGATTGATAGCACGCCTATGGTGGTGATTACAGGGCAAGTTGTTTCGTCTTATTTGGGGACAGATGCTTTCCAGGAAACCGATGTGGTGGGTATCACACAACCTATTACCAAATGGAGCTACCAAATCCGTCGTGCCGAAGATGTAGCTTGGGCAGTGGCACGGGCGTTTTACATTGCAGGCACCGGTCGTCCGGGACCGGTAGTGCTCGACTTTACCAAAGACGCACAAAATGCCCTCTGCGATTTCCGCTACAAGAAATGCAATTTCATCCGCAGCTATCAGCCGGTGCCCGATACAAAAGAGGACAGTGTGAAGCAAGCAGCCGAATTAATCAATAATGCCCAAAAACCATTTGCACTTGTAGGGCAAGGCGTAACATTGGGGCAAGCCGAAGAAGAACTGAAAGACTTCCTCGAAAAAGCGCAAATTCCTGCCGGATGGACTCTTTTGGGTGGTTCGGCAATGGAAACCGACTATCCGCTCAACAAAGGAATGCTGGGTATGCACGGAAATATTGGTCCCAACCTGAAAACGAATGAATGCGATGTGTTGATTGCTATCGGCATGCGTTTTGATGACCGTGTGGTGGGCGATATGAGCGTATATGCCAAACAAGCCAAGATCATTCACTTTGATATTGACCCTGCCGAAATCAATAAAAACATTAAAGTAGATGTTGCCGTAATGGGCGATGTGAAAACTACTTTGCCAGCAGTAACTCAATTGCTCGAAAAGAACAATCACGATGCTTGGATCAATGAGTTTAAGCCGTTGGAAGAAAAAGAATTTGAGGCGGTTATCAAAAATGAAATCAGCCCCGACGCCGGCAGTTTGAAAATGGGTGAAGTGATTCGCAAAGTATCCGAAGCGGCTAAAAACGAAGCTGTCTTGGTTACCGATGTAGGTCAAAACCAAATGATGTCTATCCGTTATTTCAAATTTGCCAAACATCGCAGTGTTGTGAGTTCGGGCGGATTGGGCACGATGGGCTTTGGACTTCCGGCTGCTATTGGTGCTAAAGTTGGCAGACCGGATCGTACCGTTTGTTGTTTTGTGGGCGATGGTGGCATCCAAATGACCATTCAGGAGTTGGGTACGATTATGCAAAAGCAAATTGGGGTGAAGATTATTTTGCTGAATAATAATTTCTTAGGCATGGTGCGCCAGTGGCAAGAATTGTTTCACAACGAACGCTACTCGTCCACCCCGATGGATAATCCTGATTTTGTGGCGATAGCAAAGGCTTACCGCATCAATAGCCAATTGGTAACCGAACGCAGTGAATTGGATAGTGCTATAGATGATATGCTCAAAGATGACAAACCGTATTTACTGGTAGTCAATGTAGAGCAAATGGGTATGGTATTCCCAATGATTCCGGCAGGGACTGCGGTAACGAATGTTTTGCTTGGGAATGAATGAATAACTGAATAACTGATGAAAGAAATTTCTTTCATTCTTTTTCATTTTCTTAATTATTTTAATTAAATTGTCATGGAAAATACATTATATACAGTAACCATTTTTTCGGAAAATCAGGTGGGTTTACTTAATCAAATCTCCATTATGTTTACACGCCGGAATTTGAATATCGAAACGCTATCCGTTTCGCCATCAGCACTTCCTGGTATACATAAGTTTACTATAACAACTTTTACCGATAAGGATACGATTGAGAAACTGGTAAAACAAATTGATAAACGGGTTGGTTTTATCAAAGCGTATTTTAATACCGATGACGAATTGGTACATCAAGAAATAGCATTGTACAAGATTTCGACCGAAAGCATCTTGAAACGGAATACATTTGAAGCACTTATTCGTAAATATAATTTGCAGATATTGGAGATTTCAGATTCTTCTATTGTAATTCAAAAGACGGGGCATCACAAGGAAACCCAAGCTGCATTTGAAGAGTTGAGCGAACGAGTGGGTGTGCTGCAGTTTATCCGTTCGGGGCGTGTGGCTATTACCAAATCCAAGATTGAACGGCTGAGCGATATGCTGGCAGAGATGGAAAAACGGAATAAGAATATTGATTAATTGATGAGTAAACTGTTTTCCACCAACTATTTTTTGCATCCTTACCAGATTATAAAATGGGGCTGTTTCAAATACTTGAGAACAGCCCCTTTCATGTTTTTTATCTGCAGAAAGTTTAATTCAGCTGAATTACCAGTCCGCCACTAAGTCCGAATTGCCAAAAAGGAACCACGCTCGAAACGGCTACCGAAGTTCCTGATCCCGGACTCCACCAAAGGCTTGTGCCAGAGAAAATCATCGGAAAATTGGCAGTCCCTTGTGCAAAAATTCCGATTCTTTCGGAAAACATGCTTTTAACTCCCAGTTTTGCACCTCCTGCAAAGCGTGTTGTTGAACCATCCTCCCAATTATATATGGCAGCTCCTATGCCCAAACCTCCGTAAAGGCTTGTTTGTCCGCTCCCGACCGGAAATAATTTTGTACCTCCAATCAGAATGTAGTTGGAAGCAAAATCTGTCCGTTTACTGATTAGAGGTCCGTAATAATAAGTCTCGGCATAGGCAGAGACATCTTCGCGGCTATATGTGAGGTCGATGCTGGCACGCTTGTTTAAAACAACGGATAAGGTTCCGCCGTAAGTAAGTCCATCGTCGATGGTGGCCGACCCATCGTAGCCATACACTGTACTTTGGAATGCATAGCCGGCAAACGGCTGCAATTCGATAGATGGATTGGCTGCATGGGTTGTACCTAACAACATGGTTGCAGCGAAAAACGAAAGTAAAATTCTTCTTTTCATGGGATAAAAATAATTTGATTAAAACTGTATGAATATTATTGGTTAAAGTTGTTTTGATTTTTTTACTAATAAATTAACGCTGCGAAGATATGGTAAAAAAGCTATTAAATACCTAAATGATTACATAAAAAATGTTAATTGGAAATAAATATTTAATTATAAGCGAATTGAGGATGATTTTTTAGGGGAAATTTGAGGATGTTTTTTGTCTTGTACGAATGTTTGCCGAAATGGGACGGTGGAGGGGGGCGTCCTGATAATTTTTTATTGTGATCTATCGCAAAAAAGGTGCATAAATATCTTTCATTTATGCACCTCATTAAAATCTAATTATCTACATTGTCGCGCGCATCGGGGTCAGGGTCTTCTTTCAGACAACCGTTAATGATATGCATGTTTTCGGGAATTTCGAATTTTTCATCGGGCGAATATCCTAAAACAGAATTGGCATACACTTTTTTCATGTACAGCGCCCAGACGGGAAGGGACATGGCTGCTCCCTGTCCATCAGCTGTCGAGTCGAAATGAATGCCGCGATCTTCGCCTCCAACCCATACGCCGGAAACAAGACTTGGTGTGAAGCCCATAAACCAACCGTCGGAATTGTTTTGAGTGGTACCTGTTTTGCCGCACATTTCGGCTCTGATGCCATAGCGCGAACGCATGCGTTGCCCGGTTCCTTCGTTGATAACGGCTTGCAGCATATAAATCATTTTGTAGGCGGTGCTTTCGTTGATGATCTCGGTAAATTTTGGTTTGCTGAAATCGGCTATTATATTGCCTTTACTGTCTTCGATACGGGTTACATAAATGGGTTCGACACGCAGTCCTTTATTGGGGAATGTTGTGTAGGCGTCCACCATTTCGGCTAATTTTATTTCGACGGGTCCTAAGCAAAGTGATACTACAGGGTCGATTTTTCCTGTGATGCCGAACGAATGCATCAGTTTTACCAATGCTTCGGGGGTGTAAAGGCTCATTACATAAGCCGAAATCCAGTTGTTCGAGTTTGCCAACCCCCAACGAAGCGTAACTAACTGACCCATGCGGGCTTTAGAGCCGTTTCGCGGTGTCCAGGTACCTCCTGTTCCGGTACGCAAGGTGTATGGTTGGTTTATAACTTGGTCACAAGGGGTCATCCCTTCCTCCATCGCCAATGTATAAAGGTATGGTTTGATAGTCGAACCTACCTGACGGCGTCCTTTATTGACCATATCGTACTGAAAATGAGCAAAATTTGGTCCACCAACATAGGCTTTTACATGCCCATTAACCGGACTCATGGACATAAAGGCGCATCGCAAGAAATATTTTTGATAACGGATAGAATCCATCGGGCTTAAAACCGTATCGCGCATGCCCGAATAGGAGAAAATCTGCATCGAATCTTTTTTATTGAACGCTGCTATAATTTCACTTTCCGAAAATCCGGCTTTTTTCATATTTCGCCAACGGTCGCTCTGACGCATGGATTTATTCATCGAAGCGTCGATTTGTTCCTGATTGAGCAGGCGGGAAAATGGCGCGTAACTCCGCCCTTTTTTCTCTTCGAAGAATTTCTTTTGTAAAAATTGAATGTGTTCATCCACTGCTTCTTCGGCATATTGTTGCATGCGAGAATCGATTGTGGTATAAATTTTTAAACCATCCGTGTAAATGCTGTAATTTGTACCATCAGCTTTTTTATTTTTTTCGCAAAATCCATACAAAGGATTGGTTTCCCACACCAAAGAATCTTCCAAAAACTCTTGCGAAGCCCATGATGCATAATTCTCCCGTTCAGGTTTTTTGGCTGTCAGGAGCAAGCGCAAATATTCGCGAAAATAGGGCGCTGAACCTGATTTGTGGTCAACTTCCTGATAATCTATCTTCAGTGGAATTTGGCTCAAAGAGTCATATTGTTGTTGAGTGATATAATCGCCTTTGAGCATTTGTTTTAATACAACATTGCGGCGTCCTTCGGCAGCTTTTGGACGGCGCTTAGGATCAAAAAGCGATGGGTTTTTACACATGCCAATCAGTGTGGCAGCTTCTTCTGTTTTTAAGCTTTTGGGGTCTTCGTTAAAATATACTTTCGCAGCCGATTTGATACCTACCGCATTATGCAGGAAATCAAACTGATTGAGGTACATTGTGATTATTTCTTCTTTGGTATAATATTTTTCCAATTTAGCTGCAATAGTCCATTCTATAGGCTTTTGCAGTACGCGCTGTGAAAAACTTCCTGCTTCGGGCGACCATAATTGTTTGGCTAATTGTTGCGTAATCGTACTGCCTCCTCCTGTACTTTTCTGAAAGGTCATTAACCCAACTATTGCGCGTAGCAAAGCTTCGCCATCAACCCCCGAATGGCTCTCGAAACGCGCATCTTCGGTGGCTACCAATGCATTAATCACATTTGGCGAAATATCTTTATAATTTACACTCACACGGTTTTCTTTACTCTGAAAATATCGACCAAGTAACTGCATATCAGACGAATATATTTCGGTAGCAAATTTATTTTTCGGATTTTGCAATTCTTCGATGGGGGGCATATAACCAATAACCCCGTTAGCAATCAGCACAAACAACAAAATAATGCACAAAATACCTGCACCAAAACATATCCAAAATATTTTGAGTAACCTTTTCAACAAAGGCGATGTCTTAGAATTCTTCATTTCATTTAAAAATTTGCCTGCAAAAATACGATTTTAGGGACAGAAGCACAAACGATTAATTGAATTTATTCTGAGCAATTATTTTTGTTAATAAAAAAAGAAATATTTTGTTGTCAAACGAAAACGAAAATATTACCTTTGTGCCGATTTTTTAAAAGGAAGAAGAATCAACAGATATTTTAAATTTGACTATATGAAGAAACATAATTTTAACGCCGGTCCCTCTATTTTACCCCAGTTTACAATAGAAAATACAGCCAAAGCCATCTTAGATTTTAATGGTATCGGAATGTCGATCATGGAAATAAGCCATCGCTCGAAAGATTTTCAGCCAGTAATGGACGAAGCTGAAGCTCTTTTTGCCGAGTTGCTGGATATACCTGCCGGATATAAAGTTTTGTTCTTAGGAGGTGGTGCAAGTTTGCAATTTTGCATGGTGCCATTCAATTTGATGGAGAAAAAAGCCGCATACCTCAATACAGGAACATGGGCAAGCAAAGCCTTGAAAGAAGCAAAAATGTTTGGAGAAGTGGTTGAAGTAGCTTCTTCCAAAAGTGCCAATTTCAATTTTATCCCAAAAGATTACACCATCCCTGCCGATGCCGATTATTTCCATATCACTACTAATAATACTATTTTCGGGACGGAAATCCGCAAAGATATCGACTCTCCGGTGCCGTTGGTGGCTGATATGTCATCAGATATTTTCTCTCGTCCGGTCGATGTATCTAAATATGGTTTAATTTATGGCGGAGCACAAAAAAACTTGGCGCCTGCCGGAGTTACTTTTGTAATCGTAAAAGAAGATTTGTTGGGTAAAGTATCACGCCCAATCCCTACTATGTTGGATTACCGCACACATATAGCCGAAGGGTCGATGTTCAACACGCCGCCGGTTGTGCCTGTGTATGCAGCTTTGCAAACACTGAAATGGTTGAAAAACTTAGGCGGACTAAAAGTAATGGAAAAAATAAATATCGAAAAAGCCGATATACTTTACAACGAAATCGACCGCAACAAATTATTTAAAGGTACTGCTGCTACCGAAGACCGTTCGATTATGAATATTTGTTTTGTGATGAACGAAGAATACCAAGCATTGGAAGACGAATTTGGTAAATTTGCAGCTGAGCGGGGCATGGAAGGTATCAAAGGACACCGTTCAGTAGGTGGTTTCCGTGCATCTACTTATAATGCTTTGCCTAAAGAAAGCGTGCAGGCTTTGGTAGATTGTATGAAGGAATTTGAAGCAAAACACTAATTTTGCAAAAAATAAAAATATAGGACACAGCGATTTAAAACCGATTGTGTCCTTTTTCTTTTTATTGAAAATATTTTTTGTAATTTTACACCTTTAATTGATATTAATTTTTAAGTAAAATATTTTATGAAAATTCTTGTAGCAACCGATAAACCATTTGCCAAAATAGCCGTAGATGGTATCCGTAAAGAAGTAGAAAATGCAGGTCATGAGTTGGCACTGCTCGAAAAATATACCGAAAAACAACAATTGCTCGATGCGATTGCCGATGCTAACGCCGTGATTATCCGCAGCGACATTATTGATGCCGAAGTATTGACTGCGGCAAAAAACTTGAAAATCGTTCTGCGCGCCGGAGCCGGCTACGACAATGTTGATTTGGAAGCTGCCACAAAAGCCGGTGTTTGTGTAATGAACACGCCCGGGCAAAATGCCAATGCTGTTGCCGAATTAGCTCTCGGCATGATGGTTTATGCTGTACGCAATATGTTTAACGGCACTTCAGGAACTGAATTATTGGGCAAAAAACTCGGTATCCATGCTTACGGAAATGTTGGGAAAAATGTGGCTCGTATTGCCAAAGGATTTGGTATGGAAGTGTATGCTTTCGACCCATTCTGTCCTGCCGAAGTGATGGAAAAAGACGGTGTAAAACCATTGACTTCTGTGGAAGACCTTTACAACACTTGCCAATTTGTTTCGTTGCATATCCCGGCAACAGCCGAAACTAAAAAGTCGATCAATTTCAATTTATTGAATAAAATGCCGAAAGGCGCGTTGCTTGCCAATACTGCCCGCAAAGAAGTGATTGACGAAGCTGATATGGAAAAAATGCTGGAACTTCGTCCTGACTTTAAATATGTAACTGATATTGAACCGGGAAATCATGCCGGATTGCAGGCTAAATATGCCGATCGCTATTTTTCTACGCCAAAGAAAATGGGTGCGCAAACAGCCGAAGCCAATATCAATGCAGGTATTGCTGCCGCTCAACAAATTGTCGATTTCTTTGCAACTGGAAATGAGCGTTTCCGTGTGAATGCAAAATAATTCTTCTCAGAAATAAAAAAGGCTATCTCAAAATGGAAATTTTGGGATAGCCTCTGTTTTTGATTAAGTTTTGAAAACTTAACAAGTCTTTTTCATTTATAGTTTTACCATTTCCTTATTTTTTCAAGCTCATGAAATCTTTCCGCATGCGGTCGATGTCGATTAGGAAGTCTTCGATGTCTTTTTCGTGTTCCAACTCGTCGTTCAGGATGGTGGTGGCGATTTGGTGCGTAACATGGTCTTTGCCATTGGTAAAATCGGCTATGGCTTTGTAGTGCTGAATAGCGCAACGCTCGCCGCGCAGGTTCTGGTTAAGGATAACTTCTACATAAGGGTCGGACGGGGTTTCGTACTCGCACTTGGCTAAGTTTTTCCATTCGAATGGTGATAATACGGGTATTCCGCCGAGTTGGATAATGCGGTCGACGAGCAGCGTGGCGTGTGATAATTCTTCGTTGGCATGTACGAGCAACTCTATTTCGATCTCTTTGCGCATGGGTCCTTCCATCACGCGGGCGCCTACCCAATACTGGTAATAGGCAAGCCATTCTTCGGCTAATGCACTGTTGAGCATTTCTATTAGTTTCTCAACATCTAATTCTTTTCTAAGAATTTGTATTCCTGCTTTTTCCATAATCGTAAGTTTTTTTGATTAAACATTCAATATTTAAAATTCAGATTATTTGCTTAATTAACATTTGACAAATGTAGTAAAGTTTATGATTGCGGGGTGTTATAATGTGTTAATAATGAGGTTTGATGTGAAAATAAAGCAGTAGAGACGCAAAATCTTGCACTAGTGTCCGGATAAAATCACAAAATAACGATGTAAATAACTGAATTGCAAATAATAACACATATAAATATTACTCGGAACATATCAGAAGCTTACTTTTGTAGAAAGTTATAAATCGTAAGCTATGAATAATGGA